>NZ_LBJP01000088.1:0-272829 GCF_028128715.1 Bradyrhizobium sp. CCBAU 51745 | reverse complement strand
CATTCTGCTCCAGCAACCGGATCGCTTCGTCCGGCGTCGGCAGATCGGCGACATAGGCGATGCGCACCAGCACCATCTCGGCGGCTGCGGCCGGGCGCGTCGCGCCCTGTACCTCGGTGATGCCCTTGAGCAGCATCTGCCACATCCGCGACAGCACGCGCATCGAGATCCTTGAGGCGAAATCCTTCGCGCGCACGCGCTCGGTCTCGCCATAGGCGACGTTGTCGGCCGTCGCCGGCACGATCTTCACGCGGGTGACGAAATTGACGAATTCAGCGAGATCCGACAGCACCACGATCGGATCCGCGCCGACATCGTACTGATCGCGGAACTCCTTGAACGCAGCCGCGATGTCGCCGCGTGCCAGCGACTCGAACAGATCGATGACACGGGTGCGGTCGGCAAGGCCCAGCATCTGCCTGACCGCATCGGCCTTCACCCGGCCCGCCGCATGGGCGATGGCCTGGTCGAGCAGCGACAGCGAATCGCGCACCGAGCCTTCGGCCGCGCGCGCGATGATCCCGAGCGCCTCCGGCTCGATCTCGACATGTTCCTTCGCGGCGATGTTGGCGAGATGCTTCATCAGCACGTCGGCCTCGACGCGGCGCAGGTCGAAGCGCTGGCAGCGCGACAGCACCGTGACCGGGACCTTGCGGATCTCGGTGGTGGCGAACACGAACTTGGCGTGCTCCGGCGGTTCCTCCAGCGTCTTCAGGAAGGCGTTGAACGCCGCCGTCGACAGCATGTGGACTTCGTCGATGATGTAGACCTTGTAGCGGGCACTGGCCGGAGCGTAGCGCACGCTGTCATTGATCTGGCGGACGTCGTCGACACCGGTGTGCGAGGCCGCATCCATCTCCAGCACGTCCATATGCCGGCTTTCCATGATCGCCTGACAATGCACGCCAAGGGTCGGCATGTGGATGGTCGGGCCCTTCACCGAACCGTCCGGCATCTCGTAGTTGAGCGCACGGGCGAGGATGCGCGCAGTGGTGGTCTTACCGACGCCGCGGACGCCGGTGAGGATCCAGGCCTGCGGAATCCGGCCGGTTTCGAACGCATTGGAGACGGTGCGGACCACCGCCTCCTGGCCGATCAGATCGTCGAAGCTCGAGGGACGGTATTTCCGCGCCAGCACCCGATAGGGCGCGTTGCCGGCCGGGCCGGCGCTATCAGGAGGTGGAGGGGCGCCAGCGTCGGTCATCGGTCAATCCGCAATGGAATGTCTCTCGGCTGGCTTTTGCGGACAGGAGCGCGCCAGCGGGAGGCCCGCCGGCGCTGGTTCGCTCGAAAAAACAGGTAGGAGACTGACGAGCGACCCGATCCGGACCTCGTTAGGGCTGCTTCCTTCCGGACCTGACCCGGTTGGCGAGTGGCTCGTCCACCGCCAATCTCCCGGTCCCTATTTGGGGCCAAAGGAGCGGGAAAGCAAGCGGGTATCATATCGGCCAACTTGATCTTGCCCAGCATCCGGGCAATTCCTGACCTGCCCAGCCGATAGGCTGTGCTTTCGCTACCAGGGCCGCCTTGGTAAGAACGCTGCCGGAACTCCACCTCACCAGAAAAGCGATTGATCCCAATGGTTACACGTCGTGATGTTGCATCGATTGTCGGACTTGGCGCCGTCGGCGCGGTGACCGCAAGCGCGCTGGCCTCGAAGGCCGTGGCCCAGGCGGCCGATCCCAACGAATCGACCTTCGCCCGCATCCGCCGCACCAAGAAGATGCGGATCGGTGCCGTCGGCGGCGGCGCGCCCTATTACATGAAGGATCTTTCCAGCGGCCAGTGGAAGGGCTTCTACATCGACATCGCCAAGGCGTTGGCCGACGACATGGAGGCCGAGCTCGAGATCACCGAGACGACTTGGGGCAATTCGGTGCTGGATCTGCAGTCCAACAAGATCGACATCTTCTTCGGCCTGAACCCGACGCCGAAGCGCGCGCTGGTGGTCGACTTCTCGGTGCCTGTCTTCAACAACGCCTTCGGCATTCTCTGCAAGAAGGACTTCAAGCCGAAGAGCTGGGCCGAGCTGAACTCGCCCGATATCAAGATCGCGGTCGACCAGGGCTCGTCCCACGACCAGGTCGTCAGCCGCCTGACGCCGAAGGCGCAGATCTCGCGGCTGAAGACCGCCGACGACGCCACCGCCGCGCTGCAGACCGGCCGCGTCGACGCGCAGTGCCTGATCACGATGCTGTCGCTGACCGTGCTGAAGAAGAACCCCTCGCTCGGCCAGTTCGTACTGCCGACGCCGATCTTCGCGACGACGTCGAATGCCGGCTTCCGCCGCGAGAACGACAAGACCTGGCGTGACTACGTCAACACCTGGATCGACTTCAACAGGGGCCTCGGCTTCATCCGCAACGCCATCATCACCAATATGGAGCTGGTGGGCGTGACCGAGGCGGACATCCCGCCGGGCGTGTCGCTGTAAGAGCAACGCTGTCATTCCGGGGCGATGCGAAGCATCGAACCCGGAATCTCGAGATTCCGGGCTCGCCCTCCGGGCGCCCCGGAATGACAGTACGAGACGAGTAATCGCACACATGTATCAGTGGGACTTCGGCATCCTCTGGAGCTATCGCTGGCTCTTTCTCAACGGGCTTGGCGTCACCGTCGGCTTCACCGTGGTGATCGTGCTGCTCGGCCTCGTGTTCGGCCTGTTCGGCGCTTTCGGCAGCCTGTCGCGCTTGAAGCCGGTGCGGCTCGTCGCCCTCGCCTTCATCGAGGCGTTCCGCTGCACGCCGATCCTGGTGCAGCTGATCTGGTTCTACTACGCGCTGCCGATCCTCGCCGGCGTCGAGATGACGCCGATTACGGCCTCGGCGCTGGCGCTCTCGCTCTACGGCGGCTCGTTCTATTCGGAGATCATCCGCGGCGGCATCATCTCGATCGACAAGGGCCAGTCGGAAGCCGGTGCCGCGCTCGGCATGACCCCAGGCCAGAGCATGCGGCGCATCGTGCTGCCGCAGGCGATCAAGCGCATGATCCCGGCGCTGATGAACCAGTCGATCATCCAGTTCAAGAACACGTCGCTGGTCTCGGTGCTGGCGGTGCCCGACCTCGTGTATCAGAGCCAGGTCGCGGCTCATGACAGCTACCGGCCGCTGGAGACCTACACCGCGGTTGCGGTCGCCTATGCGGCGATCCTGATCCCGCTCACCATCATCGTCCGCCGCGGCGAGAAGCACCTGGCGGTCAGCGAATGAGCGAGGCGTCGAAAATCGAGATCCGGGCCTTACGCAAGAGCTTTGGCAGCAACGAGGTTTTGAAGAACATCAATCTCGACGTCGCCAAGGGCGGCGTCGTCGCGCTGATCGGGCCTTCAGGCTCCGGCAAGTCGACGCTGCTCCGCTGCATCAATCTTCTGGTCGTGCCCGACGGCGGCAGCGTGCGCGTCGGTGATATCAGCTTTGCGTTCGGCGACGGCACAAAGCTCCCCGACGTAAAGAGCCTGGCAAAATTCCGCGCCACCACCGGCATGGTGTTCCAGCACTTCAACCTGTTCCCGCACATGACGACACTCCAGAACGTGATGGAGGGGCCGGTCACCGTGCGGCGCATGGCCAAGGCCGACGCCGAAAAGCTCGCGCGGGCGCAGCTCGCCAAGGTCGGGCTCGCGGAGAAGGCGGACCAATATCCGGCAACGCTGTCAGGCGGCCAGAAGCAGCGCGTTGCGATCGCACGCGCGCTGGCGATGGAGCCTGACGTCATGCTGTTCGACGAAGCGACCTCGGCGCTCGATCCCGAGCTCGTCGGCGAGGTGCTGAACGTGATCCAGCAGCTGGCCTCCGAAGGCATGACCATGGTGATCGTGACCCACGAAATCGCCTTTGCCCGCGAAGTCGCCGACCGCCTGATCTTCATGCGCGACGGCGTCGTGATCGAGGAAGGCCCGGCGCGGCAGGTGATCGACAATCCCAGGGAAGCCGCAACGCGCGCCTTCCTCAGCCATTTCCACCGCACCGGCGCGCTGCCGCCGGCCAACGCGACATCGTGATGCCTGAGATCAATCGCGTCTATCTCGTCACCGGCGCCGCCAGCGGCATCGGCCGTGCCGCGGCAAAGTTGCTTGCCGCACCCGGCACGGCGCTTCTGCTGCACACGCGCTCGAACGCCACGGGCCTCGATGCCACGGCAGCGGAAGCCGAAGCAAAGGGCGCCGCGGTCGCCAAATGCCTTGGCGATCTCGCCGGGGAAACAGCCGCGACCGGTGCCATCGCCGCGGTGCAATCGGCTTTCGGCCGGCTCGATGGCTTGGTTCTCGTCGGCGGCCATGCCCGCCGCGGCAGCGCGATCGGCACCCCGGCGGATCAGTTCCGGCAGGCGATGGACGAATCGGCGCTGGCTTTCACACGGATGGTCGAGGCTGCACTGCCGATGCTGCGGGCCGGGAATGATGCGCGGATCGTCGCGGTGTCCTCCTTCGTCGCACACGCGATCCGGCCCGAATTCGCGCCGTTCGCAGCGACGGCCGCGAGCCGCTCCGCGCTGGAAGCGCTGGTGCGACTCACCGCGATGGAGCTTGCAAAAGACGGCATCACCGTCAACGCGGTGTCGCCCGGCCTGATCGTCAAGGACAAGCCGGGCGAGAGCCGGCTTTCGCCCGAGCAGATCGCCGCAACGGAAGCGCTGATCCCGATGCGCCGCCGCGGGCGGCCGGAAGAAGTCGCCGAGATCATCGCCTTTCTGGCGTCCCCGAAAGCATCCTACGTCACCGGTCAGGTCTGGCACGTCAATGGAGGCCTGACATGACCGAAGCGACCATCCAGCGTCTCCGCCTATTCCTGATCGAAAGCCCGATCAAGATGGCGCGCCTGCAGGGCGTCGGCAACGTCAAGGGCACCGTGAAGCGCGTGCTGCTCGAGCTGACCTCGAGCGACGGCGTGATCGGCTGGGGCGAAGCTGCGCCGTGGGAGGTGTTCACGGGAACACAGGAAGCTGCGTTCGCGGCGCTCGACATTTATTTGCGGCCGATCGTGATCGGCAAATCCGTGCGCCGCATCCGCGCGCTGATGGCTGAGCTCGACCGCGCGCTGGTTGGGCACGCCGAAGCAAAAGTTGCGATTGAGATGGCGCTGCTCGACATCGTCGGCAAATCGTCGGGACTCTCGGTTGCCGACCTGCTCGGCGGCCGCGTGCGCGACACCATCCCGCTGTCGTTCTCCATCGCCGATCCTGACTTCGCCGCCGATCTCGAACGTATGCGCAAGATGGTTCCTGAGGGCAATGTCATCTACAAGGTCAAGACCGGCGTAAAACCGCATCGCGAGGACCTCGATCATCTCGAAGCGATCCGGAAAGAGTTCGGCGACAAGGTCGATCTGCGCGTCGACTACAACCAGGCTTTGGCGCCGTTCGGCGCCATCAAGATCCTGCGCGATGTCGAGGAATTTGCGCCGACCTTCATCGAGCAGCCAGTGCCGCGCAAGTTTCTCGACGTGATGGCGCAGCTCACCGCGGCGCTGGAAACGCCAGTGCTCGCGGACGAGAGCTGCTTCGATCGCCGTGACATGATGGAGGTCGTGCGCCGCGAGGCGGCCGATGCCGTCTCGATCAAATTGATGAAATCAGGCGGCCTGTACGAGGCGCAGGCGATCATGGCGATCGCCGACATCGCCGGCCTGCCCGGCTATGGCGGCACGCTGTGGGAAGGCGGCATTGGCCTCGCCGCCGGCACGCAGCTGATCGCGGCGACACCGGGCATCTCGCTCGGCTGTGAATTCTACATGCCGCATCACGTGCTGACCGAAGACGTGCTGGAGGAGCGCGTCGCCAACCGCGCCGGTCATGTGGTGGTGCCCGATGGCCCCGGCCTCGGCATTCGCGTCAGCGAAGCCTCGATCCGCGCCAATGCGCGGGTGTTGGCGGAGGCGTAGTTTTTTGGTCGTCCCGGCGAAAGTCAGGACCCATTACCCCAAGCCGGAGTCGCGAGGCGAGCTGGTCGCCGCGAATCTTCGCAAAACGGCTCCCTGGGGTCGTGGGTCCTGGATCTGCGCTTCGCTTGTCCAGGACGACGATCGCGTATGCGGTTGCCATCCTTTCCCTTACTGACCTCCTATCGTATGGTCTGGCCCAACACGCCCGACCCCATCGGGCCATCCGGAAACCTTCATGCCCGAACCCGCCTGGTCGCTGCACTCCCGCCTGAAAGAGGACACCATCGACATCGGCGACCTGCCGCTGTCGAAGGTGCTGGTCATCAAGGACGCCAACTATCCCTGGCTGCTGCTGGTGCCGCGGCGGCCTGATGCGGTCGAGATCATCGATCTCGACGAGGTGCAGCAGGCCCAGCTGATGACCGAGATCTCCCGCGTCTCGCGCGCGCTGAAGGAGATCACCAGATGCGACAAGCTCAATGTCGCGGCGCTCGGCAATCTCGTGCCGCAGCTTCATATTCATATCATCGCGCGCCGCACCGGTGACGCCGCATGGCCGCGGCCGGTCTGGGGCGTGATGAAACCCTTGGCGCATGACGCGGCCGAGGTACAGAATTTCATCAGCGCGCTTCGCAAGAAAATCTGGTTGGGTTGAAAGAACAAGAAATGTCAGCATTCGACTCGTTTCCCTTGGGGCAGCCGGCCTTCGTCACCAACGTCCTCGACCGCGCCGCGCATTTGCGCCGCGATGACGAAAAGCTGTTTGCACTGGAACAGAAACCGTCGTCGCGCGCCTATGTCATCTACCGCGACTCGCTGCTGGTGAAGCGCGAGGGCGACAAGGTGCGTGCGCTGCTCTCGATCGACGAGGCGCTGAAATGCGGCGCCAATCCCGGCACGATCTTTCTGGGCTTGCGCGACGGCGCGGCGATCTTCGGCATGGGCCTGGCACAGGCCGCAGCCGAGAAGCTGATCGGCCGTGACGACTACACCGTCACCGAGCTGCGCGGCATGGCGATGCAGGGCGCGATCCCGCCCGACCAGCTGTCGGCGATCGCGATGGCGAAATCGATGGTCAGCTGGCATCAGCGCCATGGCTATTGCGCCAATTGCGGCGCCCGCAGCGCGATGAAGGAAGGCGGCTGGAAGCGCGACTGCCCGGCGTGCAAGGCCGAGCATTTTCCGCGCACCGATCCTGTCGTGATCATGCTGGTGGCATCGGGCGAAAAGTGCCTGCTCGGCCGCCAGAAGCAGTTTCCGCCCGGCATGTTTTCGTGCCTCGCCGGCTTCGTCGAGGCCGCCGAAACCATCGAGGACGCCGTGCGCCGTGAAATCCTCGAAGAGTCGGGCATTCGCTGCACCGACGTGCAGTATTACATGTCGCAGCCGTGGCCCTATCCGTCGTCGCTGATGATTGGCTGCAGCGCGCGGGCGCTGAACGAGGACATCGTCGTCGATCATTCCGAGCTGGAGGATGCACGCTGGTTCACGCGCGATGAGGCGGCGCTGATGCTGAAACGGACGCATCCGGACGGACTGGCCGGGCCGCATCCGTTTGCGATCGCACATCATCTGCTCGGCCGCTGGGTGCACGACAGGAGCTGAGGCTGCCGATGGCGCACTCTGCGATCGCGCCGCGCATCCTGTGCATCGGCATTCCCGTGCGCGACCTCACCTTTCGGGTGGAGGCCGTGCCGGAGCGCGGCAGCAAGGCGAACGCGACGCATCTTGCCGAGATATGCGGCGGCAACGCGCTCAATGCCGCGATCGCGATGGCACGACTTGGCGGCCGCGTCGCGTTCGCAGGTCCCATGGGCGACGCGCAGGAGACGTCGAGCGGCTTCATTCTCGAACGGATGGCTTCCGAGGGGATTGATGTCGGGCGGATCGTGCGCGTTCGGGGCGCGGCCACGCCCGTCTCGGCGATCATCATCGACGCATCAGGCGAACGAACGCTGACGATCTACCGCGATCCCGCGCTGTGGAGCGTGAAGCTATCTGACGCCGACGAATTGCTCGCTTGTTGCCAGGCGGTTCTCGTCGAGAGCCGCTGCGGCGCCTTCTGCATTGATCTCTGCACCGAGGCGCGCCGGCGCGACATCCCCGTCATTGTCGGCGTCGATCGTGCGATGGCGCTGACCGACGATCTGCTCACAGCCGCCTCGCATCTGCTGTTCGCCAGCGAGCAGGTGCAGGAGACCGCTGGCATCACTGAGGACGGCGAGGCCTTGAAGCGGCTCGCCAAGCTCACGCCCGCATTCCTCGCCGCCACCCGCGGCCCGCACGGCACGATCTGGCTGAACGAGGCAGGCCAGCTGGAGGAAACACCCGCCTTCCCGGTCGAGGCGGTGGATACGCTTGGCGCTGGCGACGTCTTCCACGGCGCCTTCACCCTCCGGCTCGCTGAGGGCGGAGGCCTGCGCGAGGCGCTGCGATTCGCCGCGGCCGCTGCGGCGCTGAAATGCACCCGCCATGGTGGCGGCCTGGCCGCACCGCAACGTGTTGAAGTTGAAGAGCTTTTGCGCAGCGTCTGAGACGCCGAGCCAGCCCGCCGCCGAGATTATGGGCTTGCTATAGAATGATTTTCTCTATATCAGGGAAATCGGCCCCTGAAATGGAACAAAGTTCTTCAAATGACCGACCTCGCTGTCCAAATCCCCGAGACCAGCCGCCGCCTGGACGCCATCGACCGCAAGATCCTGATGGTCCTCCAGGAGGATGCCTCCCTGTCCGTTGCCGAAATCGGCGACCGGGTCGGACTGTCCTCGACCCCCTGCTGGAAGCGCATCCAGCGCCTCGAGGCCGACGGCGTGATCCTGAAGCGGGTGGCACTGGTCGATCAGAACAAGATCGGGCTCGGCATCTCCGTGTTCGTGTCGGTGGAGAGCTCCGATCATTCCGACGCCTGGCTGAAGAAGTTTGCCGAAGCGGTCAGCGCCATGCCCGAAGTGATGGAATTCTACCGCATGGCCGGCGACGTCGATTACATGCTGCGCGTAGTGGTCGCCGACATGCAGGCCTATGACATCTTCTACAAGAAGCTGATCAGCGCCGTGCCGCTGAAGAACGTCACCTCGCGCTTTGCGATGGAGAAGATCAAGTCGGTGACGGCGCTGCCGATCCCGGCGGTGGTGGCGGCTTAAGACATTTCGATGAGGGCGATCCTTCGCCCCACCAATGCTGTCATCGTCCGCGAAGGCGGACGATCCGGTATTCCAGAGACGCCAGTCGGATATCGATAGGCCGCGGCGTCCTGGATGCCCCGCCTTCGCGGGGCATGGCGGTGGCGTGTGTGGCGGCCTCCAGTCCTCCGCGAAGGGCGCTCCTCAAATCTTCTGGTTGTACTCTCCCACCTCGGGATGGGTCCGCAGCACGCTGTTCACCATCTCGAACATGTCGTGCATGCGCTGCTCGGAGACCGGGCTCTCGACCACGACCACGAGCTCGGGCTTGTTCGAGGAGGCGCGGACCAGGCCCCAGCTGCCGTCCTCGACGGTGACGCGCACGCCGTTGACGGTGACGAGATCGCGGATCGCCTGGCCGCCAATCTTGGCGCCCTTGGCCTGCAAGCCCTCGAAGTGCTTCACCACGGCGTCGATGACGCCGTACTTCACCTCGTCGGCACAATGCGGCGACATGGTCGGCGACGACCAGGTCTTTGGCAGCGCGTCCTTGAGGTCCGCCATGGACCTGCCGGGGGCGCGGTCGAGCATGTCGCAGATCGCGATCGCCGAGACGAGGCCGTCGTCATAGCCGCGCCCATACGGCTTGTTGAAGAAGAAATGGCCTGATTTCTCGAAGCCGGCGAGCGCACCGGTCTCGTTGGTGCGGCGCTTCATGTAGGAATGGCCGGTCTTCCAATAGGCGGTCCTGGCGCCCTGCTTCTGCAGCACGGGATCGGTGATGAAGAGACCGGTCGACTTCACGTCGACGATGAACTGCGCATCCTTGTGGATCGCCGACATGTCGCGCGCCAGCATCACGCCGACCTTGTCGGCAAAGATCTCCTCGCCGGTGTTGTCGACGACGCCGCAGCGGTCGCCGTCGCCGTCGAAGCCGAGGCCGACATCGGCCTTGTGATGCAGCACCGCGTCGCGGATCGCGTGCAGCATCTCCATGTCCTCAGGGTTCGGATTGTATTTCGGGAAGGTGTGGTCAAGCTCGGTGTCGAGCGGGATCACCTCGCAGCCGATCGCCTCCAGCACCTGCGGCGCGAATGCGCCGGCGGTGCCGTTGCCGCAGGCCGCGACGACCTTGAGCTTGCGCGTCAGCTTTGGCCGGTTGGTGAGATCGGCGATATAGCGTGCCGGATAGTTCTCGTGGAACTGGTAGGAGCCGCCCGCCTTGTTCTTGAACTCGGCATTGAGCACGATCTCTTTCAGCCGCGTCATCTCGTCGGGGCCGAAGGTCAGCGGACGGTTGGCGCCCATCTTCACGCCGGTCCAGCCATTGTCGTTGTGCGAGGCCGTGACCATCGCGACGGCGGGCACGTCGAGATCGAATTGCGCGAAATAGGCCATCGGCGTCACCGCAAGACCGATATCGTGCACCTTGCAGCCCGCCGCCATCAGGCCGGAGATCAGCGCATATTTGATCGAAGCCGAATAGCCGCGGAAATCATGGCCGGTGACGATCTCTTGGCTGACGCCAAGCTCGGCGATCAGCGCGCCCAGCCCCATGCCGAGCGCCTGCACGCCCATCAGGTTGATTTCCTTCTGGAACAACCAGCGCGCGTCGTATTCGCGGAAACCCGTGGGCTTCACCATCGGCTCGGATTCGAAGGCGTAGGTGTTGGGCAACAAGACGGATTTCGGCTTGGGGAACATTGAGGCGGTCTCGTGAAAATGACGGGAATTGATGCAGCCTTAGCGAATGCCAGGGCGCGGCGGAAGGCGGGAATGAAGGCTTATGGCCGATAATTGCGGCAGTTTGGTAACGGGAAATGGTGCGCTGAGAGAGATCCGCGCTTCTGGCGCATCGGCTATCGGCGTGCCAGTTCGTCTTCGACGGCTGCCCTGAGAGATGGCAGTGCCTGCTGAACGGTCTCCCAGACAAGGCGGGCTGCGACGTCCTCATAGTTGTGGCGATAGACATTGCCTGCAGCCGCCATCTGCCTCCATGCGATCGCTGGGTGCCTCGCCTTCAGTTCCTCTGGAAGACGCCGAGACGCCTCCGAAATGATCTCCAAACATCGCGTAACAGCGTAGACCGTCCGTAAATCCGTCGCGAATGCCTCGCGATCCAGATCTACGGCGAACTCGGTCGCCAAATCGATGTGATGTAAGATGTCCCGAAGGACTCCGTCGATGCGATCAGAAGGCATAGACAGCATCGGCTGTCGCGGCGGGCGCAACGTATGATTTCAGACCGTCGCGATTGACGATATCGACCCGCCCGTCAAAAAGGTTGGCGATATATTCCTTGAGTTCGATGTAGTCGAAGACCGTGATCCGCGCCTCCGGATCGATCTCGACCATAATATCGACATCGCTGTCAGGGCGATTTTCACCCCTCGCCACCGAGCCGAACAACGCGGCATGCAAGACGCCTCGCTCGCGTAGCGCGGGCTCGGATTGTCGGAGGATGTCGATCGCCTCGGGGCTGTTCATGGACGGAATATAGCACCCCGTCTGCCCTTAAGGGAGGCCCACCGACCAATTAGAGTGGATCTACTGCTCCAGCACCATCTGGCCGTTGGCGTACTCAAAGCGCTTCAGGCGCGACAGGAAGGAGAGGCCGAGCAGGTTCTCGGACAGCGCAGCGTCCGGCAGCACCATGGCATCGACATCGCGCACGACGAGGTCGCCGACCTCAAGCATCGCGATCCGGGTGCGCGCGGCCTTGACGGTGCCGTTCGCAGTGGTGACCGTGGCGCTGTACTCGTTGCGGGAGGGACGCAGGCCGAAGCGGGCGGCCGAGGTCTCGTTCAGCGCCACCACGGAAGCTCCGGTGTCGACCATGAAACCGATGCGCTGGCCGTCGATGCGGCCCTCGGCCTGGAAATGACCGCGGACATCCCGGGGAATGTTGAGGCTGCGGCTGCCGGCCGGCGCGGTGGTCGCAACTGCGACCGTCGGGTGCGGCGCTGACGTGGCGGAGGCGGAACTCATCCTGTCCGCCATCTGCGCCATGAATGTACCGAGACCGATCATCACGGCCGCGAAGATCATAATGTTACGCATCACACCACTTCCGAGCCGAACGCTCGATTTCACCACGCGGCGCGCCCGTCTGCGAGCGACGCCGCGGCAGGGCCCGGGTCATTTTGACGAAAAGGATGAGCGAACGGTTAATACCGCCTCACGTCCCGCGCGGCTTCGCCCGCCGGGTCGGCAGCGCGGTCGCCGGATCGTCCGGCCAGGGATGGCGCGGATAGCGGCCGCGCAGGTCGGAGCGCACCGCGGCGTAGCTGCCGCGCCAGAAGCCGGGGAGATCGCGCGTCACCTGCACCGGACGCTGCGCCGGCGACAGCAGCTCCAGCACCAGCGGCACCTTGCCGGCGGCGATCGAGGGATGGGTGTTGAGGCCGAACAATTCCTGCAGCCGCACGGCGATGGTCGGCCCCTGCTCGGCCTCGTAGTCGATCGCCAGCACGCTGCCCGTCGGCGCCTCGAAATGTGTCGGCGCCTCGCGGTCGAGCCGCGCGCGCATGTCCCAGGGCAAGAGCGCCATCAGTGCATCGGAGAGATCACCGGCGGAGACGTCCTTCAGCGCGATCTTGCCGTAGAGCGCGGGCACCAGCCAATCGTCGCGCCGCGCGATCAACCCGTCGTCCGACAGGTCGGGCCAATTGTCGCCCTCGGCCTTGCGCAGGAACATCACGCGGTCGCGCCATTGCTTTGCGGCCTTGGACCAGGGCAGTCGGTCGAGACCTGCGGCGATCAGACCATCGGCAAAAATGCGCGCGGTGTCTTCCGAGGGCGACACCGCAAGCGTTGCTTCGGAAAGTGTGATCGCGTGCAGCACGCGCTTGCGCCGCGCGCGCAGCGCCATCGCGCCGCGATCGAAGGAGATCTCGTCGGTGGTGTCGATATGTTCGGCAAAATGTCGCTCGATATCTTCTTCAGCAATTTGCGCTGCCAGCAGAATGCGACCGCTTGCGGCCGTGCCGGTCATTTCACCGATCGCGATGTAGGGCGCGCGGGCCAGCGACGAGGTCTGCTCCACTGCGGCGCCGCGACCGTTGGCGAGTACAAAACTGCCATTACCGCGGTTGCGGGCCACGCGGTCCGGGAAGGCATAAGCAAGCATCAGGCCGGTCGAGAGATCCTCCTGCGGTCCCGGCTTCTCCGACGCTGCCACTTGCGAGGCCCAGCGCCGCGCCAGATCGCGCGCGCTCGCCGCTCGCGGCGAACGGTCGCGGCGAAACTGGTCGCGCCGGTGCTCCAGATCGGCGCTGTCGCCGCCGAGCCCGCGTTCGGTGAGGATCGCCGCGATCTCGGCCGCTTCCTCGCCGCACCCTGCGCGATGCGAATCCACGATCGTGCGCGCCAGCCGCGGCGGCAGCGCCAGTGCGCGCAGGCTCTTGCCCTCGGCGGTGATGCGGCCGTCGCGATCGAGCGCGTTGAGCTCGGCGAGGAGGCTTTTGGCTTCCTTCCATGCCGGCTGTGGCGGCGGGTCGAGGAACGACAGCGCGGCCGGATCGGCGACGCCCCATTGCGCGAGATCGAGCACCAGCGAGGAGAGATCGGCGCTGAGGATTTCCGGCTGCGTATAGGGCGCCAGCGAGGCCGTCTGCGGCTCGTCCCAGAGCCGGTAGCAGACGCCAGGCTCGGTGCGGCCGGCGCGGCCGCGGCGCTGGTCCACCGCCGCACGCGAGGCGCGGACCGTCTCGAGCCGCGTCAGGCCGATATCGGGCTCATAGCGCGGCACCCGGGCAAGGCCGGAATCGACGACGATGCGCACGCCTTCGATGGTGAGCGAGGTCTCCGCGATCGAGGTCGCGAGCACCACTTTTCGCGTGCCCTTCGGCGCCGGTGCGATGGCGCGATCCTGCACGGCGGCATCAAGCGCGCCGAACAGCGGCACGATCTCGATACTGGCGTCCTGCACGCGCTCGGCCAGGAAATTCTGGGTACGACGGATTTCGGCGGCACCCGGCAGAAAGGCGAGCACCGAGCCGCTGTCGGCGCGCAGTGCCGATGCGATGGCATCCGCCATCTGCCGCTCGATCGGCGCATCCGCCTTGCGGCCGAGATAACGGGTCTCGACCGGAAAGGCGCGGCCCTCGCTCTCGACGACCGGCGCTTCTCCGAGCAGCCTTGCCACACGCGCGCCATCAAGCGTCGCCGACATCACCAGGATGCGCAGATCTTCGCGCAGGCCGAGCTGCGCATCGCGCGCCAGCGCAAGGCCGAGATCTGCATCGAGCGAGCGCTCGTGGAATTCGTCAAACAGGATGGCGGCAACACCGGAAAGCTCAGGATCGTCGAGGATCTGCCGGGTAAAGATGCCTTCGGTCACGACCTCGATGCGGGTTGCACGCGAGATCTTCGAGCCGAAGCGGACGCGATAGCCCACGGTCTCGCCAGCGCGCTCGCCGAGCGACTTGGCCATGCGGTCGGCGCTGGCCCGTGCCGCGATGCGGCGCGGCTCCAGCACGATGATCTTCTTGCCTTTGGCCCAGGGCGCATCGAGCAGCGCCAGCGGCACCCGCGTGGTCTTGCCGGCGCCGGGGGGCGCCACCAGCACGGCGGCGTTGTGCTGACCCAGCGTGCGCGAGAGGTCGTCGAGCACGGCATCGATCGGGAGGGGCGTGTCGAAGTTGCGGGGCAAGGCCTATCCACTCGTCATGCCCGGGCTCGTCCCGGGCATCCACGTCTTGGACTAGAAAACAGACGTGGATGGCCGGGACAAGCCCGGCCATGACGGTTTCAGTCTATTACGACTTATCTCAGCCCTGTACCGGCGGGCGGCCGACGCTCTCATAGGTGAAGCCGGCCGTAGCCATGTCCTCGGGGCGGAAGATATTGCGGAGGTCGACGACGACGGGCTGGGCCATGGCCGCCTTCAGCCGATCGAGATCGAGGCCGCGGAACTGGGTCCATTCGGTGACGACGACGACCGCATCGGCACCTTGCGCGCAGGAATAGGCATCTTCGCAATAGGTGATGCTGGGCAGTTCGCTTTTCGCCTGCTCCATGCCGACAGGGTCGAACGCCTTCACCTTCGCGCCCATGTCGAGCAGACCCGTGACGAGCGGGATCGACGGCGCATCGCGCATGTCGTCGGTATCGGGCTTGAAGGTCAGGCCGAGCACCGCGATGGTCTTGCCGCGCAAGGAGCCGCCGAGCGCCTGGCTCACCTTGCGCGCCATCGCGCGCTTGCGGTTCTCGTTGACCGCGAGCACGGATTCGACGATGCGCAGATTGACGTCATAGTCCTGCGCGATCTTGATCAGCGCCTTGGTGTCCTTCGGAAAGCAGGAACCGCCGAAACCGGGACCGGCATGCAGGAATTTGGTGCCGATGCGGTTGTCGAGGCCAATGCCGCGGGCAACCTCCTGCACATTGGCGCCGACTTTCTCGGAAAGATCCGCGATCTCGTTGATGAAGGTGATCTTGGTCGCGAGGAAGGCGTTGGCGGCGTATTTGATCATCTCGGCGGTGCGGCGCGCGGTGAACATCAGCGGCGCCTGGTTCAATGACAGCGGGCGATAGATGTCGCCCATCACCTTGCGGCCGCGCTCGTCGGAGGTGCCGACCACGACGCGGTCAGGGAATTTGAAATCGCGGATCGCGGCGCCTTCGCGCAGGAACTCCGGATTGGATGCGACCACGACATCGGCTGACGGATTGGTCTCGCGGATGATGCGCTCGACCTCGTCGCCGGTGCCGACAGGCACGGTCGACTTCGTCACCACCACGGTGAAGCCGGAGAGCGACTGCGCGATCTCCTTCGCCGCGGCGTAGACATAGGACAGATCGGCGTGGCCGTCGCCGCGGCGCGACGGCGTGCCGACCGCGATGAACACGGCGTCGGCATCCGCAACCGGCTTGGACAGGTCGGTGGTGAAATCGAGCCGCTTGGCCTTGACGTTGTTGGCCACCAGCTCGTCCAGGCCCGGCTCATAGATCGGGATCTCGCCGCGATGGAGCGCCGCGATCTTCTTCTCGTCCTTGTCGACGCAGGTAACGTCGTGACCGAAATCCGCAAAGCAGGCTCCAGACACCAGTCCGACATAGCCCGTTCCGATCATCGCGATGCGCATGAAAATCCCTGCTTTGGCTTGGTTAACGAAACCCCTGATACGGGGCGGTTTAGCATTTTCCCGGCAGAAGAAAACCATCCGGCGCGAAATCAGGCATGCGAATTGTACAGGTAAAGAAATCCTAAGCCACAAGGCGGCAAACTGCCCCACGCCCGCACAGAGCCGGGCGGAATACGCCTCGAAAAGGGACACCATGGCATCACCAGGCACATCAGCCGCGACCGGGGGATCGAAAGCCCCGGACGCCGCGCGTGTCGACTGGGTCGATCACGCCAAGGGCATCTGCATCATCATGGTCGTGATGATGCATTCGGTACTGGGGGTCGAGCTCGCCGCCGGCGAACCGGGGTTCATGCATCTGCTCGTGGCCTTCGCAAAGCCGTTCCGGATGCCGGACTTCTTCCTGATTTCGGGCCTGTTCCTGCCGCTGGTGATCGATCGGGACTGGCGAACCTATCTCGACCGCAAGGCAGTGCATTTCGCCTATTTTTATATCGTCTGGGTGACAATCCAGTTCGGCTTCAAGGCGCCTGCGTTCGCAGCCGTAACCGGCTGGCGCGACGTTGGCCTGCTGTATCTGGAATCTTTCATCGAGCCCTTCGGCACGCTCTGGTTCATCTATCTGCTGCCGGTGTTCTTCATCGTCACAAAACTGACACGCAGATGGCCGCCGCTCGCGATCTGGCTGATCGCGGCCGCGCTGGAGACGGCCCGCGTCACGACAGGCTGGACCGCGATCGACGAATTCTGCGCGCGCTTCGTCTACTTCTATTCCGGCTATCTGTTCGCGCCTTATGTGTTCGCACTGTCGGACCGCGCACGAAGCCGCCCCGCGCTTGCACTCGCGGCGCTTACGACCTGGGCGCTGGTCAATGCCGGCCTCGTCGCATCAGGCGCCAGCGAGTGGAAGATCGTCTCGCTCCTGCTCGGCTTCGCCGGCGCGGGGGCGATCGTCACATCAGGCACGCTGCTGGCGCGCGCTGGATGGTGCAATTTCCTGCGCTTCTGCGGCGAGCATTCGATCGTGATCTATCTCGCCTTCTTCCTGCCGATGGCGGCAACGCGAACGCTGCTGCTGCACACATCAGTCATTTCCGATATCGGCCTGATGTCGCTGATCGTGACCATCGTCGGCGTGCTCGGATCGCTCGCGATCTGGCAGGCCGCCTTGCTGCTCCACGCCGACTTCCTGTTCGAACGGCCCGCCGCGTTCTGGATCGCGCCGAAGAAGGCCGGGCCGGTGTTGCAAGCGGCGGAATAGACCGTTCTAGAGCGCGATGAGACTAAGATGAATCGCCATCGCGCTTTAGGTTATTGTTTGAGCATGATCTTTTCGGAAAACCGCTTCGCACTTTTCCGGATCATGCTTTAGGGGCGCAGATACAAAGCTCCCGTCGTACGCCCGGCTTCGAGGTCGGCCTGAGCCCGCGCCGCGTCCCGCAGGCTGTAGGCTGTGCCGCTGACCTGCAGCACGCCGTCGGTCATTGCGGCGAGCACCCGCGCGGCAGAACGGTGATAGGCATCGGCATCGCTCATGTGGGCCATGACGCTCGGCCGCGCCAGCATCAGGCTGCGCCGCGGCCCGAGATCGTGAACATCGATTGATGGGATCGGCCCGGCCGACTGGCCAATGCTTGCGACGACGCCGAACGGTCGCACGCAGCCCAGCGTCTTCTGCAACGTCGTCGCGCCGACGCCGTCATAGGCGACATCGACGCCGCGACCGGCGGTGACGTCGGCGACGGCTGCGGCAAAATCGGCATCCCGCCCAATGATCACATGCGACGCACCGGCAGCACGGGCGATCTCGGCCTTGGCCGATGATCCGACGGTCCCGATCACGGTCGCCCCTGTTACGCTGGCCCAGCGCGTCAGGAGCTGGCCGAGTCCTCCTGCCGCGCTATGGACGAGAATTGTCGTGCCGGGGCCAACCGGGAAAACACGATTGAGCAGCATGTCGGCCGTGATGCCCTTGACGAACACTGCCGCGACCGCCTCGTCCGGAATGCCGGCGGGAAGCTTGACGCAGCGCCAGGCTGGCAAATTGCGCTCGGACGCATAGGCGCCGACGGGAGTGCCCGCATAGGCGATGCGGTCGCCGATTTCGAGGCCGCTCACCTCCGGACCCAACGCCGCAATAACGCCCACCGCCTCGACGCCGGGAATGCGATCGGGTGGAAGCGCGTAGAGACCCATGCGCTGATAAATATCGATGGTATTCACGCCGATCGCGCTCTGCTGCAACCGGATTTCGCCGCGGCCTGGCGGCGGCAAATCAGCGCTCGCCAGCTCGAGCTGGTCTGCGCCGCCCGGACTCTTCAATCTCACGATCACGGCCATATCGGATTCCTCCTGTCGATGACGGAGGACTATGGAATGACGCGAAAATCTGCGAAACTGCTCAAGATTGAGATGTCGTTGTGAGAATTTGCACAAATGGACTGGACCGACCTGCAGCATTTCCTGGCGCTCGCACGCGAGGGCACCCTGTCCGCCGCGGCGAGGAGCCTCAATGTCGACCACGTCACCGTGGCGCGCCGCGTCGCCGCCCTGGAAGCATCCTTGTCGCTCAGGCTCGTCGACCGCAGGCCGCGCAGCTACGAGCTCACCGAGGACGGCAAGCGCATCGCCAAGATCGCAGCGCCGATGACGGACACGGCATTTGCGGTGGAGCGCGCCGTGCAGGCCTCGAAATCCGGCATCGGCGGCGATATCACGATCAGCGCGCCACCTTCGCTCGCCAACGTCCTGATCGCGCCGAAGCTGATCCGGCTGCGACAACAGCATCCCGGTATCAAGATCAAGCTGATCGGCGAGAAGCGCACGGCCTCGCTCAACCGTCGCGAAGCGGATCTGGCGCTTCGGCTGTCGCGTCCGACGGAGCCCGGGCTGATTGCACGCAAGATCGGCTATTTCGAGTTCGCCCTCTACGGCTCGCCCGACTATTTGAAGACGACGCCACCGCATGCCTTCGCATTCATCGCCTACGATTCCAGCATGGATGATGTTCCGCAACAACGATGGCTGATGCGCTTTTCCGCCTCACGCGAGATCGTGCTTCGCAGCAACGACCTGGAGAACCAGGCGGCGGCCGCGCGGACGGGAATGGGACTCGCCGCCCTGCCAAAATTCCTTGGCGAGGCCGACCCACGGCTGGAGCGCCATGATATCGGCGGACGTCCCGTCGGGCGCGAGGTCTGGCTGGTCGTCCATCGCGACCTGCGCCGCACGCCCACGGTGCGCATTGTTGCAGGTTTCATCGAGGACTGCCTGGCCTGATGCCGCGATTTGCTGTGCGAGTCGGCAAAATAGCGATCCCCCGAGGCTGTCTTTTGCCGCAAAAATTCATACATTGCGGCCATGCCCAAGAGCTCCCAAAAGACATCCCCGAAAACCTCAGCCAAAGCCGACACCATGCCCGCTGCGGCGACAGCTGCTGCCAAACCGGTCGCGGCCAAGGCGGCAGGAAAAGGCGACCATATCTTCCTGGTCGACGGTTCCGGCTACATCTTCCGCGCCTATCACGCGCTGCCGCCGCTGAACCGCAAGTCCGACGGCTTGCAGGTCAATGCCGTGCTCGGCTTCTGCAACATGCTGTGGAAGCTGCTCCGCGAGATGCCCGAGGACAACCGGCCGACGCATCTGGCGATCGTGTTCGACAAGTCGGAAATCACCTTCCGCAACAGGATCTATCCCGACTACAAGGCGCACCGGCCGCCGGCGCCTGACGATCTGATCCCGCAATTCGCCCTGATCCGCGAGGCGGTGCGCGCCTTCGATCTCCCCTGTCTGGAACAAACCGGCTTCGAGGCTGACGACCTGATCGCTACCTATGCGCGGCAGGCGAGCGAACGCGGCGCCACCACGACCATCGTATCCTCGGACAAGGATCTGATGCAGCTCGTGGATGACAAGGTCACGATGTACGACACCATGAAGGATCGCCGCATCGGCATCCCTGAGGTGATCGAGAAATTTGGCGTGCCGCCGGAGAAGGTCGTCGAGGTGCAGGCCCTGGCCGGCGATTCCACCGACAACGTACCCGGCGTGCCCGGCATCGGCATCAAGACCGCGGCGCAGCTGATCGTCGAATATGGCGACCTCGAACAGCTCCTGTTCCGCGCCACCGAGATCAAGCAGCCGAAGCGCCGCGAAGCCTTGCTCGAAAACGCCGAGAAGGCGCGGATCTCGCGGCAGCTCGTCCTGCTCGATGACAAGGTTGAGCTCGAAGTGCCGCTCGACGACCTCGCGGTCCACGAGCCAGACGCGCGCAAGCTGATCGCCTTCCTGAAGGCGATGGAATTTTCGACGCTGACACGCCGTGTCGCCGATTATGCGCAGATCGATCCTTCCAATGTCGATGCCGATCCCGGCTATGCCAGCGGCGCCGGCGTATTCACGACGCTGCCGCCCTCCGACGTCGTGCCCTCGCCGGGAACAGGCACGCCGGCACAGGCGCGGCCGGGCCAGCGCAACGCATCGGCCGGCAAGGAGGACAAGGCCGCGAGCCCGAAGGGCGCGCCGATCTCGCTCGCCGCTGCGCGCGAGGAGGCGCTGCGCAGGCTTCCGGTTGACCGGGCCAAATACGAAAACATCAAGTCGCTGAAAGAGCTCAACGCCTTCATCGCACGCATCCATGATGCCGGCCAGGTCGCGATCGAGATCAAGGCCAACTCGATCGATCCCATGCAGGCCGATCTCTGCGGCGTGGCGCTGGCGCTGGCGCCGAACGAGGCCTGCTATGTGCCACTGGCCCACAAGCAGTCCGGCGGCGGCGCCGGACTGTTCGACGCCGGCCTTGCACCGGATCAGGTCAAGCACGCCGATGCCATCGACGCGCTGCGGCCGGTGCTGGAATCACCGGGCATCCTCAAGATCGGCTTCGACGTCAAATTCGCTGCCGTGATGCTGGCGCAGCACGGCATCACCTTGCGCAACACCGACGATGCGCAATTGATCTCCTATGTTCTCGATGCCGGCCGCGGCTCGCACGCGCTGGAGCAGCTGTCCGAACGTTGGTTCGGCCATGCCATGCTGAAAGAGGGCGAGCTGCTCGGCAGCGGCAAGGGCAAGATCACCTTCGACCAGGTGCCGATCGACAAGGCAGCGCCGCTGTCGGCAGAGGGCGCCGATATCGCCTTGCGCATCTGGCGCGTGCTGAAGCCGCGCCTGGTCGCAGAACACATGTCTACGGTCTACGAGACGCTGGAGCGGCCGCTGGTGTCGGTGCTCGCGCGCATGGAGCGGCGCGGCATCTCGATCGACCGCCAGGTGCTGTCGCGGCTGTCAGGCGACTTTGCTCAGACCGCCGCGCGCGTCGAGGCCGAGATCCAGCAGATCGCCGGCGAGCCCGTCAATGTCGGCAGCCCCAAGCAGATCGGCGACATCCTGTTCGGCAAGATGGGACTGCCAGGCGGTACCAAGACCAAAACCGGCGCGTGGTCGACCACCGCGCAGGTGCTCGACGAGCTCGCCGAGCAGGGCCACGATTTTCCGCGGAAGATTTTGGAGTGGCGCCAGGTCTCGAAGCTGAAATCGACCTACACCGACGCGCTGCCGACCTATGTCAATCCGCAGACCCATCGCGTGCACACGACCTACGCGCTGGCCGCGACCACCACGGGCCGGTTGTCGTCGAACGAGCCGAACCTGCAGAACATCCCTGTTCGTACCGAGGACGGCCGAAAAATTCGCCGCGCCTTCATCGCGACGCCGGGGCATAAGCTCGTTTCCGCCGACTATTCGCAAATCGAGCTGCGGCTGCTGGCCGAGATCGCCGACATTCCCGTGCTGAAGCAGGCATTCAAGGACGGCCTCGATATTCACGCGATGACGGCGTCGGAAATGTTCGGCGTTCCGATCAAGGGCATGCCGAGCGAGATCCGCCGCCGCGCCAAGGCGATCAATTTCGGCATCATCTACGGCATTTCGGCGTTCGGCCTCGCCAACCAGCTCGGCATCGCCCGCGAGGAAGCCTCGGCCTACATCAAGAAGTACTTCGAGCGCTTCCCCGGCATCCGCGCCTATATGGACGAGACGCGCGACTTCTGCCGGAGCCACGGCTACGTCACCACGCTGTTCGGCCGCAAGTGCCACTACCCCGACATCAAGGCGTCGAACGCCTCGGTGCGCGCCTTCAACGAGCGCGCGGCCATCAACGCGCGGCTTCAAGGCACCGCCGCCGACATCATCCGCCGCGCCATGACGCGGGTCGAGGACGCGCTGGCCGAGAAGAAGCTCTCGGCCCAGATGCTGCTGCAGGTGCATGACGAGTTGATCTTCGAGGTGCCGGACGCGGAAGTCGAGAAGACGCTTCCCGTCGTGCAGCACGTGATGCAGGACGCGCCGTTCCCGGCCGTGCTGCTGTCCGTGCCGCTGCATGTGGACGCGCGGGCGGCGAATAATTGGGACGAGGCGCACTGAGCTCTTTCTTCACCTCTCCTGCACTCGGCCGACGCCACGTACAGGTGTCGTCCCGGCCTAGCGCGCAATTGCGCGCGGGGGGCCGGGACCCATCACCACAGGATCGAGTTAGGCGAAGATTGCCCACTACGATCTCGCGTCACAACTTCTTCCTGGGGGTATGGGTCCCGGCCTTCGCCGGGACGACCTGAGGTGAGACCCCGCCTATGAATTGTCCTCCGTGCAATTGCGCGATGGAACGGCTCTACGTCGCATATTAGAACGCTGCATCTCCCGCACCGGTTCATCCATGCCCCATACATCCGCCCTGCTCGGCTTCGCACTCGTCTGCCTCGGTCTCGTGCTCACGCCCGGGCCGAACATGATCTATCTGATCTCGCGCTCGATCACGCAGGGCCCGGCGGCGGGCATCGTCTCGCTCGGCGGCGTCGCACTGGGCTTCGTGTTCTACATGCTGTGCGCGGCGTTCGGCATCACGGCGCTGCTGCTCGCGATCCCCTTCGCCTACGACGCGCTGCGCTTTGCCGGCGCCGGCTACATGCTGTGGCTGGCCTGGCAGGCGGTGAAGCCAGGCGGCCGCTCGCCGTTCCAGGTGAAGAAGCTCGCGATCGACAGCCCGCCCAAATTGTTCACGATGGGGCTCGTCACCAACCTGCTCAATCCGAAGATCGCGATGCTGTATCTGGCATTGCTGCCGCAGTTCATCGATCCCATGGCCGGGAGCGTGCTGATGCAGTCGGTGGTGCTGGGCGCGATCCAGATTGCGATCAGCGTCAGCGTCAACGCGATGATCGCGCTCGCCGCCGGATCGATCGCCCTGTTCCTGGCGAGCCGGCCGAGCTGGATGCTGGTGCAGCGCTGGCTGATGGGGACCGTGCTGGCCGGCCTTGCGGTGCGGATGGCCGTGGAAGCGAAGAAGGTATGATTTTCACCTCTCCCCGTAAGCACGGGGCGAGGGAGAAGAAGCCTCAATCCAGCTTCGCGTCCATGCCGCGCTTCACCGCCGGACGCGCCATCAGCGCCTCGTACCAGCGCTTGACGTTGGGGAAGTCGGCCAGATCCACCTTGTGGCGGGGATGGCGCCAGGCCCATCCGAGGATGGCGAAATCGGCGACCGAGAGGTCGCCGGCGACGAACTCGCGGCCGTCGAGGCGACGGTCGAGCACGCCGTAGAGCCGTCGCGTTTCCGCCATGTAGCGCTTCAGGCCGTAGGCGCGGTCCTGCTCGTTCTCCAGTGCAATGAAATGATGCACCTGGCCGGGCATCGGGCCGAATCCGCCCATCTGCCACATCAGCCATTCATAGACCGGAATGCGCTCACCCAGCGATTTCGGCAGGAATTTGCCGGTCTTCTCACCGAGATAGAGCAGGATCGCGCCTGATTCAAAGATGCTGACGGGCCTGCCATCCGGCCCCTCGGGGTCGAGGATTGCCGGGATCTTGTTGTTCGGGGACAGTTTGAGGAACCCGGGCGCCATCTGCTCGCCCTTGGTGATGTTAACTGGAACCACCTTGTAGGGGAGCCCCATTTCCTCCAGCGCAACCGAGATCTTGCGGCCATTCGGCGTGTTCCAGGTGTGCAGCTCGATGGTCATTTGCCTGTTTCCTTGCCCAATTTTCTTGCCCGTTTTCTTGCCCGGCATGTCCGGCATCCACCTACTCCAGGAGGCCGCACCCCCACAACCGACGGAGCGGGATGGCCGATCCCTGTTGACGGTGGACACCCCCACTGGAATGTCGCCGCGGTCGCGGATAAATTCCGCCTCCTCTCAAAATGCTGTTCGAGGGACCGCCGTGTCGAAATCTGCCTCCCGCGCCCGCCTGTTCGAAATCATCCGCCGCCGCTCCTTCGGCCGCGGCGAGGTTACGCTCGCGTCGGGCCGCAAGAGCGATTTCTACTTCAACCTGAAGCCGACCATGCTCGACCCCGAGGGCGCGACGCTGCTCGCCGAGCTCACCTATGAGACGCTGAAGGACGACAATCTCGATTTCATCGGCGGGCTCGAGATGGGCGCGGTGCCGCTCGCCGGTGCGCTGGCGCAAATCTCCTGGATCAAGGGCCATCCGATCGCGGCGTTCTTCGTGCGCAAGAAGCCGAAGGAGCATGGCGCCAGGCTCGCGATCGAAGGTCTGCCCAAGGGCGAGACGCTTGCCGGCAAGCGCGTCGTGATCGTCGAGGACGTCACCACGACAGGTGGCTCGGCCATGAAGGCCGTGGAATCCGTGCGCGAGACCGGCGCCGAAGTGGTGCTGGTGCTGACCATGGTCGACCGCGAGGAAGGCGCCACCGATACGTTCGGCGCGGCCGGCCTGCCGTTCCGCTCGCTGTACAAGGCGTCGGAATTCCTGAAGGCTTGACGGCGCTGCGCCCCCTTCAACCGCTCATTTACCATCCCGCCTTATGGTGAATCATGTGCTGGGGCCTGATGGTCGCGGCCGGTTCAGTAGCGTCGGTGGAGTAAGCGTTGCGTACAATCGTGTCCCATGCGCGCCCGCGGCGTCGCGCGATGCTTGTGGCCGCCATTCTCGCAAGCCCGCTGCTGGCGACCCCGGCTCCGGTTTCGGCCGAAGGTCTGTTCGACTTCTTCTTCGGCGGAATGCAGCAGCGGCCTCAGCGCGATGTGCCGCAGCAGGCAAGCCCCTTCGTCGATCCCTTCGCCAGTCAGAGCGGCCAGTCGCAATATGTGCCGCCGACGCGCACAGCTGCGGCCGGCGGCTCCGGCCCAGCCTTCTGCGTGCGCAGCTGCGACGGCAAATATTTTCCGCTGATGCGCGGCCTCGCTTCGCCGGCGCAGATGTGTCAGGCCTTCTGTCCTGCCAGCGCGACAAAGGTGTATTTCGGCTCCTCGATCGACGGCGCTTATTCGCAGACCGGCGAGCGCTATGCCGACAGCGAGAACGCCTTCGCCTACCGCAAGGCGCTGCGCGCCGACTGCACCTGCAATGGCCGCGAGCCGGCCGGACTCGCCCCCGTCGATCTGACCCTCGACGCTTCGCTGAAGGCCGGCGATGTCATCGCCACCAGCGACGGCCTCGTCGCTTATACCGGCATCCGCCTCGGCCAGGAGCAGACCGCGGAGTTCACCCCGGTTGCATCCTATCCCGGCCTCACCGCCCAGGTCCGCGGCCTGCTCGGCGAGATGAAGGTGGCCCCGGTGCGCGCGGAAACTGTGGCGGCCGATGCCCCGGCCGCCCAGATCGCGCGCGAGACGCTGCCGGATGTGGCGGTGCCGAAGGTGAAGCCGGCGAGGCGGGCGGGATTGGATTAGGCCCAACTGTCGGCTAAAGCCGTCATTGCGAGCGCAGCGAAGCAATCCAGACTCTTTTCGCGGAGGGATTCTGGATTGCTTCGCTGCGCTCGCAATGACGGAGAATGTTGCACTACCGCCCGATAATCACTCCGATCACATTCGGCGCGGCCAGATATTTCTCCTCGATCGCCGCGCGCGCGGCGGCGCGGTTTTCGGCCGTGAGCAGGCCGCGCTTCTCGGCCAGGATCATCCAGCAGAAACCCCACCAGTCGGTCAGCATGCCGGTCTCGCTGACGAGGTCATAGCCCTGCTCGGCTGCGAAGATGCGCGCATGCGCTTCGTCGAGCGTGTCGAGGAAATGATGATCCTCGACCGAGAACAGATCGTCGCTGATATCGTCGATGGTGTAGCCCCAGATCGACTGGCACACCGCGTTGAACTCGCGGTCGAACTGGTCGTCGTCGATCCTCTGGCGCCGCGCCGCCTGATGCAGCCGCGACAGCGACCGGGCAAAATCGGCGATCCGGGTGAGGGCAAATTGATCGAAGGCAATGGTGGACATGTAGTCCTCGCGACTGACGTCAGACCCTAGATATTGTGTCGGCAACGCGCCGAATCATAATGATATATCAAAGACTTGCTAAAGTGTTCTTAATTTGTTCTGATGGGTCCAGGTCGTCCCGGCGAAGGCCGGGACCCATAACCACCGCTGCCAGACGTTTTCGGAAATGGGGCCCATGAATGTTCCAGCCGCCTACTACGTCTACATCCTCGCGAGCCGACGCTACGGCACGCTATACATCGGCGTCTGCAACAACCTCAGCAATCGACTTGGTTTGCACCGCTCGGGACGCGGTTCGAAGTTCGTCAAGAAGTATGGCGTGACACGGCTGGTCTATGTCGAGACGTACGCATCGCCGTCCGAAGCGATTGCTCGCGAAAAAGCGCTGAAGGAATGGCGCCGTGAGTGGAAGATTCGCTTGATTGAGCAGGAAAACCAGGATTGGCGTGATCTGTCCCATCTTCTCTGACAGTGGTGTTTATGGGTCCCGGCCTTCGCCGGGACGACGCCCTTCAGGTCGCACCAGGTCAGCTCAATTCGCCGCCGACATCAACTTGTCCCCGCACGCGCTCGCGTAAAACTTGCCGCCGCATTGGCGCTTGATGGCGGCGCAGCGCTGCGCAGGCGTTGCGTTTTGTGGGAGCGAGACGGCGCAGCTGAGGCCATCGGCGCTGCGGCCGGGCCTGTCGGCGGCAAAGGCTGCGCTGGAAGCGGTGATGCAGACGACGAGGACAGCAGCGGCGGCGATTTCGATCAGCAGTCGCATCAGTGGCTTCATGGGCGCTTCCTCCACAGTGATGGCTGAATTTACCCCCAGTCTAGCACCAAATCGGCGTTTCTCCGTGCTGGTCCGGGTTCCCAAAGCGGCCCGTTCCTTGCATAATTTTGCGCCAGCGCAGTGCATTGCCGCGCCAGTCATGGTTCCGGCAAAGGGCAGGTTGCGTAGGGTTTAGTGGTGTTTCTGTCGACCAGGAAGTGACGGCCTTGCAAGATCAATCGTTCCAGTCAAATTTCCCCGCCCCCGATCAGCCCATCGACGAGCTCGCGCTGGCGGAGATCAAGGGTGCGATCCTGGCGAAGCTGCGTCTTGCCATCGGCAAGGACGCGGGCATGGCGACCAAGCACGACTGGTACCAGGCCGCGGCGCTGGCGCTGCGCGACCGCATCGTGCACCGCTGGCTCTCGGCCGAGAAGCGCAGTTACGATGCGGGCCGCAAGCGCGTCTATTATCTGTCGCTCGAATTCCTGATCGGCCGTCTCTTCACCGACGCGCTCAACAATATGGGGCTCTTGAAGATCTTCGAGGTCGCGCTCGGCGATCTCGGCGTGTCGCTGCCCGAGCTGCGCAAATGCGAGCCGGATGCGGCGCTCGGCAATGGCGGCCTCGGCCGTCTCGCCGCCTGCTTCATGGAGAGCATGGCAACGCTGTCGATCCCCGCGATCGGTTACGGCATCCGCTACGATTACGGCCTGTTCCGCCAGATCATCAATCAGGGCTGGCAGCAGGAATATCCGGACGAATGGCTCGGCTTCGGCAATCCCTGGGAATTGCAGCGGCCGGAAGTGATCTACGACGTCAATTTCGGCGGCGGCGTCGAGCATGTCGACGACAAGGGCCGCGACCGCGCGATCTGGCATCCGGGTGAGACCGTGCAGGCGATCGCCTATGACACGCCGATCGTCGGCTGGCGCGGCCAGCACGTCAACGCGCTGCGGCTGTGGTCGGCGCGTTCGCCCGATCCGCTCAAGCTCGACGCCTTCAACATGGGCGACTATGTCAGCGCCAGCGCCGAGCAATCGCGCGCGGAGGCGATCTGCAAATTCCTCTATCCGAATGACGAGAGTCCGGCCGGCCGCGAGCTGCGGCTGCGCCAGGAATATTTCTTCGTCTCGGCCTCGCTGCAGGACCTGATCAAGCGGCATCTCGCCTCCGACGGCCAGCTGCGCAGCCTGTCGAACAAGGTCGCGGTGCAGCTCAACGACACCCATCCGAGCCTTGCCGTCACCGAGCTGATGCGCATCCTCGTCGACCTCCATAATTTCCGCTGGGACGAGGCCTGGAAGATCACCGTCGCGACGCTGTCCTACACCAACCACACGTTGCTGCCTGAAGCGCTGGAGACCTGGCCGGTCGAGCTGTTCGAGCGTCTCTTGCCGCGGCATCTCGAGATCATCTACCGCATCAACGTGCAGCATCTGGCGCTCGCCGAAGCCCGCGCCCCCGGCGACATCGATTTCCGCGCCTCGGTCTCGCTGATCGACGAGAAGAGCGGCCGCCGCGTGCGCATGGGCCAGCTCGCCTTCGTCGGCTCGCACCGCATCAACGGCGTCTCGGCGATGCATTCGGACCTGATGCGAGAGACCGTATTCCACGATCTCAACCATCTCTATCCCGGCCGTATCACCAACAAGACCAACGGCATCACCTTCCGACGCTGGCTGATGCTGGCGAACCCGAAGCTCACCGAGCTCTTGCGCGAGACCTGCGGCGAGGCCGTGCTGGATGATCCGACCCAGCTCTCGCTGATCGAGGCCCGCGCCAGCGACGCCGAATTCCAGAAGAAATTCCGTAGCGTCAAGCTCCACAACAAGACCGCGCTGGCGCGCCTGATCGGCGAACGGCTCGGCATCAAGGTGGACCCGACCGCGCTGTTCGACGTGCAGATCAAGCGCATCCACGAATACAAGCGCCAGCTCCTCAATATCATCGAGACGGTCGCGCTGTACCAGTCGATCAGAGACGATCCAAACGGCAATTGGGTGCCGCGGGTGAAGATCTTTGCCGGCAAGGCGGCGGCGAGCTACCGCTACGCAAAGCTGATCATCAAGCTGATCAACGACGTCGCGGAAGTCGTCAACAACGATCCCGCCATCGGCGGCAAGCTGAAGGTCGTCTTCCTGCCGGACTACAATGTCAGTCTCGCGGAGGTGATCATTCCCGCGGCCGACCTCTCCGAACAGATCTCGACCGCCGGCATGGAGGCGTCCGGTACCGGCAACATGAAGCTGGCGCTGAACGGCGCCATCACCATCGGCACGCTCGACGGCGCCAATATCGAGATCCGCGACCAGGTCGGCGCGGAGAACATCGCGATCTTCGGCATGGAGGCCGGCGACGTGATGATCCGGCGCAAGCAGGGCCTCGATGCCTCCGACGTCATCCGCAATTCACCGAAGCTGCAGCGCGCCATCAACGCGATCGGCGCCGGCGAGTTCTCGCCCGGCGATCCCGGCCGCTTCGAATCGATCGCGCATGCGCTACGCTATCTCGACCATTACATGGTCAGCGCCGATTTCGATTCCTATTACGAGGCGCAGCGCGCGGTCGATGCGCGCTGGCTGGTGGCGCCGGCCTGGACGCGTGCCTCCATCCTCAACGTCGCCCGCATGGCGTGGTTCTCCTCCGACCGCACCATCCGCGAATATGCCGAAGAGATCTGGAGCGTGCCGGTCAATCCGGTCACGCCGCCGTTCCAGACTGCCGAGGAACGGCGCGACGCCACGGGGTGATATTTCCGCAGCGTGGAAGCGGCGTTACCTGCGAGGTCATTGCATCTCGCGGGAAGGATGATGATATGATCATCGTCATCTCGACCACCGGTCGTTGCGAGCGCAGCGAAGCAATCCGGACTGCCTCAACAGAAAGATTCTGGATTGCTTCGCTGCGCTCGCAATGACGAGGGAGTCGGCATCGAGGACCACCAATGCACGCCAAACTTCCACACCCCTTCGACGACGCCACCCGCATCACCGCGGGCGACTCGAGCTGGCAAGGGCACACCAGCGACGACTATTGGGCCTTTGTCGGTCCGTTCGGCGGCGCCACCGCTGCAACCATCCTGCGCGCCCTGATCGAGCATCCGCAAGCCGCAGGCGATCCGCTGGCGCTGACCGTCAATTACTGCGCGCCGATCGCCAAGGGCCCGTTCGATCTCGACATCCGCCTGGTGAAGGCCAACCGCTCCAGCCAGCACTGGAGCGTCGAGCTGTCGCAGGGCGGCGGCGAGGTCGCAACGCTCGCCACTGCCGTATTCGCCGAGCGCCGGCCGTCCTGGGAGCACAGGGTGGCGCAATACCCTGACGCAAGGCCGTTCGAGCAGACGCTGCCCTTCCCGAAGATCCAGGCATCCTGGGCCAACCAGTACGAATTTCGTTTCGTCGAGGGCGAGATGCGGCTCGGCCCGCCGCAGGCCGAGCTCGCCAGCACCTACTCGAAAATCTGGATCAGCGATCGCAGACCGCGCAAGCTCGACATGCTGTCGCTGACGTCGATGTCGGACGCCTTCTTCGGCCGCATCTTCCACGCCAGGCGCGAGCTGGTGCCGTTCGGCACGGTGTCGCTGACGACCTATTTCCACACCGACAGCGAGGAGCTCGCGGCTGAGGACATCACGCGCGTGCTGGCGACGGCCGATTCGAAGATCATGCACAAGAGCTACGCCGACCAGAACGCCGAGCTGTGGTCGCCGAACGGACGGCTGCTCGCGACCACGACGCAGATCGCGTATTTCAAGGCGTAGCTGTTTCCGCAGACTCCGTCATTGCGAGGAGCTCTTGCGACGAAGCAATACAGACTATCTCCGCGGAGGAATTCTGGATTGCTTCGCTGCGCTCGCAATGACGAATGGAGAGAGCGTACACAAAACAAAAGGGCGGCCTCGCGGCCGCCCCTTTGCACTTCAAACGCTGAGAGCTTACTCCGCCGCCAGCTTCACATCCGGAGCAGCTGCACGCACCTCTGCATCCACCTGGGCTTCGAACTTGGCAAAGTTCTTCTGGAACATGCCGACCAGCGCACGGGCGGTCTTGTCGAACTCGTCCTTGTCCTTCCAGGTGTTGACCGGGTTGAGGATCTCGCTGGGCACGCCCGGCAGCGCGGTCGGGACCGCGAAGCCGAAATATTTGTCGGTGCGGAATTCGACGTTGCGAAGCGAGCCGTCGAGCGCGGCAGTCAGCAGTGCGCGCGTCACCTTGATCGGCATGCGCGAACCGGTGCCGTACTTGCCGCCGGTCCAGCCGGTGTTGACCAGCCAGCAGTCGACATTGTGCTGGGCGATGAGATCACGCAGCATGTTGCCGTAGACGGACGGGTCGAGCGGCAGGAACGGCGAGCCGAAGCAGGTCGAGAATTCCGGCTGCGGCTCGTTGCCGAGGCCGCGCTCGGTGCCGGCGACCTTGGCGGTATAGCCGGAGAGGAAGTGATACATCGCCTGCGCCGGCGAGAGTTTTGCGATCGGCGGCAACACGCCGAAAGCGTCGGCGGCGAGCATCACCACGTTCTTGGGCTGCGGCGCGCGGCCGGTACGCGACGCATTCGGGATGAAGTCGAGCGGATAGGCCGAACGCGTGTTCTCGGTCTTGGAGCCGTCGTCGAAATCGACCACGCGGGTGTCTTCGTCGAGCACGCAGTTCTCGAGCACAGCGCCGAAGCGGGTCGACGCCGCGTGGATCTGCGGCTCGGCTTCCTTCGAGAGCTTGATGCACTTGGCGTAGCAGCCGCCTTCGAAATTGAAGACGCCGTTCGGGCCCCAGCCGTGCTCGTCGTCACCGATCAGGGTGCGGTTCGGATCGGCCGAGAGTGTGGTCTTGCCAGTGCCCGACAGACCGAAGAAGATCGCAGTGTCGCCCTTGGGGCCGACATTGGCCGAACAGTGCATCGGCATCACGCCGCGCTCGGGCAGATAATAGTTCAGCGTGGTGAAGACCGACTTCTTCATCTCGCCGGCATAATAAGACCCGCCGATCAGGACGATCTTGCGGGCGAAGTCGATGGCGACGACGTTCTCCGAGCGGCAGCCATGACGTTTGGGGTCGGCGCGGAAGCTCGGCATGTCGATGATGGTGAGCTCCGGCACGAAGGTCGGCAGCTCGATCGCCTCGGGGCGGATCAGCAGCGTGCGGATGAACAGCGAGTGCCAGGCGAGCTCGGTGAAGACGCGCGTCTTGATGCGGTAGGCCGGATCGGCGCCGCCATAGAGGTCCTGCGCGAACAGGCGCTTGCCTTCGGCATGCTTGAGGAAGTCCTGATACAGCGTCTCGAACTGCTCAGATGTAATCGACTGATTGCCGGCCCACCACATCTTCTTGTCGGTGGTGGCGTCACGCACCGTGAACTTGTCCTTCGGGCTGCGGCCGGTGAACTCACCGGTATCAGCGCAGAGCGAACCGTCGGCGGACAGCACCGCCTCGCCCGCGGAGAGCGCGTATTGATAGAGTTGCGGCGCGCCGAGGTTCCAGTGAACCTGCTTGAGATTCTCTAAGCCGAACTTGTCGGCGCCGAAGGCACCGTTGCGCACGCCCGTCTCTTGCACGAAAAATCCTCCTAGAACCCGCGACACACTGCGCGACCAAGCTTGGCGCCATCGCGGTCACCATGAATTATAGGCCGACTGGCCTCGGTTGGATGACCTAATACTGATGAACGCTGGCGTTGCCAAGCTGATCCCGCAGGATTTGGTTTATTCAAGGACCGCGCCAAACGTCGCGCATGTCAGCTCTGAACGCGCGCATCGAAAATCCACTAATGGTCGCGCAACCAATTGCCGCTTTCGGCGTTATCGAATGTTTTGCGATGCACAATGCCGTGCTGTTCTATCGTACCGCGCCTTCGCCAATCAGCGCGAATGGCCCCCACATCGCGGGATACGCATTGCGCGGCGACGAAGGATCATCAGCATAGGTTAACATCGCGCGCCGAAGGGCTTCGGCTCGACCGATTCCTGGTTCGTTTTTGAGCAGATCGAAAGTCGAAGTGGTCAAGCGCGTGGCAGCTTCTGAATCCACGGCCCAATGCGAAACGAGCAGCGCGCGTGCGCCGGCGTAGAAGAAGGCGCGCGCCAATCCAGACAGCGCCTCGGCACCGGGCTTGTCGCCAGCGATGGTGTTGCAGGCCGAGAGCACGACCCAATCTGCATTGAGCTTGAGCTGCGCAACCTCGCTCGCCGTGAGCAGACCGTCGTCGAGCTCGGAAGGCTGATCGGGAATCGAGAGCGCAAGCGACGGCTCGCCTACACCCTTGATATCGCCGGCGACGAGGCCGTGGGTCGCGAAGTAAATGATGCCGTATTGAGCAAGCGCTGCACGCTTGAGCGTCGTCTCGCTGGCATCGCGGCCGAGATGGATGTCGGCATCGCTCGCGCCGACGTCTTTCGCGACGGCGTCCAATTCGTCTGCGGTGTCGGGAAGCTGCGGCAGCGCCTGTGCGAGCCGCGCACGATCGACGCCTGCACCACGCCAGAAGTCGGTATAGGCTGATGTCGCGAGATTGCGCGCGGCAACTTTTCCGCTTGCTGCACGCCGATCGGAAGGAGCGCCCTCGGCGGGATTGAACACGGGATCGCCAAAGCCGGTCATCGGCTTGACGCCCTCGTCCTTGCGCGCGAAAGCCCGCAGCGACTTCAGGCTGACGACCGATGGCAGCACCGAGACGGCGTGACGCCGCAGCAGCCAGGCCGCGCTGCGATAGCCCTCAAGCGTATCCGGGATCGCAGCTTGCGGCGGCTCCGTGACGAGCAGGTGAAACGGCAGCGCGGTCAGGGCGCCCGATGGCACCATGAGCAGACTGCGTTTGTCCTTGATCAGCGCCTCAACGGGACCGAGCAGCGTGACATAAAGCTCGTTGGCGAGCGCAAGGTCGAACAAGCCTGATTTGCCGGAGCCATCGCGGGCCTTGCCGACATCGAGACCTCTGCGGAACGCGCTCACCTTCTGGGCCAGCGCGTCTGCGCCAAGCGGAATCTCTTTCCACTCCGCGCTCTCGCGCGTGATGGCGATGACATAGCCGCGCTTGTCGACGACGGAATAGAGCACCATCGCCTCATCGCTAGACAGCAGCGGCTGCACGTCCTTGATCGTCAGGGGCAGCGGGTTGGAGAGTGAGGCGTAGTCGGGAAACTCGACGGCAAGCGTCTTCTGCAACGCCGCGCGCTCGCTCGCGATCGCCGCGATCCGCACACGACTGCGCTGCTCGGAGGCGACGTCGCGTTGCGCCGATGATTTCGACACGGCCGCGATGATCGCCTTGTCGAGCGCGTCGGATTCGGCCGCGAGATCCTGGTCCTTGCGCACCAGCTCGGCGAGCCGGTCGGTGCCTGCGGCAAGCCTTACTGCAAGCTTGTTCACGGCCGAAGCGGCGGACGATTGCGTGCCACGCTGGATCGCGGCCAGCGCCTCGTCCAGCACCTTGTCATCAGCCAGCAGGGCTTGCTGGCGCGCGGCAAACAGGATCGGCAGCACCACACGCAGCTGCGCGCGATCGCCCGCGAGGGTTTTTTCCGCGAGCGGCAATGCGTCCGCAATTCGCCCTGATGCATAGAGGAAATAAGCGAGATTGCTGGTCGATGTCGCGACATCGGGATGATCGGGCCCGAGCGCATGCTCGCGGATGGCGCGGGCGCGGCGATACAGCGGCTCGGCATCGGCATAGCGCTGCTGGTGTTCGTAGAGTCCGGCGAGATTGTTCAGGGACCGCGCGACGTCGGGATGATCAACTCCCAACACCTTCTCGCGGATCGCGAGCGAGCGCTTGATCGGGGCCTCGGCCTCGGCATCACGGCCGAGATCGCGATCAAGCTGGCCAAGATTGTTCAGCAGCGTCGCGACCGCGGGATGCTCGGGACCGCCGACTTTCTGATAGATCGCGAGCGCGCGCTGGAACAGCGGCTCGGCCTCCGCAAAGTGCTCCTGCTTCACATAGAGCGTGGCGAGATTGTTGAGGGACTGGCCGACATCGGGATGCTCGCGCGACAGCGCCTTCTCGCGGATGGCCAGTGCGCGCTTGAACAGCGGCTCGGCGTCAGCAAAGCGGCCCTGTCGCTGATCGAGCGCGGCGAGATTGTTCAGCACGGGCGCAATCTCGACGCTGTCGAGGCCGGTCCCCTTCTCCATCAGCGCGATGGCACGCTTGTAGATCGGCTCAGCCTGATCGTCGTGCCCTTGGTCGGCATAGATCTGCGCGAGGTTGTTGAGTGCGGCGGCGAGATCACGGTTATTGCTGGTCTTCTCGAGCGCAGCCACCATGGCCTGCGCCAGCGGCAAGGCTTCGGAATATTTGCCGGCGGTTCTCAGTGCATTGATGCGCGCGCTCTGCGCGGCCAGACTGCCCGTCTGGGCGAGGCCGGGCGTGGCATGGGATGCGGCGATCGCAAGCGCGAGGCCCGCGACCAATGCCAAACGACGACTTACCATGAACCCTCGCTGCCAACCTCGGACCGATCACGATCTTGGGTCGCAGCGTTGGGAGGCGACGTTCAAAATGTGTCGCAGCTAGTCCGCTTTTTGGCCCACCTTGGCGCGCGCTTCGCCCGCCAGGCGGACCAGCATCTTGCGCAGCGCCGTGCCATCAGTGACCCGCTCCGGAAAATCGAGCCGCAACGCGGTCTGGCCGTCCTGCATGTCGAGGCCCTCAGGGTCGCAGCCGGTGCAGCGCCAATCCCCCTCGGCCGCGCCCAGCAGCTTCGTTGCATAAAGGCCCAGGGCCTCGCGGTGGTCGGCATTCATATGCTCGACAGCGCCCGCCTCCGCCGCCAGCAGGTCCTCGGCGCCGGCGAGGTCCGTGAGGAACTGCTCGGGTTTGAGATCGATAATCCGGCCAAACCCGGCGACCAGATGGGTTCCCGAAGGGATGATCCGGAAGAACGAAAAATCCTTAAATGAGACAAAGGCTTCTGCCGCCGGATGGGCACTGAGATACCGCCGCTGGAGCAAATCCTTCTCATTCTCAGCCCGCTCGGCGCGGCCCGACAGCATGATCCGGGCGCCTTCCAGCGGATCGCCGGAGGCGCGCTCGTCCAGCATCAGGGAGACCCTGTTGTCGGCGAGGATATTCCTGGTGTGGACCGCCAATCGAGAGATCAGCAGGATCGGCGAGCCGTCGGGGTGGCTCGCCAGATTGACCAGGGAACAATAGGGATCGCCGCTGCCAGCCATGAGGGTTGCGAGCGCGCCCTGCCGCGAGCGCCTCAGCAGCGATTTGGCGAGCTGTTGGGGAACAAAATCAGGGGTCGGTTGCATAGGCTTTCTCGGCTCAGGTGGTTGCAAGGCGGGCCTTTTTTCGGGTAAACCCGAGCCCGGTTATGGGTCGATATGCGGCGAATCCGCCGTGTTTCGTGGAACTTGGTCACACTTCAGCCCAGCTTGCATTGCTCGGTGACAAGGTTCGAATGCCAATTCGGCACCCATGTATGCGGCGCATCACTGGATTGCTCGCCGTTTAAGCCACGACCCAAACGGAAAGCAGAAAGCAGAGGCTCATGCCCACAATCGCTTTGGTCGACGACGACCGCAACATTCTCACATCCGTCTCGATCGCGCTGGAAGCCGAAGGCTATCGCATCATGACCTACACCGACGGCGCCTCGGCGCTGGACGGCTTCCGCACCACCCAGCCTGATCTCGCCATCCTCGACATCAAGATGCCGCGCATGGACGGCATGGAGACGCTGCGCCGCCTCAGGCAAAAGTCCGACCTGCCGGTGATCTTCCTGACCTCCAAGGACGAGGAGATCGACGAGCTGTTCGGCCTCAAGATGGGCGCGGACGATTTCATCCGCAAACCGTTCTCGCAGCGCCTGCTGGTCGAGCGCGTCAAGGCGGTGCTGCGCCGCTCGGCGCCGAAGGATCCGACCGTCGCGCCGAAGGAGAACGACGCCAAGGCGCTCGACCGCGGCCTGCTGCGCATGGATCCGGAACGCCATACCTGCACCTGGAAGAACGAGCCGGTCACGCTGACCGTCACCGAATTCCTGATTCTGCAGGCGCTGGCGACCCGGCCCGGCGTGGTCAAGAGCCGCAACGCGCTGATGGACGCCGCCTATGACGACCAGGTCTATGTCGACGACCGCACCATCGACAGCCACATCAAGCGGCTGCGCAAGAAGTTCAAGGTGGTCGACAACGATTTCGAGATGATCGAGACGCTCTACGGCGTCGGCTACCGCTTCAAGGAAGCCTGAGGCGCTACGCGCCTTCACAAAGAGCTCAAGCCTGGTTCTGATTCCATCGGGACCGGGCTTGCTCTAGGATGCGGGACCGTCGCAACGAGCTGTCCTAACGCGGGCGTAAGCATTGCTTGACCGAACGCAGCCTGATCAGAGTTCGAACGCCGAGGACATTGCATCCCACGGCGCCTCGGACCATGAGGACAAGCCGGTTGCAAGAGGCTGGGGGCCGCTGAACTGGCTCAAGCGCGCCGGACAGTTCTTCTTCGCACTGTCGTTCTCGAGCCTGACCCGCCGCATCGTCTCGCTCAACCTTGCCGGCCTCGTCGCGCTGGTCGCAAGCATCCTGTATTTGTCGCAGTTCCGCGCCGGCCTGATCGACGCCCGCGCGCAGAGCCTCCTGGTGCAAGCCGAGATCATCGCTGGCGCCATCGGGGCATCCGCAACGGTGCAGACCAATGCGATCACCGTCGATCCCGAGCGGCTGCTCGACCTGAAGCTGGGCGAGAGCTACGGCGGAGTGGATGATTCGCTGGATTTTCCGATCAACCCCGAGCGCGTGGCGCCGGTGTTGAGCACGCTGATCTCGCCAACCAAGACCCGCGCGCGGATCTTCGATCCCAACGGAAGCGTGCTGCTCGACAGCCGCGATCTCGATGTCGTTCGGGGCTTTCCGCTGCCGCCCCTGTCGGAAAAACCAGGCGTGATCGAGCGCGTCAAGGCCGCGGTGCGCACCTGGCTGAACCGCGGCGACTTGCCGCTCTATCGCGAGCTCGGGCGCGAAAACGGCAATGGCTATGTCGAAGTCGCCGGTGCGCTCCAGGGCCAGAAGCGCTCGATGGTGCGGGTCAATTCGCGCGGCGAGGTGATCGTCTCGGTTGCCGTCCCGGTGCAGCGCTCGCGCGCCATTCATGGCGCGCTGATGCTATCGACCCAGGGCGATGAAATCGATCAGATGGTCACGGCCGAGCGCCTCGCGATCCTCAAGGTCGGCGGTGTCGCCGCGGCGGTGATGATCATGCTGTCGCTGCTGCTGGCGAGCACGATCGCGGGCCCGGTGCGCCGGCTCGCAGACAGTGCCGAACGCGTCCGCCGCCGCATCAAGACCCGCGTCGAGATTCCCGACTTCACGCGCCGCCGCGACGAGATCGGCCACCTCTCCGGCGCGCTGCGCGACATGACCAACGCGCTCTACAAGCGGATCGAGGCGATCGAGATGTTCGCCGCTGACGTCGCTCATGAACTGAAGAACCCGCTGACCTCGCTGCGCTCGGCGGTCGAGACCATGCCGCTGGCGCGCAATGAGAACAGCCGCGCCCGCCTGCTCGAAGTGATCGAGCACGACGTCAAGCGGCTCGACCGGCTGATCTCTGACATCTCCGACGCAAGCCGGCTCGATGCCGAATTGCAGCGCCAGGATGCGATCCCGGTCGATCTCAAGCGGCTGCTCGGCACGCTGGTAGCGGTTGCCAATGAAACAAAACTCGGCCACGACGTCGCCGTCGAGGCACGCTTCGAGGGCCGCAGCCCGACCGATACGTTCGCTGTCAGCGGCCATGATTCGCGGCTCGGTCAGGTGATCTCCAACCTGCTCTCCAATGCGCAATCCTTTTCGGAAGCCGGCAGCAAGGTGCGCCTGACCTGCCGCCGGGTCCGCGGCGAAATCGAGATCGTGGTCGACGACGACGGCCCCGGCATCCGCGACGACGCGCTGGAGCGCATCTTCGAGCGCTTCTACACCGACCGGCCGCACCAGGGCTTCGGCCAGAATTCCGGCCTCGGCCTCTCGATCTCCAAGCAGATCGTCGACGCCCATGGCGGGCGGATCTGGGCCGAGAACCGCGCTGGCCCCGCCGACGAAGACGGCGCACCGACGGTTGCCGGCGCGCGCTTCGTGGTGAGGCTGCCGGCGCTATGAGCCAAGGCAGTCTGAACGAAGGCAGGTTGAACGAAGGCAGGTTGAACAACGGCGGGCCGAGCGTTCACGCCTCCGCGGTCAAGGTCGGGTCGTCGGCGGTGCTGATCCGCGGGCCGTCCGGCGCCGGCAAATCGCGCCTTGCCTTCGATTTGATCATGGCGGGCCGTTCGGGGGTGGTCGAAAGCTCCGTCCTGGTCGGCGACGACCGTGTCCATCTGGCGACAGTTGGCCAGGAAATTGAAGTGCGCCCCGTCCCTGTCCTGGCTGGCCTGATCGAGATTCGCGGGCTCGGAATCCGCTGCTGCGACTTCGTGGAGCATGCGACGGTCGGCCTTGTGGTCGATCTGGACGCCGAAGACGCCGAGCGACTGCCGCCGCCGGAATCGCTGAAAACCACAATTTTCGGTGTCGAAATACCGCGAATCCCTGTTGGCCGCGGCTATTCGCCCCTTCCCTTGGTTGTTGCGGCCTTGACTACTACCAAGAGTTAACCTTCGACTAACGCTTCAGCCGATTGTTTGAAGGGAAATGGTAACCATATGAACCCCACACTCGCGACCGAGTAGACCGGCGCAGCTCCCCTCATCCATCCGTCTAGATTCAGGGAGATACGCAACATCCCCTCTTGCGCGGGGGCTCTGGATGGTCAAAGTGGCGCGTTCGTGCGGCGCACCAAAAGCGCCCGCGGGAGTTTTCCGATGATTGGTCTAGTACTTGTGACCCACGGGCGCCTTGCCGACGAATTCAAGGCGGCGCTTGAGCATGTGATGGGTCCACAAAAGCAAATCGAAGCGATTACGATCGGCGCTGAAGACGATTCCGATCTCTGCCGAAGCGACATCATCGAGGCGGTTAACCGCGTCGATTCAGGCGACGGTGTTGCGATCCTCACCGACATGTTCGGCGGCACGCCGTCGAACCTTGCGATTTCCTGCATGAGCCGGCCCAAGGTCGAAGTGCTCGCGGGTATCAACCTGCCCATGCTGGTGAAGCTCGCCAAGGTACGTGAGGAGCGCCCGCTGCCGGACGCGATCGCGATGGCTCAGGAAGCCGGCCGTAAATACGTCACCATCGCCAGCCGCGTGCTCGCCGGCAAATGAGCGACGACGCGCCACAAGCCGGGGCGGGCGCGCCCGCCGGCGCGATCTCCAAAGAGCTCCTGATCATCAACAAGCGCGGCCTGCACGCCCGCGCCTCGGCGAAATTCGTCCAGGCGGTGGAGCGCTTCAACGCGCAGGTGTGGGTGACGCGCGGCGGCGAGACCGTCGGCGGCACCTCGATCATGGGCCTGATGATGCTTGCCGCAGGACCGGGGACCACGATCACGGTCGCGGCAGCCGGCACTGATGCGGAAGCTGCGCTTGCGGCAATCACCGAACTCGTTGAAAGCAAATTCAACGAGGAGGGCGTTTAGGCGTCGCGATCACTTCGCCGGCGGGGCAATGTAGATGTTCCACGTCATCGCCGGGCCCGCCTTGCCATGGGTGAATCGGCGCGTGGTCATCACGATCCGCTCGGCGTTCGGCGCGATCTCCGACACCCATTTCTCGAACGCGGGCAGGCGGCCGTCGGTCGGATCGAACACGCCGATGAAGCCGTATCTCTTGACGTCGTCGAGTGACGACAGTCCGGAGCTCCAGGCCTCGTTCGGGATGAACGCGACCGGATGGTCGGGGCTGTAGAACACCATCGGCTGGATCGACTCCATCGTGCCGGCGACGACCGCCCAGCGCGAGGCGAAGCGGGAATGCCAGGCTTGCGTCAGCTCGCGCGCGAGCTCGGAGCGCGCGCCGTAGGTCGCCGTGTTGTCCTTGTTCGCCGCCATCTCGCGCGCAGCGATCCAGGGCGAAGCGACGAGCGTCGCGACGCTGAGCACGAGCCAGATCGCTACGATGTTGAACAGCACGGCGCTCTGCACCCGCAGCGCAGGAATCGCGACCAGCGCCAAGGGCACCAGGAAGAACAGCGAGATGCCCCAGTCGGTCTTCATATAGATGCTGAAGGCGAGCGCGCCGAGCGGCGGGCCGACCGCGACGATGATCTGGATGATCCAGATATTGCGCGCCTGGGAAACATCGACGCCGGGATTGACGCCGCGCGCCCAAGCCCGCGTGACGATGCGCAAGGGTGCGCGCAACAGCAGGGTCCACCATGGCGGTACCAGCGCCATCGCAAGTGCGGCGAGCGTGACGGGGAGAGCCAGCAGCGCGGCATTGTGCAGGACGTAACCGAGCACGAGCTGATGCACGAGACCGGCGTCCTCGATGCTGTAGGTATCGCCGGCATAGGTCAGCGGCACGAAATGCGAATCCGCCAGCCAGATGATGTGCGGGATCATCGCAACGGCCATCGTCGCGATCGCGACCCAGGGCGCCGGCGACAGCAGGAACCGCATCCGTTCCGGATGGATCAGCGCGGCAAGGCCGATGGCGCCGATCATGGTCAGCACCCAGTATTTGGTCATCAGCGCCAGCGCGCCGGCGAGCCCGAGCCAGACTCCGGACTGCCAGCTCCGCTTCTCGAACGCGTTGAGATAAGCGTGCACGACGAGCGGCAGCGTCACCAGCTGCAAAAGATCGGGGTTGTACTTGAAACCCTTGAAATTGAAGATCGGGTAGAGCGCGACCATCACCACGACCAGGAAGGCGCGGCGCGGATCGACCACACGCAAGCTCACCAGCCAGCAGATCACCATGCCGACGCTGACGGTCGCCATCGCCAGCGCATAGGTCGCCCAGTCCGTCGCGGGAAAGACCTTGAACCAGAGCCCGGCGATCCAGCCCGACAGCGGCGGATGCTTGCCATAGCCCCACAGGAATTTCTGGCCCCAGCCCCAGGCTTCTGCGACGTCCATGTGAACGTCCTGCGCTGCCTTGAGATTGATCAGGATGAAGGTCCAGATCACCGCATGGAGGATGGCCAGCTGGATCACCAGCCAGAGCCGGGCGGAGGGGGCGATCGCGTAGGCAACCAGCCAGGCCCGGAAGCGGTCAAAGCTGACCCGGGCTTTTACGCGCGGTCGGGCGGAGGGGATCGAGGTGGTGGACATGGGCGCTTGCGTAGCGCGTTTTGGACCATGGTGGAATCAGCTTGGCGTGAAGAAACGCCCTGAAAATACAGCAATATGGTTGCCGCACGGGGATGTGAGTGGTATCCCGCGCCCATGACGACCGTCCCCATTTCCAACATCCGCAATTTCTCCATCGTCGCCCATATCGACCATGGCAAATCGACGCTGGCCGACCGCCTGATCCAGATGACCGGCGGCCTCTCCGACCGCGAAATGGCGGGCAAGGAGCAGGTGCTCGATTCCATGGACATCGAGCGCGAGCGCGGCATCACCATCAAGGCGCAGACCGTGCGCCTTGCCTACCGCGCCAAGGACGGCAAGGATTACATCTTCAACCTGATGGACACGCCCGGCCATGTCGACTTCGCCTACGAGGTGTCGCGGTCGCTGGCGGCGTGCGAAGGTTCCCTGCTGGTGGTGGACGCCAGCCAGGGCGTCGAGGCGCAGACCCTCGCCAACGTCTACCAGGCGCTCGACAACAATCACGAGATCGTTCCGGTCCTGAACAAGGTCGACCTTCCCGCGGCCGAGCCCGAGAAGGTCAAGCAGCAGATCGAGGACGTCATCGGCATCGATGCGTCGGACGCGGTGATGATCTCGGCCAAGACCGGCCTCGGCATCCCCGATGTGCTGGAAGCCATCGTCACCCGCCTGCCGCCGCCGAAGGGCGATCGCGATGCGACGTTGAAGGCGCTGCTGGTCGACAGCTGGTACGACGTCTATCTCGGCGTCGTCGTTCTGGTGCGCATCGTCGACGGCACGATGAAGAAGGGCCAGCGCGTCCGCATGATGGGAACGGGCGCGGCCTACGACGTCGAGCGCGTCGGCTTCTTCACGCCGAAGATGCAGCAGGTCGACGAGCTCGGCCCCGGCGAGATCGGTTTCATCACCGCCGCGATCAAGGAAGTCGCAGACACCCGCGTCGGCGACACCATCACCGACGACCGCAAGCCCGTCACCGAGATGCTGCCGGGCTTCAAGCCGGCGATCCCCGTCGTGTTCTGCGGCCTGTTCCCGGTCGACGCCGACGACTTCGAGACGCTGCGCGCCGCGATGGGCAAGCTGCGGCTGAACGACGCCAGCTTCTCCTTCGAGATGGAGACCTCGGCCGCGCTCGGCTTCGGCTTCCGCTGCGGCTTCCTCGGCCTGCTCCACCTCGAGATCATCCAGGAGCGGCTGTCGCGCGAGTTCGACCTCAATCTGATCGCGACCGCGCCGAGCGTCATCTACAAGATGAAGCTGACCGACGGCACCGAGCTCGAGATCCACAATCCCGTCGACATGCCCGACGTCGTGAAGATCGAGGAGATCCAGGAGCCCTGGATCGAAGCGACGATCATGACCCCCGACGAATATCTCGGCAGCGTGCTGAAGCTGTGCCAGGACCGCCGCGGCGCGCAGAAGGAGCTGACCTATGTCGGCTCCCGCGCCATGGTGAAATACGATCTGCCGCTCAACGAGGTCGTGTTCGACTTCTACGACCGGCTGAAGTCGGTGTCGAAGGGCTACGCCTCGTTCGACTATCATCTCACCGATTACAAGCCGGCCGATCTCGTCAAGATGCAGATCCTGGTCAACGGCGAGCCGGTCGACGCGCTCTCGATGCTGGTCCACCGCACCCGCGCGGAGGGGCGCGGCCGCGCCATGGTCGAGAAGATGAAGGAGCTGATCCCGCCGCACATGTTCCAGATCCCGATCCAGGCGGCGATCGGCGGCAAGGTGATCGCGCGCGAGACCGTGCGCGCGCTGCGCAAGGACGTCACCGCGAAGTGCTACGGCGGCGACATCACGCGCAAGCGCAAGCTTCTGGAGAAGCAGAAGGAAGGCAAGAAGAAGATGCGGCAGTTCGGCAAGGTCGACATTCCGCAGGAAGCTTTCATTGCCGCGCTGAAGGTGGATAGCTGAGACCGGTCAGGGTTCGGCCCGGGATTTCGGGGCCCGACGGCGCAGATCTCGAAAACAACCCCATGCACAGTAGCCGACGCGTCAGCGGCGTTGCGATATTTCGATTTATACGAAACCGGCCTTGCTCCGTCGGGCAAAACAGTGGTATGGTGGCATCATGGCAGTGGTGCAACCGGCAGACGGCGCTGTCCCATCAAACCATTCCCGTCACCTTTGCGATATCGCCGGCACCAATGACGTTCTGATCCGCGTCCCAAGCAACCTGGCCGGACAGATGCACGACCACGTCGAATGGTGTGGGGACAGTGGCAACCTGCGCGAATCCATAGCGCGAGCTATCGAAGATTCCCGTGGGTATATGCATAGTTCGGCTCATGAGGGATTCCTTGGCCAAAGCGCCTGTCAGCGACATAGCGCCCGTAGGGTAGAAAGCCAGCAAAGGGAGAAAATCCGCCTATCGAGCGCCGCAACCTAGCGTGCTCGCTTCTTTTTTGCTACCTTGAGTAGATTGTCATTCAGCCATAATTTCATCCGCCCGCATCTGAATAAGCCGGCCCCTCGGAACAGCAATATGCCAACCGCTCACCTGATCCACGGATACATCGGTGCCGGGAAAACAACCTTCGCGCGGAGGCTGGAGCGAAAGTTGCCCGCCATCCGCTTCAGTCACGACGAATGGATGGCGCGTCTCTATGGCGGCGATCCTGCCGTTGATCGGTTTGCGGATTTCCACGACCGTGTCTCCAAGTTGATTGAGACGCACTGGACAAGATGCGTCGAGCTTGGGCTCGACGTGGTGCTCGATCTCGGCTTCTGGTCGCGAACCCAGCGGAGTCAGACCAGAGCGACCGCTGTGGCCTTGGGGGCCAGCGCGCGGCTCTATCGTTTAGAGTGTCCGGACGACGAAGCCTGGCGACGTGTCGAGCGGCGCAACTTGTATCTCGACGGAGGCCTGCATATCGTCCGACACACCTTCGACGCTCTCAAGAGCCGGTTTGAACCACTCGGAGACGACGAGGAGCGAATTGAAGTTGAACTCTAAGGCGCGATGAGATTCGGTTAAATTGTCATCGCGCTTTAGGTCGGATGCGGCTCTAACGGCGTCTCATGGGACTCCAAAAGTGGCGGACATTTCACTTGAACGAGTGGCTGATCAATTGCCGACCGGCTTCGCCGACCTGGAGGCGGACGCAATCGCGGATAGCCATCGGCACATGACCCGGCTGGCCACGGAATAGACAGAAACCCCTGCCGTTTTTCATGCAATCTACGCCTGCTATCTCGACAACAGACTCGCCGGGATCGGCGCAATGACCGACGAACCTGCCCTGGCGGGACAACCGACGTGGCGAATGCGACGGTTCTACGTGCATCGCGCGTTCAGGCGGCGCAATGTTGCCAAAGCCATTGCCACTGCGCTGTTGCAGAACGCCTCTGGCAGCGTTTCGACCCTGACCGTACATGCCGGCAATCAGACCGCGGCGCGGTTCTGGGAAGCGATTGGATTTCGCCGCGTTGCCGGTCTGGCCTGGTCTCACGAGAGAACAATGCCGGACGCAACAAACGCTCGGCCAACATGATCGCGATTTCGTCGCAGGGATCAGCCGTCCAGCAGCGCCGCCATCCGATCACGGTCGATGATGTTCGGGTCCGGCGGGAGCGAATAGCCCTCCATTGCAGCGAGTTTTGCGGCGATGCGCGGTCTGGCCATGACCTCCTGAGGCAGCGCAACGCACAGCGCGATTTCGATCATGCCACGGAGCACGTCGGCGTCCTCGGATGAGGCAAGGAGAAGCTTTGCCATGACCGGGTTGGGTGCCGGCATCGGCAGGCCCGCTTCCAGCGCGTTCATCTCGGCGATCCGCGCCCGATCCGCTGCGATCTGGTTTCGATAAAACGGACCGACCCGACGCTCGGTCTCGGCGTCGTATTCCAGGCAGAACGCTACGGGATCGTTGACGTGACGACGAGCGACGTCGCGGAGCACCTGTGCGTGCAGAAGACCGACGCTCAGGCCGCGTCCGGCGGACGGGTTGGTACACGCCCAGGCATCACCGACCGCGGCGTATCCCGTGATCACCGGCTGGCCATCGACGACAAACCGCCGGTAACGATCGATGACTCCTGCCATCAGAAGGACTGATGTGATCGGCTCTCCGTCCAGCCAATGGGCTTGCCGCGGGCATGCCGAAACCACACGATGGAACGTGGCTGGATCGCGCAAGGCACGCATCGCCTTGTTCCTTGACGAGGTATACAAGGTGACCGACCAGGTGTCGTTGTCCCCGTCCAGGGTCAGGATCGAGAACAAGCCCATCGGCGTGAGCGCGCGTCCCATCCTGCGCGGGCGCTGAGGCCCGGAAAAATATCTGGTAAAATAGGCGAAGTTGCTGTCTTCGGCTTCCTCGATCGGAGCGCGGCCTCCCGCGCCGGGAATCCATTCGCAGGCCGGGCTTCGCCGCCCCATGGCGTCTATGACGAGATCAGCGCGAATCTGTTCGCCCGATGTGGTGCGGACCCCGGTCACGTGCGGCACAGCACCGACAGCCGCTGCGCCCGTGATCAATTCGCGAACCTTGATGCCACGGCGGACGGTCACGTTGGGTGCGGCTTGCGCCATGGCGGCGACGGCCCATTCAACGATCGGTCTCCGCCCCGTGACGAAACGCAAGGCCTCATCACCGCGACGCGGTGCCTTGTCTGTCAGGGTCGGGGGAAGCGAGCGACTGTCGAGATAGTCCACCCAAACGCAGCCGGCGCCAAGCAACTCATCCGTCAAGCCAGGCAGTTCCTGATCGCTGATCATCCGAAACCGCGCAGTGAGGTTGTGAGGTTGCCTGAATTGGGCAACTCCCGGGCGCTCCCACGATTCCCATCCAATGGCGGACGCCGTGGGTCGATCTGCCGGATCAGCCTCCAGGACTGTGACGCGGTGGCCGTCGCGACCAAGCATCGCGGCTGCGCATAAGCCGATCACGCCCCCGCCGCAAATGACGACTTTGCTCATCCGTTCCTCCCTGGAGTTCGTCGGACGGCGAAGCCGAGGACTCGCCATCGTCGAAGGCGAACAGCAACGACACAAGTTCACGCGGACAAGGGTCGCCCAAGACATAGGTCGAGGTGGCGAAGGAGAGGTTCAAAGCTTCTCTGAGCTTTGCCTTGTGAGCCGAGTGTCAGAGGTGACGTTTTATTGGTCGGCGAGGCTCGTTGGCGACGTCTGGCCTCGCCGGCCGTATCCGATCTGCCTCCAAGAGCAGACGTATGGACGAGCATTAGGCGAACAATATGAGGACCGCCGAATTGACGATGACGAGGGTCCAGAGGCCCTTGGCGGGTGCCTCATCGTGCATCACACGCCCCTCGAATCGTTTCGCCTGTTACCGCCGTGACGATGGCCATGTCGGCCGTGCATGAACAAGTGCATCAGCGGACAGGCGAGGAGCGACAGCCAGACGAACAGCCCGAGCACATGCGCCCTGTGCTCGGTGAACAGGAGCAGGCCGGCGATGATCAGGAGGCCTATCAGCACGATGCCGGCCTTGGCTTTGGTCGACATGCCCTCTTGATGGCGCTCTCGATCGTCGGAATGGTCCTGCACCGACATAGCTATGCTCCTGCGATTGCCGGAGCTTAGCGGCGCGGTTGTTTTTATTGTTGATGCACGTCAAGCCTTCGGCGAAGGCCCCTTTGCCCGCCGAGGAATTTCACACGACGGTCAACAGGCCCGCTTCCGCATCCGGGCAAGCCCGAGACAGGCCAGGGCAAGCCGCAGAGCCGGGGGCCGTATGCACGCATCGTTAACCGGTGCGCCATCACGATCGGATCCTGCGATCTTCATCGGGATCGACGCATGCATACGCTCGCCATGGCCGTTGCATACGGCCTCTACCTCGTCGTCGTGATCGGAGCGATAGGGCTCGCGATCATTGCCGTGTTCTGGCTCCCCGATCGCCTGCTTGGATTTCGGCGAGTCGAGGGGATCGTGGTGGTCCCCCTGGCGACGATCGCGATCTGGCTGCTTCTGTCCTATGGCGCGGTGCCGCTGCCCGGCATCCTGATCATCAGTCCGCACAAGCTTCTGGCAGGCCTGGCACTGACCTGCGGATTGATCTGGTGCTTTGTCGAAGACAATTGGCTGTGAGGTTCGACCGCGCAAGCGCACCTATCGGGGACGCGGAAGGCGGACCGGCTCGGCCGGCCGTTCCTGCACATAGGGGTTCGTCAAGCACATGGCGGAAAGGCCTGAAGCCGCCGCCCTGCACTCGTCCCAGGAACTATACTGGCATGAAATATAGGTGGCGCCCCCCCACTCCCATGTCTGCAGGCACACCGGATAATTGCCGTTGAACCGTTGAGCCGAGGCCGGCGTGGACGCGGACATTGCGATCCAGGCCAGCAGAAGGAGAACCGCGCGCATGATGTGACTCCGGGGATGTTCGAATCCGGCTTGCCGCAGCGGACTGCCGCGCGCCTGCCGGACTTACTGTGATCTCTGCGTCCGGCGCGGAGGCGGAGGTGGCGCCGCCTGCCTGAACCTCACGCGCGGATTGATGTCGCAATAGAGGTTCCATCGTCCGGATGCCGAGGCCAGGCACTGCTCTCGCGTCTCATACATGCAGTCGCCGGAATAGCCGAGCTCTCCGCCCATGACGCACCAGGGATAATCACGGTCAGCGCGCGCTGCGGAAGAGAGCCCCACCACCATGACAACAACCAGAATGGCGATTCGCATGAGATCCTCCATCTTGTCAGCCGAACCGCGCCGCAAAATGCTGGACCCTGGCAACGTCGCCGGTCGGCTGAACATGGCTTACGAATTGTTCCCCGAAAGGGCAAGCACCAATCCTGCAGCGCACGACATCGTGCCTCATCTGTCACGAGGGATCACCATCGGTTTAGGAACGTCCTCACGCGGCTTCGGTTGACCGGCACAACCTCAAACGGAGTTGAACGATGCGAAAGACAATCTTCTCGCTGACCATGTGCGCGCTGCTTGCCGGAGCGTCGATCGGTTTCGCCCACGCGCAGGCAGGCGGCAGCGGCGCTGGCGGAGCAGGTGCCGGCGCTGGTGCCGGAACAGGCGGTGCCGGTGTGGGGACCGGAGCAGCCGGCTCCTCGGCGGGTACCGGATCGAGCGGCGGCACAACCGGCATGGGCGGCAGCGCTGGCACCGGCAGCACTGGCGGGGCCGCGTCGGCAGGCGGCAGCAATGGCGGTCAGGGAGGAGGTCCCCAGGCCCTTCGTCCAGGCAGAGCCAAAGATCCGACCCGTCGCTGACGCTATCGCCCTGTCACCTGACACGGAAAGAGGCTGCTGAGCCCCGCTCGGCAGCCTCTGTTTTGTTAACTCGGCGCCTTACGACGCCTTCTGCTTCGCCTCGACATATCGTGCAAAGTTGTCGAGAATCGCCTGCCAGCCGGCTTGCTGCTGCTCGACCGAATGGGTGGTTTCGCCATCGAAGGCGACGCGGACGACAACGCCCTTGGGGCCAGGCACGAAATCGACCTCGGCCTTGCGATCGCCGAAGGCATATTCGATCCGCTTGTGCTCGATGATCTTCGTGTAGGTGCCGGCGAAGTCGAAACCCATGCTGCCGTCCTTGGCCTCCATGCGGGACGAGAACAGGCCGCCTTCGCGCAAATCGACCGTCGCCCTGGTCGTATGCCAATCGTCCGACGCGGCGTTCCACTTCACGATGTCGGCAGGCGTCGTGTAGGCACGCCAGACCTGATCGATGGGGGCGGCGACGCTGGTTTCGACGGTGATTCTCATGGGTTATTGCTCCAGTTCGATATTTGACGGCGCGAGGTGACGACATCGCGGCCCGTGCGCGGGATTGGTTGACAGCACTTCCGCGGCGTGTCCACCCAAGGACGGTCGAGACCCGCCCATGCCGACATGGTCGCGCCGTCAATGCGATAAAAAATGGAAAGCTGACGCCGGGGACGACCGGCCTGCTTGCGGCCGGCGCGTCAGCAGACCTTCTGAAAGCGCGCGCGCCAGCGCGACGCCTTGACTGGCGGCAGCACGTAGCTCTTGCCCTCGGCCGAAACCGTCAGCGGCTGGCCGGAGCTTAGGAGATCCAGGAATTGAGTTTCCAGCTCGCCCCAGACGTCCTCGCCGAGGTCGGGATGGCCGAGGTCCGCCTGGTTGAACCACGAGGTGTCAGGCGGGAAGTTTTCGGGGGCGGCGTAGGTGAAGCCGGCAAAATCCATCTGCGTCTTGCCGTTGCCGATCGTGATCGTGGCCTCGGTGTGATCCTGCTTCGGGGCCTGCCCCGGATAGACCGCATCGAGCTCGTAATGCGTCCCGCAGCCGAAGCGAAACACTGTCTTGTGGTTGACGTCGTTGAAGGTGAGCCATGGCCGGTCGTAGCGGTCCATCTCGAGTGTCCATGCGCCGCGCAGGATGTCCTTCGACGGGCCGCCGGCGGCCGTTGCGGCAGACAATCCGAGCCACGACAGGGCGAGGACAAGTCCGAGCAGTCTTGCAAGCATCGGCACGGCAACCTCTCAACGCGATCCGCGATGATCCTCACAGCAAAGGCGCTTCGCGCGGGCCTGTTCAGATCGCCCCTGTCTTGCCGCGAATGGCCATCGACCGCTTGATGACTTGCTGCGCGTCGGCGTAGCGGCCCTCATCCTTGTAGAGATCGGCCAAATTCTCCAGCACGTCGGCAATGTCAGGATGGTCAGGGCCGAGCGTCTTCTCCATGGTGGCGACCGATTGCTTGTACAGCCGCTCGGCGTCAGCCAGACGGCCCTGGCGCCCGTAGAGTGCGGCCAGGTTGTTCTGCGCCTGCGCGATATCGGGGTGATCGGGCCCATACGCCTTCTCCGTTACCGCCATCGCGCGCTTGAGCAGCCGCTCGGCCTCGGCATAGCGATGCCGGTGGATATAGGCGTCGGCGAGATTGCTCATCAGCACCGTGGCTTCGGGATCGTCCGGACCGTGCGCCTTCTCGAGCACGGCGAGCCCGCGCTTGAACAGCGGCACGGCCTGGTCGTAGCGGTGCTGATTGCTGTAGACGGCGGCGAGGTTGCTCAGCGCCAGCACGATGGAGGGATCGTTGGGACCGCGCGCCTTCTCGCCGATCGCGAGCGACCGCTTCAGCAGCGGCTCCGCATCGGCGTAGCGCTCTTCCACGCGGTAGAGCTCGCCGAGATTGTTCAGCACCATCGCGACCTCGGGATCGTCAGGGCCGAGCGTCTTCTCCCGGATCGCCAGCGAGCGCTTGTACAGGAGCTCGGCGACCGGATATTGACCGAGATTGTAATGAATGGTGCCGAGGTCATTCAACGGCATCGCGACGTGGGCATCGTCGGCGCCGAATTCCTTCTCGCGCAGGGCCAGCGCCTGCTGGGCGAGCGGCAGCGCCTCGGTGTATTTGCCGGCCCGATAAAGCTCTTTCATCTGCCGGGTGAGCGTGCCGGCCTCATCCTCGCTTGCATGAGACGGCGTGGCCAGCGACAAGCTCAGCGCGAGCGCGGTCATCGCAACACAGATCGATGCTTTCAGGGCCTTCATCGCACGTTCCTCGCCGCTGATGTCAGGGGCTTCAGTGGCTTTGGTGCGCCTGGAGGCCGGGCAGGTTCAATGCGGGCGGGATCAAGTGAAGAAGTTGCGCAGCTTTTCGATCACCAGCTCCGGCGCCTCCTCGGGCAGATAATGTCCGCAAGGCAGGCTTTCGCCGCTGATCTCCACGGCCTTTTCGCGCCAGGTCTGGCGCACGTCGTAGGTCGATCCGACGACGCCCTTTTCGCCCCACAGCGCGAGCAACGGGCACGCGATCCGCTTGTCTGCATCGGCCGCATCGTGGACCAGATCGATGCCGGCGGCGGCGCGGTAATCCTCGCAGACGGCGTGCAGCGTCTCAGCCGTATAGCAGCGGCGGTATTCCGCGAGGGCGAGCGGATCGATCGCGCCCGGCGTCTTGTTCTGCTTGTTGATATGCGCCTGCAGATAGAAGTCGAGATTGTTGCCGATCAGGGTTTCCGGCAGCGGCGCGGGCTGGCTCAGGAAGAACCACCACATGTAGCGCATGGCAAAATCCTTGGTCACCTGGGCGTACATCGTCGCGGTCGGCGCGATGTCGAGCACGGCGGCCCTGGTCACGGCGGCGGGATGATCCAGCAGCAGGCGGTGCAGGACGCGTCCGCCGCGGTCGTGACCTGCCGCGAAGAAGCGCTCGAAGCCGAGCGCGCGCATCACCTCGACCTGGTCGCGCGCCATCTCGCGCTTGGAATAGGCGATGCTGTCCTTGCCGCCGTCGGGCTTGCTGGAATCGCCGTAGCCCCTGAGGTCGGTGAGCACGACCGTGAAACGCTCGGCGAGCTTTGGCGCGACCTTGTGCCAGCACACCAGCGTTTGCGGATGGCCGTGCAACAACAGGAGCGGCGGCCCCTCGCCTTTCACGACGGTGTTGATCTCCGCGCCCGATGTCCTGATGCGGCTACGGCGAAAGCCCGGCAGCAGTTTTTCGATCCGGTCGGTGGCCACGGCTGTCTTCTCCTCGGCGAACGCGGGCAGATTTAGCATCGTCGAACCAATCGCGCCCGTGGTCGTCGCCGCGAGCGACACCAGGCGGCGGCGGGTCAAGCTCGCATCGGACGGACGTTCTGCCTGCCTGTTGTCGGACATATCGCACTCCCCGGACGGAATTGGCTTTTCCGGGAAGGTGCCGGCCTGACCGGTGGAAATCCAATGTCAGGTCAAAATATGATTATGCATGGCTTGCATAACCAGCTCGGCCGAGTAACGCCGATGCTTCGATCAATTCCGCGAGGTCGCCGGCAGGATGTAGCGATCCAGCAGGTCCAGCTCGGGCGCGACCATGTTCTTGGATTCCCGGCCCGCGTTGAAGACGACGACCATGTCGAGCGCGGGGATGATGATGGTCTTTTGCGAATTGAAGCCAAGTGCAGCGGCCCATTGAATGGCGCCGTCCTTGTCGGGCGAATGCCCGACCCACCATTGATAGCCATAGCTGAACGCGGCCTTGTCCGTCTCGATGTGCGCGGCCGTCGATTGATCGATCCAGGAGGCCGAAACGATCTGCCTGCCGTTCCAGGCACCGCGATTGAGAACGAGCTGGCCGATCTTCGCCCAATCGCGCGGCCGCAGGCTCAGGCCGCTCGACGACGTGGGAAGACCGTTCACCGGATGCTTATACCAGGCAACATCCTCGATCCCGAGCGGGGCGAAGATATTCTCCCGAGCCAGCACGTCGACGCCTTTCCCGGTGACCTTCTTCAGGATGGTGCCGATCAACTCCGTTTCCGCATTGTTATACTGGAAGGAAACGCCGGGAGCCCTCTCGAAGCCCAATCCTGCCGACATCGTCAGGAGATGGCGCAACGTAATGCGATCGTTGTCGGATCCGCGCAAGCTCGCATCGTCGGGCAGATACGACGCGATCGGAGCGTCCAGATCCTTGATCAAACCGCGATCCATGGCGATGCCAACCAGCAGCGAGACCACGCTCTTGGTCATGGAATAGCCGTTGTGCCGCGTGGTCGCGTCGTAATTGAGCTGATGCGGATAGTCGTAGTAGCTCTCGTAGACGAGCACGCCGTGCCTGATGACGATGATGTCGTCGACATTGGCGAGCTTGCCGCCGCGGATACCCTCGTCCATCGCGCACAGTAGTGCCGCGTTCAGTCCTTGCTTGTCCGGCGCGGACATCGCCCATCCGTCGTGAATTTCGTGCGGACTGCCGCAGGCTGATGCAGGCTCGGCGGTGACGGGACTGAAGATCACGGCACACACCGCTGCAACGACGCTGGTCCATGTCCGCATGTCAGGCCCCACCATTCCCCACGACGACATCGCGAGAATGCCGTTCGATGTGTGACCGTTTTGCGGCGTTGCAAGCGTCGGACGAGCCTTCATTTCAGGCAGGCGAATGCAACACGGCGCGAGGGGATGATGGCGATCAGGCGAAGTCCGCGATAACATGGCGTCGCGGACATTGGACACGTATCGATGGCTTTCTGGATCGCGAGCGCAGCCGGATTGGTGATCGCCTATCTGCTCGGCTCGATACCCACGGGCTATCTCGCGGGCAAACTGCTTGGGGGCATCGATATCAGGGCGCATGGCTCCAGATCGACCGGCGCGACGAATGTGCTGCGGACTCTTGGCAAATGGCCGGCCCTGGCGGTGCTCGTCGTCGATGTGCTGAAGGGCGTGGCTGCGATCCTCATTGCCCGCGCGTTCTGCCCCTGGCTGTATGGCGTAATGTCTCCGACCTCGCCGACGGCGGCCGATCTGCAAGCCTGGGTGCCATGGGGGGTGAGCCTTGCCGGCATTGCCGCGTTGCTCGGTCACGGCCGCTCGATCTGGCTGAATTTCACCGGCGGCAAATCGGCGGCGACCGGTCTTGGTGTGCTGCTGGCGATATCATGGCCGGTGGGACTGGGTGCGGCGGCAGTCTTCGGCATCGCGCTGGCGCTGTCGCGGATCGTCTCCTTGAGCTCGATGCTGGCGGCGATGACCGCCGTCATTCTCGTCTGCAGCCTGCCGCACCCGCTGCCCTATCGGCTGCTGGTGATCGCAGGCAGCCTCTATGTGATCATCCGCCATCGCGCCAATATTCAGCGGCTGCTCGCGGGCACGGAGCCGCGGCTCGGGCAAAGCAGCCCGGTTTCGTGAGCGCCTAATTCACCACCTGCAGCGCAGCTGTGAATTTGCCGAGATCGGCGCGGGCGACTTCGTCCGGCGCCCATTTTGGCAGGTCGGCGAGCTCGGCGATCACGCGCGTGCGGTCCTCCGGCAACAGATAGCTCGCCCAAACCTCGCGCGTGTCGCGCAGCGAAGCCGCCACCAGGCGGGCGTTTTCGGGCTTGCTGGCGCCCTGGATCGCCGCGCAGACCGTGGACAGGATGTAGAGGGCGCTGTTCCTGCGGAGGCCCGCAAATCCCTCCTCGCGGATGCGGGTGCGATGCTCCGGCGGGAGCTCGTTCCAGAACATCTGGCTCGCAACCGCCTCGCGGGCGAGGCCGCGGATCATGAAGCTGACCGCCGTCGCGTATTGGTCACCATACTCGATCATATTGCGCCCGGCCGCCACGAGATCAGGCTGTGGCCCCGGCTTGGCGCCGTAGAAGATGAAGAGCTTGTGGCTCTGGTTGGCGGCGTCGATCCAGTCCGGCAGCCAGTTCATGTCGCTCGCCTCCGGGGGCGGCAGCAGGGCGAATGCGTCGACGTCGTAGATGTGGCCAAGCATGGCGGCGACGTCAGGCCGGGTCAGGTCAGGCCGCTGGCCCTTTTTCGCGACCCCGTCGATATAGGCCTTGAAGGCCTTGGCGGCATCGCGCGCGGCGTTCAGCTCGTGGATGCCATCCTGCGCAAAGGCGGGCGAGGCGAAGGCGAGCAGGACCAGGAGGATTCTGACGATCGGCATCACAATTGGTCGCAGGCCGCACGGCCGAGGTTCAGAGCGCCGGCAGGCCGGGCGGGGCTTTGCGCAGCTGCGAGGCGTGCTCATAGGCGTAGGCGAGCTGCAACAGCTTGTGCTCGCTCCAGGCACGGCCTGCGAAGGTGACACCGACCGGGCAATCCATGTCCGTACCGTCGGCGCCAGGGTCGAGGCCTGCGGGCACCATGACGCTGGGATAGCCGGCGTTGGCAGCAATCGCTGCGCCCATCGCGGCGGGGAACAGGACGGCATCAAGCTTGTGCTGGTTCATGTAGGCATCCATGCCATGCGTCCTGGCCGCGAGCAGATCCATGGCGCGCGCGGATTTGTACTCGCGCTCGCTCAGATCGCCTTTGGTGAGGTCGGCGGCGAGAAACAGGTCCTGGCCGAAGCGCAAGGCTTCTTTCGCGTTCGCCGCGTTGAAAGCGATGATGTCGGCCATCGTCTTGATTTCGGTATTGGTCGCCCAATCCTTCAGATAGCGATTCAGACCGTATTTCAGCTCGTAGAGAAACACGATCGGCGCGCCGGTCGGATTGCCCTTGTTCTTGCTCAGCGGATTGCGGTTGAGCACGGCCATCTTGGTGCCGGGGCCGGCCAGCCAGCCACGCGTCGGCATGTTGGCGCGCACGATGACGGCCCCGAGATCTTGCAACATCCCGATGACCTCGGCCATCAGCTTGGCGCCGTTGGGCGGCAGCTTGCCGTAATAGCAGTCGTTCAGCGGATCGGAGGGATCGCTCGGCACGCCGATGCGCGCCTCTTTCAGCGCATCGCGGGCGAGATCGGCGGTGTAATCAGCCGGCCTGCGCAGCCGCTCCGTGATGGGATCGCGCGGGTCGCTGACGGCCAGCACGTTCAACAATATCGACGCGTCGCGTACGGTGCGTGTCATAGGCCCCGCCGTGTCCTGGCTGTGCGCGATCGGCACGATGCCGGCGCGGCTGATCAGCCCGACCGTCGGCTTCACGGTGACGATGCCGTTGCGGCTGGCCGGATGCAGCAGCGAGCCCGAGGTTTCGGTGCCGATCGAAGCCGCGCACAAACCGGCCGCCACGGCGACAGCCGACCCCGAGCTCGATCCACCCGGAGTGACGACCGGGATGTCGTGATCGCCCATCAGCGCCGGCGCGAAAGGATTCCTCACCTGACCGCCGAGCGAGGAATAGCCCGAGGGCATCTCGACCGCGAGAATGTTGGCGAACTCGGTCAAATTCGCCTTGCCGAGGATCACCGCGCCGGCCTTGCGCAGCAGCTTGATGACCGTGGCGTCGCGCCGCGCGCGCGCACCCTCCAGCGCCAGCGATCCCGCCGTGGTCGGCTGCCGGTCCGAGGTCGCGATGTTGTCCTTGACCAGGATCGGCACGCCGGCCAGCGGCCGTTTCGCCGACGGTCTGGTGCCGTCGAGCTCGCCTGCGATCGCGAGCGCGTCCGGATTGAGCGCGCGGACGGAATTCAGCGCCGGCCCGCCGCGGTCATAAGCTGCGATGCGGGCGAGATAGGCTTTCGTGAGCGCGGTCGCGGTGGTTCGCCCGCCGGCGAGGGCCTCGATGATATCGCTCATCGGCGCATCCTCGAGCCTCAGCTCGGGCGGCGTGGCGGCGCCGCGGGTTGGCTTCTTCATGACGTGCCCCTCGTATATGCTACAAAACGTAGCATTCAACCCGATGGCTCGACAAGGTGATCAGGAGCGCAGCAAGGCAGCAGATCGGGGCGTTCATCTCTGTGCGCGTGGCTGACGACACGGACCACCTTGATCCCTCCCGCCGAATAGACCACCATCGCGTTTCACCGCTCACGGTAGAAGGGGCGAGGAAGCGCAGACATGGACGGAACTGTCGGATTCGATCTCGTCGCGCGGGCGCGGGCCATCGCGCCGCTGATTGCTGACGAAGCAGACGAGATCGAGCGGACACGGCGGCTGACGTCTGGCGTCGTCCAGGCGCTGATCGGGAACGGGCTCTATCGCGCGCTGCTGCCGCGGAGCCTCGGCGGATCGGAAGCACCGCCAGAGATCTTCATGCAGATGCTGGAGGAGGTCGCCAAGGCCGACGCCTCCACGGCCTGGTGCCTCGGCCAAAACAGCGTCTGCGCGATGATCGCCGCCGCCCTCGACCACGATAGCGCGCACGAGATCTTCAACACCGCATCAGGCATCCTCGCCTGGGGCGCGGTGGCGCATGAGGCGCGCGCGGTGGAAGGCGGCTACCGCGTCACAGGGCGGTGGGATTTTGCCTCGGGCTCGCGGCAGGCGAGCTGGCTCGGCGCGCATGTCCGCATCGTCAATGCCGATGGCACGCCCCGGAAAAATGCCGATGGGTCGCCGGAGTTGCGCACCATCCTGTTTCCGCTTGCCAGCGCGGTGCTGCACGACGTCTGGCAGGCGATCGGCCTTGCCGGCACCGGCACCGATTCCTATGAGGTGAAAGACCTCTTCGTCCCCGATCGCTTCGCCGTATTCCGCGACGTGCCGGAAGCCTTGCGCGAGCCGGGCCCGCTCTACCGGCTGCCGACCGGCTCGACCTTCAGCCTCGGCTTTGCAGCGGTCTCGCTCGGCGTCGCGCGCGCGACGCTGGATGCGGCGATCGCGCTGGCGCGCGGCAAGCACCAGTCACTGGCCGCACACGCGATGCGCGACAACCAGGCGGTCCAGGGCCTGGTCGGCCGCACCGAAGGTGACCTGCGCGCCGCACGCGCCTATCTCTACGCGACAGCACATGCGATGTGGCACGACCTCTCGGCATCAGGCGTCTTCAGCGCGGCGCACCGGAGCGCCGTCCGCCTCGCCGCGACCTGGACCATTCAGCAATCGGCAAAAGTGGTCGACACCGCCTATCGCATGGCCGGCGCCACGGCCGTATTCCGCAGCAACCCGTTCGAGCGGCGGTTTCGCGACATGCACGCCATCACCCAGCAGATCCAGGCGCGCGATACGCATTATGAGGATGTGGGAAAGGTGATTCTCGCCGGCGGCTGAGAGGCCGCCACATCGTCCGCCACGACCCGCAGCAGCACATCCTTCGAACGGCGATGCCAGCAGAAAGTTGCGTCCCTCGACGAGGCGTAGCCCGGCCGGGTGCGAATGTGCCGGGGGCGGCTACTATGGCGGCGGCTACGGCTATGTCGACGATTCCTGCCTGCCCTCCGGCCCCTACTCCGGGTATTAGACGCGAAGCTCGCGAACGTGAGATGCAGACGCCAACCCGCGCTGACGCTGCGCTCCCTCCCCCGCTTGCGGGGGAGGGTTGGGGAGAGGGTGTCTCCCTCGCGAGAACCCCCAAAGAGGAGAAAGCCCTCACCCGCGCCTTCGGCGCGACCTCTCCCGCAAGCGGGAGAGGTTAGCCGAGAGAGCGGCGCGTCCCTTACATTGGAGAATCATGATGAATCGCGCTTTGGATCACGCCACCAGCGCGTCGTCGTCATCCGCGCCATCAATGCCGCGCTGCGCCGCGAGCAGGCTGATGATCTCGACGTTCGGCCGGGCCTTGCTGAACAGAAAACCCTGGCCCTCGTCGCAACCTTCGGCGCGGAGGCAGCTCAGCTCGGCTTCGGTCTCGACGCCTTCGGCGGTGATGGTGACACCAAGGCCTTTGCCGAGGCTGACGATGGAGCGGATGATCGCCTGCGCCTCGCGGTTTGCACCGAGATCGCGCACGAAGGACTGGTCGATCTTGATCTTGTCGAACGGGAAGCTGCGCAGATAGCTGAGGCTGGAATAGCCGGTACCGAAATCGTCCATCGAGATGCGCACGCCGAGCGCACGCAGCGCATGCAGCGTCGCCAGCACCTGCGCGCTCTTCTCCAGCAGCAGCGTCTCGGTGATCTCGAGCTCGAGCCGGCGCGGCGGCAGGCCGGAATGCTTCAGCGCGTCCGTCACCACCGACAGCAGATTGCCGCTGCGAAACTGCAACGGCGACAAATTGACGGCGACGCGGACGTCGTCCGGCCAGGTCGCGGCATCGAGGCAGGCGCGGCGCAGCATCAGGCCGCCGAGCGGATTGATCAGCCCGGTCTCTTCAGCGACCGGAATGAACTCGGCCGGCGAGACCATGCCGCGCTCGGCATGCGGCCAGCGCACCAAAGCCTCGAAGCCGGTGATGCGGCCGCTCGATAGGTCGATCAGCGGCTGATAATAGGGGCGCAGCACGTCGTTCTGGATGGCATCGCGCAGCTCGACCTCGATCTTGCGGCGACTCTGCGCCCTGGCATCGAGCGCGGCCTCGAAGAAGGCGAAGCTGCCGCGCGCATCCTGCTTGGCGCGCGACAGCGCCATGCCGGCGCTCTTGAGCAGCTTTTCGGACTCCTCGCCGTCGCCGGGCGCCATCGCGATGCCGATGGAGGCGCCGATCACCACGGAATGGCCGTCGAGCAGATAGGGATCGGCGATGGCCTCGAGCAGCCGCTTGGCGAGGCCCACCGCGTCCTCGGGCCGCGCCAGGCCGCTCTGCGCGATCGCGAACTCGTCGGAATTGAGCCGTGCCAGCGCGTCTTCCTCGCGCAAGGTCGAGCGCAGCCGCTTGGCGACGCCGCGCAACAGCTTGTCGGCTATCGCGTGCCCCAGCGTGTCGTTGACCGCCTTGAAATTGTCGAGCCCGAGCATCAGCACCGCGACCTTCTCGGAGCTGCGGCGGGTGTGCAGCAGCATCTCGTCCATGGTCTGGCGCAGCAAATTGCGGTTCGGCAGGCCGGTCAGGGCGTCATGCTGGGCCATGAAGGCAAGCCGCGCCTCGGCGCGCTTGCGCTCGGTGATGTCCATCAGCGCCAGCAGCACCGCGGGCCGGTCGGCATAGGTCAATTCGCGGGAATAGATCGCAAGGTCGATCAGCGCACCGTCGGCCTTGACGTGCTTCCAGATGCGCGCGGCCTGCTCGTCGCTGGACCGGTCGGCGGTCCAGGGCGGCTCGCTGTCGAAGGCCTGCAGCGAGCGGATCTTCAGCCGCTCGAACTCGGCGCGGCTGTAGCCGTAATGCGCGATCGCGGCGTCATTGACGCCGAGGATGCGCTCGTCGTCCAACGCGCAGACGATCATGGGGACGGGATTGCCGTCGAACAGCAGGCGGAACGAGGCCTCGCGCTGCTTCAATTCGGTGATGTCGACGCGCAGGCCGACCACGCCGCCGTCATCGGTGCGGCGTTCCTCGATCAGAATGACGCGGCCGTCGGACAACGTCTGCTCATGACGCTTGCCGGGCTCGTAGAGCTTCTTCAACCGTGCGGCGATCCACTCCTCCTCGTGGCCGGCCGCTTCCGGATAGTCGCCGCGGGCGACGCCGACGCGCAGCGTGTCCTCCAGACGCGCGCCTTCCTGGAACAGATCGGCGGTCTTGCTGTAGATCTCGGCGTACTGCTTGTTCCAGAGAACGTAGCGGCCTTCGGGATCGAGGATGACGATGCCTTGCGGCAGGAGATCGACGGCCTGGCGCAGCCGGTCGTGCGACCTGCGGGCTTCCGCGATGGCGGCTTCAGCTTCCGCGCGGCTCTGCATGAGCAGATCGCGTTCGATCAGCGGACGATTCGCGCGCGCAAAGCGCGGCTTGCGCGGCTGTCCCGCGACCACGCCCTGCTTTCGCTTTTTTGTTTTTTTGGACCCCAAACTCAACTTCACACGCCTTAACCGCGCCCAGCGGCCGCAACTCTTGCTCCAAGTATCTGAAAGAAAAGTAATCCTGGCCAGCGGCGGCACCGACAAGCGGGCCGAGCGTCGGACCATTTTGCCCGTTCGCGAGGCGCGAGAAGCCTCGCCAGGCGCGTCGAACCTGCTTCCGCGTCGCGATCGGCGAGAGAGAAGGCGCAAAAACGCGCAGTCTCCATGAATCAATTCCGGAACAGACGCCGCTTGCATGCAGGCGGCACGCGCATCTCGCTCCACGCACGAATTTTGGTCAATGCAGGATAGAGTTATCGCACCGTTAAGGAACGGCCGGCATGGGGATGATCGGCGGAAAATTAAATGTCGTGCTGGGCGCATCGCCGCGCGCGGCATCGGCTCCGCGATGGGCTATAAGAGTGTCAAGATGAGTCGCCGCCGCATCATTCCTCTCCTGCTTGCGATGACGCTCGTCGTCATAAAAGTCCTGGCCGCTGGCGGCGCGCTGGCCCAGGACAAGGGCAGCGTGAACCCGAAGCCGCTGCCGCCGCTCGCCAATCCCAATGATCCCAAGATCGGCGCCAAGGAGCTGTTCGCGCGAAAACTGCTGCCCTCGAAAGGGCCGGCGCACGTGATCGGCTCCTATGTGAAGGGCTGCATCGGCGGCGCCGAGCAGATGCCGCTCAACGGCGACACCTGGCAGGTGATGCGGCTGTCGCGCAATCGCAACTACGGCCACCCCGACATAATCGCGCTGATCAAGCGCCTGGCGGCCAAGGCGCACAAGGACGCGGGCTGGCCGGGCATCCTGGTCGGCGATATCGGCCAGCCGCGCGGCGGGCCGGCGCTGTCAGGCCATGCCAGCCATCAGATCGGGCTGGACGCCGACATCTGGCTGACGCCGATGCCGGACCACCGGCTCTCGCGCGAGGAGCGCGAGGAGATGTCGGCGGTGATGATGGTGCGCGAGGATCGCCTCGACATCGATCCCAAAGTCTTCACATCAGGCCATGTGCTGGTGCTGCGCGATGCGGCGCAGGAGCCGGCGGTGCAGCGCATCTTCGTCAATCCTGCGATCAAGAAGGCGCTGTGTCGTGAGGCCAAGGGTGACCGCTCCTGGCTGTCGAAGATCCGGCCGTGGTGGGGCCACGACTATCACTTCCACATCCGCATGCGCTGCCCGGCCGGCGCCAGCGACTGCAAGGGCCAGCCGTCGCAATCCGAGGACGAAGGCTGCAAGCCCTCCGATCTCGCCTATTGGTTCAGCGAGGGCGTGCTGCATCCCAAGCCGCCGCCTGAGCCGCCGAAACCAAAGCCGCCGATGACCTTGGCGCAGATGCCGGCGGCCTGCAAAGCCGTGCTGCGGGCGCCGGACGCGAAGCCGTAGGGCATGTGGGCACGCTGGTGCCTCACACACCGCCGTCGTCCCGGCGCAGGCCGGGACCCATACTCCCAGGACGTCGTGAGGCGCGAAGTGGTCACTCCGACTCTTCGCCAAATGCGATCCTGCGGTTATGGATCCCGGGCTCGCGCTACGCGCGCCCCGGGATGACGATGAGTTGGTTGGTACGCACTCCCCAAAGGCACTAATATCCGCCTTGCCCCACGGCCGTAAGCCTGCGGCATTTCGGGATGCGCATCCCGCCTCCGACAAAACCTGACCGCACGCCGCGCCACCGCGTGGCCAACGATGAGAATTGACATGCGCGCCCTCAGCTTCCTTGCCGTGCTCTCGATCAGCGCGACCTCTGCCTTTGCCGCGGAGGAGCCCAGCGGCTGCGACAAGTTCAAATGGTCGATCGAGCGCGACCGTGCCGCGCTGACTGCACCTGACCGTGCCAAGCTGGCGTCGGGAGCCGAGCAGGCTGCGGTGCCCTCCTCGGCGATCACGCTGGGGCTGGTCGCACCTAACGAAGCAAAGCTGCCGTCGCCGCCCGAGCGCGCGCCGAAGGACGGCACCTTTGCCGGCTTCATCAGCATCCAGGCGGCCAAGGCCGGTCTCTACACGATCAGTCTGTCCTCCGGCGCCTGGGTCGATCTGGTCCAGGAGGGGCATGTCCTGAAACCCGTGGCCTTCAGCGGCGCGACCGATTGTGACGGCATCCGCAAGGCCATGAAATACGAGCTGTCGGACAAGCCCTTCGTGCTCCAGATCAGCGGCGCCAAGGACAATTCCCTGTCCATTTCCATCCTGCCAGCGCAATAAGCGGGTCCTTTGACCTCCGGCCTTAGCCTGCTATCCTCGCAGCTGCGATATCCCCGCCGGCCGTAAGCCGTCGCGGGGGGACGTGGAACAGCGCTTCCGCCCGTCGCGATCCAACCACCCACCGCCAGATTTGCGCGTGCGTTTGCGCGCGCGGGCTCGCACGGAGCGCCATCGATGTATCGTATCGCCGGACTTTTCATTGCCTTCGTCATGCTCGCGGGCCTCGCGCCTGCCAGCGCCGAGGACAAGACCATCACGGTTTTCGCCGCCGCCTCGATGAAGAACGCGCTGGACGAGGTCGATGCCGCCTACACCGCCAAGACCGGCATCAAATTCAGCGTCAGCTATGCTGCGAGCTCGGTGCTGGCAAAACAGATCGAGCAGGGCGCGCCGGCCGACGTGTTCATCTCGGCTGATACCGACTGGATGGACTATGCCGTCGCCAAGAAGACCATCAACGTGCCTTCCAGAGTCAACCTGCTCGGCAACAGCATCGTGCTGATCGCGCCAAAGGATGCCAGGATCGACAACGTCACGATCGCGCAAGGTTTTGATCTCGCAAAACTCGCCGGCGACGGCAGGATCGCGACCGGCGACGTCAAGTCGGTGCCAGCAGGCAAATACGCCAAGGCCGCACTGGAGAAGCTGGGCGCCTGGCAGGCTGCCGAACCGAAATTCGCGATGGCCGAGAGCGTGCGCGCCGCGCTGACGCTGGTGGCCCGCGGCGAGGCCAATCTCGGCATCGTCTATTCCACCGACGCCAAGGTCGAGCCCGGCGTCAAGATCGTCGCCACCTTCCCGGCGGATTCGCATCCCGCGATCATCTATCCGGTCGCGGCAACCACCACCGCCAAGCCCGAGACCAACGACTATCTCGCCTTCCTGCGGACCAAAGCGGCCAAGACCATTCTGGAAAAATACGGCTTTAAATTCCTGATCAGCCCGACGACCTGATTTTTAGCACTTGATGCTCGACATCTCCCCCGCTGAATGGACGGCGATCCTGCTCTCGCTCAGGGTCGCCATCATCGCGACGCTGGTGGCAACGCCATTCGGCATTGCACTGGCGTGGCTGCTCGCCCGCCGCGATTTCTGGGGCAAGTCCGTGCTCGATGCGGTCGTGCACCTGCCTCTGGTGCTGCCGCCCGTCGTCACCGGCTATTTGCTGCTGCTCACCTTCGGCCGCCGCGGCCTCGTCGGCAGCTTCCTCGCCGATCATCTCGGCATTGTCTTTGCGTTCCGCTGGACCGGAGCTGCGCTCGCCTGCGGCGTGATGTCGTTCCCGCTGCTGGTGCGGCCGATGCGGCTGTCGATCGAGGCGATCGACCGCAAGCTCGAGCAGGCCGCCGAGACGCTGGGCGCCGCGCCGTTCAAGGTGTTCTTCACGGTGACGCTGCCCTTGGCGCTGCCCGGCGTGCTCGCCGGCATGGTGCTGGGCTTTGCCAAGGCGATCGGCGAGTTCGGCGCCACCATCACCTTCGTCTCCAACATTCCCGGCGAAACCCAGACGATCTCGTCGGCGATCTATTCGCTGATCCAGACGCCCGATGGCGACGCGGCTGCAGGCAGGCTCGTCATCGTCTCGATCGTGCTCGCGCTCGGCGCGCTCATCGGCGCCGAATGGTTCGCCCGCCGCGCCACCGCGCGCCTGCACGGAAATTGACCATGCTGCGCGTCGACGTCAAAAAACAGCTGGGCGAATTTTCGCTGCACGCGACCTTCGCCAGCGAGGGCCGCGTCACCGGCCTGTTCGGCGCGTCCGGCGCCGGCAAGACCTCGCTGATCAACATGATCGCGGGCCTGCTGCGGCCCGACCGCGGCACCATCGTCATCGACGGCGAGACGGTCGACGACACCGCATCAGGCATTCATGTGCCGACCTGGCGCCGTCGCATCGGCTACGTCTTTCAGGATGCACGTCTGTTTCCGCATCTCAACGTCGCGCAAAATCTCGACTATGGAAGGCGGATGAACCGTCTTGCGGCCGATCCGGCACAGCGCACGCGCGTCGTCGAGCTGCTCGACCTCGGCGCGCTGCTTGATCGGCGTCCCGGAAAGCTGTCGGGCGGCGAGCGCCAGCGCGTCGCGCTCGGCCGCGCGCTGTTGTCCAAGCCGCGTTTGCTGCTGCTCGACGAGCCGCTCGGCGCGCTCGACGAGGCCCGCAAGCTCGAGATCCTGCCCTATCTGGTGCGGCTGCGGGACGAAGCCAATGTCCCCATGGTCTATGTCAGCCATGACGTCGCCGAGCTGCGCCAGCTCGCGACGCAGATCGTGATGCTGAGACAGGGCCGCGTGACCTCGTTCGGCGGCGTGAAGGTGCTGACATGATCCTGTAGCCACTTTCGTAGGGTGGGCAAAGGCGCCCTTGCGCCGTGCCCACCACCTCTCTCGGTCACGCAAAATGCGTGGGCACGCTTCGCTTTGCCCACCCTACGGCAGGGTCACACCCCCGCCACCGAGCTCCAAATCTCCGCGAGCCTCTTCCGCAGCGCTTGCCGCCGCGTCAGCGGTACCGGCGTCTCGTCGTCTTCCGGCAGGCGCAGGCCGACGACATTGACGCGGCCACCGGAGATGCTGCGTGCGACGAGCACGATGGTATCAAGCGCGAGCTCGGCGCCCTCCTTCGGCGCGCGGTCGAGATGGACGTCGAAATAATCGGCAAGCGTGAGCTTGCCCTCGTCCTCGGTCACCTTCACGCCGTAGATCTCGGCGAGCTCGGCGAGCGTGTGCTCGCCCGACACCATGAAGTCGCCGAGCAGATGCGGGTCGGGCGCCGTGCTCGGCTGCATGTCGACGAAGAAGCGGTCGAGCGCCTCGGCCTTCTCCGGCGGCGCCAGCAGGTAGATGTAGTCGCCGGGCGCGACCGGATCGGCCTCCACGGGTGTCAGGATGTGCTCGTTGCGGATCACCAGCGTCGGCTTCGACCAGGACGGGATCAGGCCGCGGCGGAAATACAGGCTCTTCGGCCGCACCGGATAGCCGACGAGCTGCTGCTCGAGCTGGCCGGGCAGATCCAGCTCGATGCGGCGCGGCCCGCGCTCGGTGCGCGGCAGCGCCACGTGCAGCTTTCGCGCGGCCGGTGCCAAGGTCCAGCCTTGCAGCAGCAGCGAAATGATCACCACGACGAAGGCGACGTCGAAATAGAGATAGGCTTTTGACAGGCCGACCAGCATCGGGATCGACGCCAGGAAGATCGCGACCGCGCCGCGCAGGCCGGTCCAGGCGATGAAGATCTTTTCGCGCCAGTTGAAGCGGAATGGCGCCAGGCACACGAACACCGCGATCGGCCGCGCCACCAGCATCAGCACCAGCGCGACGGCGATCGCCGGCAGCACGCTGGAGCCCAGCCGGCTCGGCGAGACCAGCAGGCCCAGCAGCACGAACATCACGATCTGCGCCAGCCAGGTCGCGGCATCCAGAAACGCCACCACCGAATTATGCGCGCGCGTCGGCCGGTTGCCGATGATGATGCCGGCGAGATAGACGGCAAGGAAGCCCGAGGCGTGCATGATCTGCGAGCCGCCGAAGATCACGAGCGCGGCCGTGGTCACGAACGGGGCGTGCAGGCCCTGCGGCAGCGCGACCTTGTTGAGCCCGATGACGACGAGGCGCCCGCCGATCACGCCGACGACGGCGCCGAGCAACGCCTCCTGGACGAACTCCATCACTACATGGCCCGGCGTGCTCGAGCCCAGCGAGATGTATTCGACCAGCATGAGGGTCAGGAAGATCGCGAAGGGATCGTTGGTGCCGGATTCCGCTTCCAGCGTCGCACCGACGCGCGGGCGCAGCCGCAGGCCCTGGGTATGCACCAGGAGGAACACCGCGGCCGCGTCGGTGGAGGCCACCACCGCCCCGACCAGCAGCGACTCCGTCCAGTTGAGGTCGAGCGCGAATTTCGCAAACGGCGCCGTGATCAGCGCGGTCAGCAGCACGCCGACGGTGGCGAGCACCACGGAGGGCGCGAGCACGGTGCGGATGCTGGCAAAGCGCGTCTTCAGGCCGCCGTCGAACAGGATCAGCGCCAGCGCCACCGAGCCGACCAGATAGGTGGTGCCGACATCGTTGAACTGGAGCTGGCCGGGGCCTGCATCGCCCGCCAGCATGCCGATCACGAGAAAGACCAGCAGCAGCGGCGCGCCGAAGCGCAGCGCGAGCAGGCTCGACAGGATGCCGGCCATGACGAGGACGGCGCCGAGCAGAATGGCGATGCTGAAAGAGTCGAGGGAAGCCATCCACCTTCCGGGTACAAATCGCTGGAATTGCATCCTTATCGTCGCCACACTCCTGCGCCAACCCATTTTCGCCCGCTCGCGGCAATCTGCCCGTATTTTGCGGCCTTAACGCGCTTCACATGCCGGTGTATCGATGGTCCGGCCGCTGCGGCGCCTTCGAATCAAATCCTTCCGCCTGCTTCCCGACGAGACCGCCTGATGGACATGGACCTCAAAGACCTCATGGAGTTCGTGCAGACGACTGCACGCAGCGTCGGAGCGGAGATCTCTTCGCCCTGGTTCTACCTGCAGTTCGGTCTGATCCTGGCGGCGGCCGGCATCGCCTATGCGGCGGATACCGGCGTTCACAACCGCGTCGACATGAGCTCGGTGGCGATGCGCTGGCCGCTGCCGCTCCGGCACTTCGCCCGCGTGATGGTCGCGAGCGCCTCGACGGCGGTGTTCACCCTGCTGGTGATCATCTTCCGCGTGGTGATGTATCACGCGACCTGGCCGAGCCGCAGCTATCTCCTGATGGTCGCCGCCAAGCTCGGGCTCGCCTGGCTGGTGATCCGGCTCGTGACCTCGGTGCTGCGCAATGCATTCTTCGTAAAGCTCGTGTCGGTTGCGGCCTGGTTCGTCGCGGCGCTGTCCATCCTCGGCCAGCTCGAGGCCACGGTCGACCTGCTCGATTCCTACGCCATCGTGCTCGGCGGTCTCAGGCTGACACCGCTGCTGCTGCTCAAGGCCGGCGCACTGCTGATCCTCGCGCTCTGGCTCACCAACATCGCCAGCAATTTCGCCGAGAGCAAGATCAACTCGACGACCGATCTGACGCCGTCGGTCCAGGTGCTGCTGATCAAGATCATCCGCATCGGGCTGCTTGCGGTCGCGATCGTGATCGCGCTCGGCACCGTCGGCATCGACCTCTCGGCGCTTGCGGTGTTCTCCGGCGCGGTCGGCGTCGGTATCGGTATCGGCCTGCAGAAGATCGTCGCCAACTTCATCTCCGGCATCATCCTGCTCGCCGACAAATCCGTGAAGCCGGGCGACCTCGTCACCATCGGCGACAATACCGGGCGCATCAGCGCGATGAAGACGCGCTATATTTCCGTGGCCGCCGGGGACGGCCGCGAATTCCTGGTGCCGAACGAGGATCTGGTGACGCAGAAGGTCGTCAACTGGACCTACACCGACAAGAACACGCTGGTGAAGATCACCTTCGGCACCAATTACGACGCCGATCCGAAGCTGGTCTGCAAGCTGGCGATCGAGACCGCCTCGGCCCATCCGCGCGCACAAAAGGGCAAGCCGCCGAACTGCCTGCTGACCGAGTTCGCGGAGGCTGGCATGAAGTTCTCGCTGACGCTCTGGCTCGCGGATCCCGACGGCATGGATGCCGTCAAGAGCGACGTGATGCTGGCGCTGTGGGACGCCTTCAAGCGCGAGGGCATCCGGGTTCCCTACCCCGTCCGGGAAATCCGCGTCCGCGGCGGGGCGCTGCCGGTGGAAACCACCGTAGAAGTCCCGAATTGAGACCGCTTTCGGCCGCATGGCCGGCGGAATTCGCGTTTTTGGCGCGTTTTCTTCACGCGAACCGGTCCCCACTTCGCTCGAAAACGCTCTGGCCAAGCTTGCACGAAATCCCGCAATCATTAAATTAGGGCCTCAAATCAAGCCCTTCCGCCGTATTCCAGAAGATAGCGACCGCATGAGCTACGTCGAAGCCACCGATACCTCCCTGCGCAAGACCGGGCAGATCAAGCTGCATGGGCCGAACGCCTTTGCCGGCATGCGCAAGGCGGGGGCTCTGGTCGCAAAGTGCCTCGACGAACTCACCGACATCGTCGGCCCGGGCGTGCCGACGGATCGCATCGACGAATTCGTCCGCGAGTTCGCCTTCAGCCATGGCGCCTATCCGGCGACGCTGATGTATCGCGGCTATCGCTACTCGACCTGCACCTCGCTCAACCACGTGGTCTGCCACGGCATGCCCGGCGACCGCCCGCTGAAGGAAGGCGACATCGTCAATATCGACGTCACCTTCATCGTCGATGGCTGGTACGGCGATTCCAGCCGCATGTACGCGGTCGGCCCGATCGCGCGCAAGGCCGAGCGGCTGATCGAGGTGACCTATGAGGCGATGATGCGCGGCATCGCCGCGGTGAAGCCCGGCGCCACCACCGGCGACATCGGCCACGCCATCCAGAGTTTTGTCGAGCCGCAGGGCATGAGCGTGGTGCGCGATTTCTGCGGCCACGGTCTCGGCCGCATGTTCCACGACGAGCCGAACATCATCCATATCGGCCGTCCGGGCGAGGGCGTGCAGCTCAAGCCCGGCATGTTCTTCACCATCGAGCCGATGATCAATCTCGGCAAGCCGCATGTGAAGATCCTGTCCGACGGCTGGACCGCCGTGACCCGCGATCGCTCGCTGTCGGCGCAGTTCGAGCACTCGGTCGGCGTCACCGCCACCGGCGTCGAGATCTTCACGCTGTCGGAGCGGCACGGCGAGAAGCAGATCGGCTGATCTGCTTCCACCTCAACTCATCAGTCCAGCGTGATCAGCTCGGCGCCCTCGATCGCGTAAGTCGCGAACAGAAAATCCCTGATGTTGACGATGCTGCCGTTTTCCCAGTCGAGGAGAACGAAGTAGCGCGGCGGACCTGACGGATCCTGCGGGTCGAACATGATGATCGCGGGGCGCCGGTCGACGAAGCCCGGGACGCAATGCCACGGGCTGGTCTCGGCATAGCGGTGGAAATACTCGCCGACATCGCGGCGGCCGGCCCGGCGCGTCCGGTTGACCATCTCGAGCCGCACGTCGTCGGCCAGCATGTCGCGCAGAGAACCGAAATCGCGCGCGTTGAAGCGCTCGACATAATGCATCAGGCGGGCGCGATCGGCGGCCGCCAGTTCAGGAGGCCTGACGTCGTCAGGCTCCGCCGCCAGTTCGCGCAGGCGAACGCGGCCGCGTTGCAGCGCGCCCTTGGTCGCCGCGACGCTGCCGCACATGATGTTGCAGACCTCATCGACGGAATAGCCGAGCACGTCGCGCAGGATCACCGCGCTGCGCTGCGTCACCGGCAGGCGCATGAAGGTCCCGAGGCTCGCGGTGACGCTCTCGCGTTCGGTCACGGGGCTGGTCAAAGCGGGGATCATGTCCAGATCGTCATCGGCGTGAGCAGCGTTGTAGCGGGCGCGCCGGCGCAGGAAATCCAGCGCCGCGTTATGGGCGATGCGGAACAGCCAGCCCTCCGGATTGTCCAGCGGCTCGGTCCGCGGCGCGGCCTCGAAGGCTTTGAGCAACGCGTCCTGAAGCACGTCCTCGCCGTCGATGACCGAGCCCGTCATGCGCGCGCAGTAGCGATGCAGCTGCGGCCGCATCGCCACGGCAAGGCGTTCGAGGGCCTGAAGGGCGGTCTGCCGGACCGCCCCCGTGCCATTGCCGGTCACATCGTCCGCCAAGCCGGACCTCCCGTCATCCGAATCCGTGATACGTCAATCGAGATCGCAGCGCCACACACGGGTCAGGCATGATTGACCTCGACGACTTCGCACAGGATCGTCTCGGCCGTGGCGATCGCGGCGAGGCGCTGGATGTAAGGCGCGAATTCCGGGTCCCTGCGGAAATTCTCGATGTCCTCGGCGTTCCGCCATTGCGAGTAGTTGACGGCGCGGCCGCCCTCCTTGCCGGCGTGGACGCTGGACGAGATGAATCCGGGCTGCTTGCTGAAGAAGTTCTCGGTGCCCTGTTTCAGGAGCTCGACCAGCTTTTGCTGGTTACCAGGCTCGACCGTGAAGACGTTGACGAGGGTGGTGATGTCGCTGCCGGTGCGGATGGTGGCTTCCATGGTCGAACTCCTGGTCTGGCTGTGGGACGGGACGATTTTGGCGGCGAGCAGGGCGCCGGCCCCGAGGCCGGTGGCAACGATGGCGCGTCGCGACGGCGCCGGTTTGTTCTCTGGCATCGAGGTTCTCCTTCGAAGACTGTGCTGGCCGCCCGGCGAGGCCCATACCGCTGAGACGAACGGGAGATGAAAAGGAAACGGTCGGCCGCGAATTTTTTTTGCTCAATCCGCCCTCCGGCGCGGTGTTGGTGAACACGACGACGGTCAGCCTTCGCGACGGGGTCGACGAAAAAGCTCTGGCCTTAGGCACGGTTGAAGGTCCAGCCCGCCCTTCCGGCCATTTTGCGAGCGCACTCTGCTTCATCGCAATTGGTAGTTGCAAAAGCGACAATCCGCGGCAATGCTGGCGGGCGATGCCCGCCAAGACCGATGCCGACAAAAGCAAGCTAGAGGACACGCCGCATTATCTCGGCCATCGCGAGCGGCTGCGCGAGCGCTTTTACAGCGCCGGCCCGGACGCGCTCAGCGACTATGAGCTGCTTGAGATGGCGCTGTTTCCGGCGCTGCCGCGGCGCGACACCAAGCCGCTGGCGAAGACGCTGATCAAGACCTTCGGCTCATTCGCCGAGGTCGTGCATGCGCCGGTGGCGCGCCTGCGCGAGGTCGACGGCGTCGGCGAGGCCGCGATCAACCAGCTCAAGCTGATCGCGGCGGCGGCGCATCGCGTCGCCAAGGGCGAGGTCAACAGCCGCAACGCGCTGTCGTCCTGGAACGAGGTGATCGCCTATTGCCGCACCAGCATGGCCTTCGCCGACAAGGAGCAGTTTCGCCTGCTGTTCCTCGACAAGCGCAACCAGCTGATCGCCGACGAGGTGCAGCAGACCGGCACCGTCGACCACACTCCGGTCTATCCGCGCGAGGTGATCAAGCGCGCGCTGGAGCTGTCGGCGACCGCGCTGATCCTCGTGCACAACCACCCCTCGGGCGATCCTTCGCCCTCGCAGGCCGATATCCAGATGACCAAGGCGATCATCGACATCGCCAAGCCGCTGGGAATTGCCGTGCACGATCACATCATCGTCGGCAAGAACGGGCATGCAAGCTTGAAAGGCATGAGGCTGATATAAGGCCCGTTGCAGGACCGCGACGGTTTCACTAAAGCGCGATGAGATCGCGTTGAATCGTCATCGCGCTTTGGCGCTTTGTTTGAGCATGATCTCCGCGCAAACGCGTTCCGCTGATGTCGCGAGGGAAAGCCGCTTCACACTTTTGGCTCACGCGGCCGTTCGGGTCCGGATCACGCTCTATCCGCCAGGCTCACTGTCCACCGAAACGTCGCGGCCTTCCCGATCCTTGCTGCGCAGATTGAGCCGGTCACCGTCGAACGACAAGGTCCATTTCTGTAGTTCATCCATTCCGACCGCCTGGCGCTCGATCACAAACGTCTTGTCGTTCAACCACTTTCCCTTGGTCGCAAATATTCCGAAGGCGGTCGGCTGTCCCTTGCGATATAGACCATCAAGTCCAATCGGATCGCTGGACTGGAGCAACTGTCGACCCCGATCCCGCGCGTATGCCTGGAGATCATAGTGCGGATTTGGATCGACGAGGGTCAGCGACAACGATTTCACGCCCAGCGCATTCGCCGGAAATTTGTAGGTCTTTCCCGATATTGCCGATGCGATCTCGGGCGTAGCCCCAACCTCCGTCGCCTTTTCGGTCGATAGCTCGCGAATCTTCTCCGCAAGCAGGTTTGCGCCGGCGGCGTCCGGAGGTAAGGCCGTTTCGGATTTGACCGCACCGGCAATCAAATCTGCCAGCCTGCCCAACGGACAAAAGTCTCTGGCGGTCGTGACCGCAACGATGTCCAGCCGCGGCAAGACCATGATGAGCTGGCAGTGATACCCGTCCGCGATGTAGACATTCTTTTCGGGAAGCGCCCAGAACAAGTTGGAGTACCGCAGGTCCGGTGCCCGGGGCATATTCATGTTCACGGTTGCATGGTTGACCTTGGCGATCCAGTCGGGCGGAAGCAGCGACTTGTTCTCCCACTGGCCGTTGCGCAAATAAAGATAGCCAATCTTGGCCATGTCGCGGGGCAGTAATGCCAGACCGAATCCGCCGATCGGAATGCCCTGGGGATCGCGCCACCAGTTCGAGACGCTGATCCCGAGTGGGCCGAACAGCTTTGCCTTGGCATAGTCTGCGGTGTTCATCCCTGCGAGCTTGGCAATGATGGCGGACAGTAGATGCGGACCCCCGCTGTTATAATTGAAGATGTCGCCCGGCGTGCTCAACATTGGGCGATCCAGGACGAATTGGGTCCAGTCCTGCTCACGGCTCATCTCGATCATCGTATCGGGGCGCCCGTCCAGCGGCTCCTTCCAGTCGAGGCCGGAGGTCATGTCGAGCAGGTTCTGGATCGTTATGGCTTTCTTTCCGTCATCAACATTCGCGATGGTGCGATCGCCAAAAAAATCCAGCATCGGATGGTCGAAGCTGTCCAAGAGCCCGTCCTTGCGGGCGATCGCAACCAGGGTGCCGACCACCGCCTTGGTAGCGGAGTTTATCCGGTGCGGAATGTCGGCGGCATACGGGGCGTAATAGGCATCCAGCACGATTCGTCCGTGCCGGACCAACAGGAGGCTGTCGAGGCTGCGGGTTGCGCCGAAATCAAGCAATTTGGCAAGCGCCGCCGAATCCATGCCCTGCTCTTCCGGCGTAGACGTTTGCCATTGCCGTGTCGGCCAGGCGATTGCGGCTTCGTCCTGAGCATAGACCGAATGGCTGCAGACCGAAGCCGCGAGCACGAGCATAGCAAGCGCTGCGCCCGAAACGGCAAATCGTAACTTTCGCATGGAGCCTCGCCGACTGATTGCAGGATAAATCTTCTTCTACCGGGGGCCTGACTGTCAATTGCCGCATCCGCGCAGCGAGTGCAGCGCATCGTCGTCAGTCCCGCTCCGGTGAACGCGGCGAAATGGTGGTGCCTTTATCTCCAGGCTCTGTGCGAATTGCTGGTGATCGGCTTCCTGCATTGCGACAACCGCCTGGGATCGGCGATCGCGATGGCCCTGTTCGCGACCGGCGCCGCGACCTCGGTGCTGCTGATCGCAGCGCACGACCGTCCGTTCACCGGCCAGATCTCGATCTCGCCGGAGCCGCTGCGCCAGATCATGCCGGAAGCGCCGGGCAAGACCTAGAGGAAAGCGCCAGCGCCGCGCGGTTCAGTAGCAGTATCGCGGATCGACCGGGACGTAGCGGCCGTCGGGGCGCTGCATGTAGCAGCCGCGCTGATAGGCATAATAGCCGGAGCGGCGGCGTTCGCCTTCGGCGGCGATCGCAGCGCCCGTGCCGGCGCCGACGACGGCACCGATGGCCGCGCCGCGGCCACCGCCAAGCGCGCCGCCCAAGATCGCTCCGCCCACGCCGCCGATGATGGCACCGCCGACGGCGTCCTGCGCCAGCGCATCATGGGCCGGGATGGCAAAAGCAACCGAGAAACACACCGCAATTCCAAGGCGTCGAAGCATCCCGAATCCTCCATCTGATGCGGCCAGTCATAACGGCTGGGACGATGCCGGGCCAGAATATTGTTTGGACCCGGCGCGCCCCGCCGCTTGCGCCAAGCGCCCGCCTGTCGCGACGCCCATGGATGACCATTGGTCCCCTCAGATCGAGGACCCTTTGTCCAGGGTGAAAGAGAGCACGATCGCGTCCGGCTCCTGCTTGAATTCCCTGGTCACCGCCGCGCGCACGAGGCCGGCAAGGTCACCCAGCGGTTTCGCCGCATACGGCTTCGGAAACAGGACGGTCACCGAGGCGAGACGGCCATTGTGCCAGTTGAAGCCGACCTGCGGCTTGACGCCGGTCGACTGCTCGAGATCGCCTTCGACCGCCGCGGCCTGACGCATGCCGTCCTTCACGACGGCGACGACATCGCAGGCGGACAACGCAAAGGCGACCACGATGATGACGACGGCTCTGAGCATCGCAGGACCCGGCAAAGTTACGCTCTAGGTATGGTTGCATGGATCCTATCATGCAACAGGAACAGTGCGCTACCGGAAAGGGGCGATCGCGACGGCTACGGATCGACCCAGCGCTGCACGGCCTCCACCGTGTCGGCGGGCGTCGTGTTGAAGCAGATGGAAGCCTGCGGCGCCAGGTGATGGACCAGGTTGAGCACTTTCTCGAACAGCAGCAGCCGCTCCTTCGGCTCGCGCAGGCCCGCGCCGATGACGACGCAGTCGAAGTGCTCCTCGCGCAGCGCCGCCGTCACGGCAGCTTCAGCGGTGGCATCGAGATCGATCAGGCAGCTCGTGACCTCGTAGCCGAGGCCGCGCAGGCGCAGGAGCTGCGCTTCGATATAGTTGCGCACGAGCGCCGGCGTGAGCTGCGGAAAGGTGCTGTAGTCCGCACTGCGGGGTTCGATGCCGATCGCAAGGACGCGCTTGGCCATTGCAGGATTCCCTGAACCGACCGTCTCCATTGCTAACAGACTGCCGACCGCCGGGTTCCCGGGGGGGCGCCTGGCGATCACACGCTTGCGCGGATCATGCTCTAGAAAGGCTGATCGCCGAGCGCCGCGGCGCGGCGCCGCATCAGCGCGCGCTCGCGTCCATTGGTCGCAAGATGCGCGGCCGCTTCAAAAGCCTGCCGCGCTTCTGCGAGCCGTCCAAGCTTTTGCAGCAAGTCGCCGCGTACCGCCGGCAGATGATGATAGCTCGCCAGCGCCGGCTCGCCGGCGATCGCATCCAGCACGTCGAGGCCGGCTTGCGGCCCTTCCGCCATGCCGACGGCGACCGCACGGTTCAGCTCGATGATCGGCGAGCGCACCAGCCGTGCCAGCTCGGCGTAAAGCTGCGCGATACGCTGCCAGTTGGTCGCTTCCGCCGTCTCCGCCCTGGCGTGGCACGCCGCAATCGCGGCCTGGAGCGCGTAGAATCCACCGCTGCCGCCGAGCTCGCCGGCGCGTTCGAGCGAACGCAGGCCGCGGCGGATCTGCAACCAGTCCCAGAGCGCGCGATCCTGATCCATCAGCAGAACGGGATCGCCGTTCGCGTCGGTGCGGGCACGGGCTCGCGAGGCATTCAAATCCATCAAGGCGACGAGGCCGTGCACTTCCGGCTCGTCGGGTGCGAGACCCGCGAGCACGCGCCCCATGCGCAGCGCCTCGTCGCAGAGCTGCTGACGCAGCCATTCCTCGCCGCGCGCCGCGAGATAGCCCTCGTTGAAGATCAGATAGACGACCTCGAGCACCGAGGCGAGACGCTCCGACAGAGCCTCGCCGGATGGCGTCTCATAGGCCAGACCGGAATTCGACAGCGTCCGCTTGGCGCGAACGATGCGCTGGGAGATGGTGGCTTCGGGTACGAGATAGGCGCGCGCGATCTCGCAGGTGGTGAGGCCGCAGATCATGCGCAGCGCCAGCGCCGCGCGCGCCTCGCGCGACAGGATCGGATGACAGGCCGTGAAGATCAGGCGCAGCAATTCGTCGCCGATGTCGTCGTCGAGCGCGGCATCGAAATCGGGCACGATGTCCTGCTCCTGCAACATGTCCCGCGCCAACATGGCGTGCTTGTCGCTCAGCATCCTGCCGCGACGCAAATGATCGAGCGCACGGCGCTTCGCTGCTGTCATCAGCCAGGCGCCGGCATTGTCCGGGACGCCCGTGATGGGCCACGCCTCCAGCGCCGCCACCAGCGCGTCCTGGGTCAGCTCTTCCGCAAGCGGCACGTCGCGCAGCATCCGCGACAGCGTCGCGATCAGCCGCGGCTGCACCACGCGCCAGGTTGCAAGAATCGTGGCACGGACGGCTTGATCGATGTCGGCGGCCGTCATCGCCGCCGACCATGACGCGCGATGCTGTCGTCCATCAGGCGTGGGCAGCTGCCTTCGCGTTCACCTCGCAGGCGCCGTCGACATCAGGCGTGGCGAACGCCCGCAATTCGCAGGTCCCGTCCCAGCCCGGCATGTGATCGAGGTGGAGCTGCATGAATTCCTTGGCCATGGCCAGGGCCTCCGCCTTGTCGCGCAGCTCGAAAATGGCGTAGCCGCCGACCACTTCCTTGGCCTCGATGAAGGGACCGTCGATCACGCTGAGCTCGCCGTCGACGATGCGCACACGTGCGCCTGATGCAAGCGGCATCAAGCCGCCATTGTCGAGCATCCGGCCGGCCTTGATTTCCCGCTCGGATATTTTCTGCATGGCCTCCATCAGCGCGGGGCTGGGGCCTTTCATGGGTTGGCTGGAGGTGACGATGTACATGAAGCGCATGCAAAACTCCTGGTAAAGCGAGACGCGGCCGGTTCGGCCGCGCGATCAGCTCGCTACCCAGATGACGATCCAGCCGGGGCCGGATCGACATGGCCTCAGAAAAAATTGGACCACTGGAAAATTGCGGGGCAGAAAAGTTAACGGACCGCGCCTATTGGCGCAGCATGATCAGGGGATCGGCCGTGTCTGGAACCCGCCGCCATTGCGCATTGTCGTCGGCCTCGAACTGCCAGACCTCGCCTGATTTGGACATCAGGATGATCTGGCCGCGCTCGAGCCGCCATTGCGTCGGGTTGAACTGGGCAATGGCCGCATCGCATTTCGGCTTGAGGAAGACCTGGAAATTGTCCTGATCGGCCTCCGTGTTGGTCAGCGTTATCCCGCAGATCGGCTGGCCATTGCCCCGGACCATCGCCCAGTCGCCGATCATCTGGTCCATCGACTTGGCCATCGAGCGGGCGGCGGCGAGATCTTGCAGGATGTAGACGCCCTCGCCCTGGCGCAGGCCCTCGAAGATGCCGGCCTCGACCTCGGTGAAGTCGATCACGGATTCACCTGACGCATCCTGCAGGCGGACGATATCGAGGCCCTTGATGCTCCAGGCGACGATATCCTTGGTGAAGGGCAGCGCGGCCTTGCAGGCCGGCTCCAGCTCGAGCCTGAAGCCTTGCGCGGCGGCATCGCCCTTCATCGTGACGACGCAGGTCTTGCTGCGTTCGGTGGTCGAGAGCTCCCACTGCCCGACCATCTCCTTCTTCAGGGTTGTCGCATCCTGCGCATGTGCGACGCCGGTCGCGGCCAACAGGGCCGCGAGGGCGAATGCAACGGCCCGAACAACTTGCATCAGCGCCCCTTGAACGGCGTCTCGGCAACCGGCGTCAGCGGCGGCTTGCCGGAGAACCATGATTTGAGGTTGTCGACCACGAGCTGGTCCATGGCGTTGCGCGTCACCACCGAGGCCGAACCGATATGCGGCAGCAGCACGACGTTCTGCATGGCCTTGAGTTCATCAGGCACGTTCGGCTCGGCCGCGAACACGTCGAGGCCGGCAGCGAGGATGGTGCCTGACTTCAGCGCCTGGACCAGCGCCTGCTCGTCGACGACAGAACCGCGGGCGACGTTGACCAGCACGCCGCGCGGGCCGAGCGCCTTCAGCACCTCGGCATTGATCATCTTTTCGGTCGAGGCGCCGCCAGGCACGATCACGACAAGCGTGTCCACCGCCTTGGCCATCTCGATCAGGTCAGGATAGTGCTTGTAGGAGACGTCCTTGGACGGATTGCGCGAGTGATAGACCACCGGCACCAGCGAGGCATCGAGCCGGCGCGCGATGGCCTGGCCGATCCGGCCCATGCCGACGATGCCGACCTTGCGATCGCGCAGCGAGCCGACGCTGAGCGGATAGTTCTGCGTGTGCCAGAGGCCTGAGCGCACGTAACGATCGGCCTTGATGAATTCGCGCAACGTGGCGATCAGAAGGCCCATCGCGACGTCGGCGACCTCCTCGGTCAGCACGTCAGGCGTGTTGGTGACGATGATGTTGTGCTCGGCGGCGTATTTGGCGTCGATATGGTCGTAGCCGACGCCGAAGCTCGCCACCATCTCGATCTTGGGCAGCTGCGACAGCGAATCCTTGTCGGCGCGAACGGTGTGATAGGTCACCGCCACGCCGCGGATCTTGTCGCGGATCGCCGGCGTCAGCCGCTCGAGGTCACCGCGCGTCTCGGCCTTGTGCACGACGAAATGATCGGAAAACCCGTTCTCGAGGATCGGCCGCGCCGGCCCATAGATCAGAAGATCGATCTTGTCGGACGAAATCGAACCGGTAGACATCAGGTTTCCTTTCCAAGCGCGCTCTCATGCCAGCGCCGTAAAACGAGGTGGGAAATTAGCGCCAGCACCCCATAGATGACAATCCCGGCCAGCGACAACAACAGCAGCGCCGCGAACATGCGGGGTATGTTCAAGCGATAGCCGGATTCCGCGATCCTGTAGGCAAGGCCCGAGCCGGCCCCCGCCGTTCCCGCCGCGATCTCGGCGACGACGGCGCCGATCAGCGACAGGCCGCCGGCGATGCGCAGGCCGCCGAGGATATGGGGCAGCGCCGCAGGCAGCTTCAGGAAGCGCAGGGTCTGCGGCTTCGAGGCGCCATAGAGCTGGAACAGCCCGGCGAGATTGCGGTCGACCGAATTGAGCCCGAGCGTGGTGTTGGACAGCACCGGAAAAAAGGCGACGATGAAGGCGCAGACGACGACGGCGGTCTGCTGCTCCAGATAGATCAGCAGCAATGGCGCGATCGCGATGACGGGCGTCACCTGCAGCACGACGGCATAGGGGAACAGCGAATATTCCACCCATTTCGACTGGTTGAACAACAGCGCCAGCGCGATGCCGCCGATGCTCGCGGCGACGAACCCTTCAAGCGTCGTCAGCAGCGTGGTGGCGAGCGATTGTGACAACACCGCCCAGTCCTTGATCAGCGTCAGGACTATCGCCGACGGCGCCGGTAGCACATAAGGCGGAATCTCCTTGATGCGAACCACGAGTTCCCAGGCGGCAAGGCCGGCCGCAAACACGATGACGGGCAGCACGAAGCGCACCGCGCTTTGCGCGCCCGACGGCTTTGCGGCGACGGCAGCTTGCGCGTTCATAGTGTCGACTGCCCTGAATAGGACGGCGCGAGCGCGGCCGAGACGCGCCGGCAATAGTCAGAGTACGCGGTGGACGTCCGGAACTCCTCGCCGCGCGGCTCGACGGTCTCGATGCGGATGTCGGCCTGAATGCGGCCGGGCCGCGCCGTCATGACCACGACGCGCTGCGACAGATAGACGGATTCGAACACCGAATGGGTGACGAAGATGACGGTCTTGCCGAGGCTGCGCCACAGCGCGAGCAGATCGTTGTTGAGGCGGAAGCGCGTGATCTCGTCGAGCGCGGCGAACGGCTCATCCATCAGGAGGATATCAGGATCGGTGACCAGCGCGCGGGCGAGCGACACCCGCATCTTCATGCCGCCGGATAATTCGCGCGGAAACGCATCGGCGAAATCGGCAAGCCCAACGCTCGCCAGCGCCGCATCGGCGCGCGCCCGCCCTTCGGCCTTGGCGATGCCGCCAAGCTTCAGCGGCAGCCGCACGTTCTCGCGCACGCTGGTCCAGGGCATCAGGGTCGGCTCCTGGAACACGAAGCCGATGCCATGACCAATTTGGACATCACCCTCATGGCGCGACACCCGCACCGCGCCCGATGATGCCGGGCTGAGCCCCGCAATCAGTCGCAGCGCCGTCGACTTGCCGCAGCCGGAGGGGCCGAGCAGCGAGATGAACTCGCCTTTGGGCACCGCGAGATCGAGCGGACCCAGCGCCATGACGCCGTTGTCGTAGACCTTCGTCACGCCGCGCAGGTTGACGGCAAGTGCCGTCAGGCTGGCCTCGACTGTCGACGAAGGTTTGCGCTCTACCATTGGGCGCCGACTGTTGCGTCGCGGACGCTCTTCACCTCTCCCCGTCGGGGAGAGGTCGGCGCGCAGCGCCGGGTGAGGGGGCGCAGGTCCCATGAGAGAGCGTAACCCCTCACCCGCATCGCATCTAACGATGCGATGCGACCTCTCCCTACGGGAGAGGTGAACGATGCCGCCCCACCGTTGTTTAACCTCGGCATAGCCTACGGCTTGTTCGGGCGCAGCTCGACGCCGACGCCCTTGTTGACGAAGCGCAGCGTGTAGGACTTGCGGAAGTCGAGATCGCCCTTCACCACGCCGGCCTTCACCATCTTGTTGAAGAATGAGGTGTAGCGCTCGTCGCTCATCGCGCCGATGCCGCTCCTGAGGGTGTCGCCGGAATCGACGATGCCATATTCCTTCATCTTGGCGACGGAATAGGCCAGCAGATCGTCGGTCATTTCAGGATTGAGCTTCTTGATCATGGCATTGCCGGCAGAATTGTCGCGGTAGATGTAATTGTACCAGCCGACGATAGAGGCATCGACGAAGCGCTGCACCATGTCAGGCTTCCTTTCGACGATGTCCCGCCGGGTCTCGATCAAGGTCGAATAGGTGTTGAAGCCGGCATCGGCGAGCAGGATGACGTTGGGCTTGAAGCCCGCAGCCTTCTCGACGGCGAAGGGCTCGGAAGTGACGTAACCCTGCATGGCGCTCTTCGGGTTCGCGATGAAGGGCTGCGGATTGAAATTATAGGGCCGGACGTTCTTCTCGCTGAACCCGTATTCGGACTTGAGCCACTGGAAATAGCTGCTCATGCCCTCCTTGGAGACGAACAGCGTCAGCGGCTTGAGATCCTCGAGCTTGGTGACCTTCGCGTCGGGCTGCGACAGCAGCACCTGCGGGTCCTTCTGGAACATCGCGGCGATGGTAACGACGGGGACGTTGTTGGCCACCGCGTCGAACGACATCAGCGTGTTCGCCGCCATGAAGAAATCGATCTTGCCGGCGATCAGCAGCATCCGGTTGTTCTCGTTCGGGCCGCCGGGCACGATGGTGACGTCGAGCCCGTATTTCTGGTAGGTGCCGTCGGCGAGCGCCTGGAAGAAGCCGCCATGCTCGGCCTCGGCGACCCAGTTGGTGCCGAAGCTGACCTTGTCCAGGGTCTCGCTGCGCGCCGGCAGGATCGATACGACAGAGGCCAGCAAGCCCGCCGTTAATGCTCGCCGCAGATGGGAAGGGCTCATGAATGCACTCCGTGGATCACTTCTAGCCGATGTGACAACAACGCGATAAAACCGCAACATATCAGGGGACGCGAACCGGCCGGGCCCGCGTCCCCTGATAACCCAAACTACGTGACAAATTCGGGCAAAGAAACCTTGATGACGCCTTCCCGCGACTGGACGGAGATCCGCTGGGCCGATGCGAGCCATGCGGACATTTCGCGCTGGATCGCGGTGCTGCCGCTGGCGGCAACCGAGCAGCACGGCCCGCATTTGCCTCTCGAGACCGACGTGCTGATCGCCGAAGCCTATCTGGCGCGCGTGCGCGAGCTGCTGCCCGCGACGTTGCCGGTGACGTTCCTGCCGATCGAACGCGTCGGCATCTCCACCGAGCATATCGACTATCCCGGCACGCAGACGCTGCCGAATGAAGTGGCGCTGAGGCGCTGGACCGGGATCGGCGAGGACATCGCGCGACGTGGCGTCAAAAAGCTCGTCATCATCACCAGCCATGGCGGCAACAGCGCGGCGATGATGCTGGTGGCGCAGGATCTTCGCGCGCATCAAAAAATGTTCGCGGTGACGACGTCGTGGTCGCGGCTGTCGGCTGCCGACAAGCTGTTCCCATCGGATGAAGTGCGCCATGGCATTCACGGTGGCGCGGTCGAGACCTCGATCATGCTGGCGCGCTATCCCGACCAGGTGCGCGCTGATGCGATCGCGGATTTTGCCGCGAGCAGCATCGCGATGGAGCAACAATATCGCTGGCTCTCGACCCAACGGCCCGCACCCTTTGCCTGGCAGGCGCAGGATCTCAACGCGAGCGGCGCCGTCGGCAACGCCACGCTGGCGATGCCCGAGAAAGGCGAGCAGCTGCTCGACCAGGGCGCGCGCGCCTTTTGCGAGCTGCTGGCCGAGGTCGATAAATTCGACGTGAGCAGGCTCGCCAAGGGCCCGCTCGGCTAGCCGACATCCATCTGAAATCACTGGCGAAAGCGCCGGTTTTCCGAGCCGGGCCGAGCATCTTCGAACCGGATCGGCCAAGCCCCCGTCCAATTGGGCACGCGGACCACAACGGACCGCCTCAACCCGGATGGAGTTTCATATGTCGATCAAGACCAGGATTGCCGCCGTCGCTCTCGCAACCCTCACCATCACCGCTGGTATCGCTTCCACGACCTCGACCGCTCAAGCCAAGCCGCTCGGCTGGGGCTGGGGCGTCGGCGCCGGCATCGCCACCGCCGCCATCGTCGGCACCGCGATCGCCGCCAGCAACGAACCCTATTACTACGGCTATCACCGCTGCGGCTGGGTCGCCCAGTACAACGCCTTCGGCCAGTATGTCGGCCGCGTTCGTACCTGCTACTGATCCGAGATTCTGAGGCCGATCTTACGTGGATCCCGCGTCCGGCACGGGCGCCTCATCCACCCCGTGTCGTGCCCCCGACCCCGCCCGGCTGTCCCCCCGGGCGGGGTCATCCTTTTTCCGGGCCATAGCGACGGGCCGCTGCTTCCGCTTGCACGTTCCGCGTGCCACGATACGAACCGGCAGGTGGAGAGCGAGCATGAACTGGCGGGATGTCATTGGATCGATCTTGATCGCAACGCTGACATCAACGCAGGCATTTGCGCGGCCGGCGGCCCAGGACGATGGCCACCCCTCCGTGGACCTCGAACTCGTCATAGCCGTCGACGTTTCGTATTCGATGGAGCCGGCCGACCTGGCAGCTCAACGCGAAGGCTTTGCCAAGGCCATCGAATCGCCGGAATTTCTTCGATCCCTGCGGGCCGGCCCGATTGGCAAGATCGCGTTGACCTATTTCGAATGGGCATCCACCAGCGATCAGAGGATCGTCGTCCCCTGGCGCCAGATTGACGGATTGGAATCGGCGCAGGCCGTGGCAACTGAACTCCGCCAGGCCCCGATCCGCCGTGGCTCGCGCACGTCGATTTCGAGCGCGATCGATTTCGCCGTGCCGCTGTTCGAGCAGAACCCCTGCCGCGGGGCACGCTGTGTCATCGATATTTCGGGCGATGGCCCCAACAACAATGGCGGTCCCGTCGCCACAGCGCGTGACACAGCAGTGCAGAAGGGCATCGTCATCACCGCCCTGCCTGTGATGACCACTGCACCGCTCGGTCCAACTGATATCAACCACATGGACCATCTCGATTGGTACTATGAGGATTGTGTGATCGGAGGCTCAGGTGCCTTTGCTTTACCGATCACCGATCGCGGAAACTTCAACGATGCGACCCGGACCCAATTGGCGCTTGTGGTTGCGGGCCGCACGCCGAATGGATCGACTGCCCGGCCCGGTGACAAGGAGCCGCGGATTCTCTGCACGATCGGAGAGAAGCTCTGGCAGGAGCGGTGGCTGTCGAACACTCCGGCGACGTTTGGCCCGCCGGCCAAAAGTCCGGCGGCGATCGACCCGGCGGCGAACAATCCGATGGCCAATGATGACGCGAAGAAAGAGGACGCGCTGCTCGCCAAGAAGATCAAGGGCATCTGCCGCGGCTGCTAGCTGCGTTCCGCCCGCCGGCGCGCGTTATCCAAAAAGTTTGGCCCCGGGAGGGGGTCATCCTTTTTCCGGGCCGGGAGTTTGTGGCAATACCGTCACATAAGGATGCCAACCATCCGCTGCGACATTCTGCACGAGTTGCTATTGCGAATTATTAGCAATAAATTCTGGACGAGTGCGGGGCGGGGATGAAATCGCGTCGAAACGAGTTCATCTCGTTCGATCGCGTGAACAGCCAGGACCCTGATGACAGGGTCGTCGCGAATCGGCAGGGATGTCGCGGCGGCTGGGTTACATTCGCGTCTTTGGGGGCTTGCTTGGGGGCGTGCGTTTTGACGTTGAGAAGTCACCGACAGCAGTTGCGGCGGACGGCGGCGGCGATCACCGCCGGCGTGCTGGCTTTTCCCGCGGCCTCCCGTGCGGCTGACCTGCCCCTGAAGGCACCAGCGCTGAAGGCTGTCTATGACTGGACCGGCTTCTATATCGGCGCGCATGTCGGCGTCACCCGCGGCACCTCGTCGGCGACGCTGACCGATCCCACCGTTGCAACCGACAACAACGTCTTCACCGGCGCGACCGGGGGCGTGCAAGCCGGTTATAATTGGCGCCTGAACTCTGGCCTGCTGCTCGGCCTGGAGGGCGACATCTCCTTTCCGAACTACCTGCCCTCCAACCATGTCGTGTCGTCGGCCGCGACGGCGCTGTCGAGCGCGGAAGAGCGCTGGGACTATGTCGCGAGCCTGCGCGCCCGTCTCGGTTACAGCACTGGCAATTGGCTGTTCTACGCGACCGGCGGCGCGGCCTTCGCCGGCGAGCGCTTTCTCTCGACGCCGACGGGCGGCAATGAAGAGAAGGTGCTGAACACCCGGTTCGGCTGGATCGCGGGCGGCGGCGTCGAATACGCCTTCGCGCCGCACTGGAGCGCGCGGCTCGAATATCTCTACAGCAAGTTCGAGCACGCCAACGTCACGTTCCCATCAGGCGGGCAATATTCGTCGTCGATGGATTTCCAGAGCCTGCGGATCGGCCTCAATCGCAAGATCGATTGGCCTGATATGCCGACCTATAATCCGAAGTCGGATATCACCGACACCGAATCGAGCCGCTGGGAGATTCACGGCCAGTCGACCGTGCTGGGGCAGGGCTACCCGGCGTTCCACGCGCCCTATACCGGAACGAACAGCCTGCTCCCGTCGCCGGATTTCCAGCAGACCTGGAGCAATTCGCTCTATCTCAATGCGCGGCTGTGGGACGGCGGCGAGGTCTATTTCAATCCGGAGCTATTGCAGGGATTCGGCTTCAACAACACCACGGGCGCGGGGGGCTTTCCCAATGGCGAAGCGCAGAAATCCGGCTTCCCCTATCCGCACTTCAATGCCTCGCGTCTGTTCGTGCGCCAGACCTTCGGCTTCGGCGGCGAGCAGGAGGAGCTTGCCAGCGGCCAGCTTCAACTCGCCGGCAAGGCCGACATCTCGCGACTGACCTTGCAGGTCGGCAAGTTCTCCGTGGTCGACGTGTTCGACGGCAATGCCTACGCGCACGATCCGCGCAAAGACTTCATGAACTGGTCGATCTGGGCGTCCGGCGCTTTCGATTATGCCGCCGACAAGCTCGGCCTGGGCTATGGCGCCACCGCCGAGCTGAACCAGAAGCAATGGGCACTGCGCGGCGGCTACTTCCTGATGGACGCCGTATCCAACTCGAACAATTTCGACATGAACATCGGCCGTCGCGGCGAATATGTCGTGGAGCTTGAGACGCGCTATTCGCTGTTCGGCCAGCCCGGCAAGCTGCGCACGCTCGGCTTCGTCAACAGCGCGTTCTCGGGCAGCTATCGCGAGACGCTGGACAACCCCGCGTTCGGCGTCGACATCACCCAGACCCGGCGCGGCCGCCTCAAATACGGCTATGCGCTCAACCTCGAACAGTCGATCACCGATGACATCGGCGTGTTCGGCCGCTGGAGCTGGAACGACGGCCGCAACGAGATCATGGCCTTCACCGATATCGACCGCAGCCTATCCGGCGGCGTCTCGGTGAAGGGCACCAAATGGGGCCGGCCCGACGACGTCGTCGCCATCGCTGGCGCCGTCAACGGCCTCTCGCAGGACCATCGTGACTTCATCGCCGCCGGCGGTCTCGGTCCGCTGATCGGCGACGGCGCGCTCAACTACCGGAACGAGCGCGTGCTGGAAACCTATTACGCCTATGCGCTGAACAAGGCGCTGACGTTTACCGCCGACTACCAGCTCATCGTCAATCCCGCCTACAATGCCGATCGCGGGCCGGTCTCGGTGTTCTCGGGACGGCTGCACGGGGAGTTCTGAGCACGCGTCTTACGCGGCTCGGATCGCGTCCAGGAACTTTCCGACCTCGCTCTTGAGACGGGTGCTTTCGCCGGACAGCGATCTGGCTGCCGCGAGGACGTTGGCGGATGCCGATCCGGTCTGGTTTGCGCCGTGCTGCACGTCGACGATGCTGGCGGAAACCTGCTGGGTGCCGCGCGCAGCCTGCTGCACGTTGCGGGAAATCTCGCGTGTCGCCGCGCCCTGCTCCTCGACCGCCGAGGCGATCGCGGATGCGATCTCCGACATCCTCGTAATCGTGTCGCTGATCGCCTTGATGGCGCCGACAGACTCCTCGGTCGCGGCCTGGATGCCTGAGATCTGCTGGCTGATTTCGCCGGTGGCCTTGGCCGTCTGTTCGGCCAGCGCCTTGACCTCGGAGGCGACCACCGCGAAGCCGCGTCCGGCCTCCCCGGCCCGCGCCGCCTCGATGGTGGCGTTGAGGGCGAGAAGGTTGGTCTGGCCCGCGATCTGGCTGATCAGCTCGACGACGTCACCGATCCGCCCCGCCGCCTTGGCGAGCTCGCCGACATGATCGTTGGTCCGCTCGGCCTGCTGCACGGCTTCCCCGGCGACGCGCGCGGAGTCCTGAACCTGCCGGCCGATCTCGTCGACCGACGAGGCCATCTCCTCCGCCGCTGCCGCAACGGTCTGCACGTTGGTGGAGGCCTGCTCGGAGGCCGCCGCGACGGTGGCGGTGACCTTTTCCGATTGATCGGCGGCGCTCGTCAGCGTTCCCGCTGAAATCTCCAGCTCCGAGGAGGCCGACGCGACCGTGTTGATGACGTCGCCGATCATGGCCTCGAAATCGCGCGCGATCTGGTCCATGCGCTGGCTGCGCTTGAGCTTCGCCTCGGCCTCGACCGCAGCGGCCGCATCTGCAGATTTTTGAGCGAGCAGCGAATCCTTGAAATGCCGCAACGAGCCGGCGACCTGACCAATCTCGTCGTCGCGGCCGGTGGCCGGAATCTCGACCTCGTGTTGTCCGGCGGCGAGCGTGCCGATCACGCCCGCCAGCTTCGCCAGCGGCGTCACAACGCGGCGACGCAGCATCATGGTCACACCGGCCAGCGTGCCGAGCAACGCGAGCACGGCAACGGCCGCGAGCGCGAGCATCGCCAGCGCACCGCTGCGGGCAGCCGAGGCGCGCTCGGCCGCTTCCGCCAGGGCGGCGTCGCGCACTCCGAAGAACATCTGGATGGCAGGCACGATCACGTTGGCAAACTCATCGTTGGTGATGCCGTAGTTGCCGTCGGCGCGCGCAGCGGGCATCTCCTTTTCAACTACCGGCGCAGCTCTTCCAAAATAGGACTCGCTCGCCGCCTTGAACGCGGCGGCGATGCGCGGCGGATTGCCGAGCTGGTCGATGCCGGCCGCGATCCGCTCGCGATCGGCCTCGACACGCCCCTGCATGCGATCCATCAGAGAGAACTCAGCCGTCACCAGCGGTCGATGTGCGGTCAACGCCGGGGCCAACGTCGCGGCGCGATTGCCGGCCGAGACGCGAAGATCCTGCGCCGTCCGCGCCAGGCTCAACAGCGCCGCCAGCGAGGAATCGGCATCCACGACCCTTCCCTCCAGCCGGTTCATGATCGGTTCGATGCCGGCGATGACCTCGGCAACGGCGGGAAGGAAGCCCTTGATCGCAGCGCTGTCGCGCGCAGCGAGAGGAACGCTCATCGCGCGGTCTGCAGCGGTGGTGATGTCCTTCAGCCGCCGCGCTGTGCGGTCGAGGTTTTCGGCCATCGGAGCGCCGTCATCCAGCATCAGAAGGGCGCGCCTTGCGCTCTCGAAGGAGGCTTCGGCCGCTTTCGCAGCCTTGGTCGTGGCGTCGGTCTGAGCCTGCGTCGCAGCTCCCTCCTGAAAGATGGGAGAGATGTAGGGGGCACGAAGGCCGGCGACGTGTTGGCTGACCATGAGGATCGTGCCGAACGCGTCGACTCGCTTGATCGCGTCGGATCGGTCGGTGAAGATGCGGGCCTGGGGTATCAGCACCTCGGCGCCAAGGATGACCGCAAAAACCGTCACCGTCAGCATCGACAGCGCGAAAAGCTTCCCTATCCGCATCCTCAGGTCCTCGAACAGATTTCTGCAAATTGTCAGAAAATCTAACGGGCGGCGGCTAAGAGCCCGTTAAGCACGGTTCCGTAGTTCCGCGGAGTGTCAGATGGACGGGGGCACGCGAACGGCGGCGCATGATGCGACAGAATGCCGGCATTTTCCCCCCAGAATACCTATATCAGCGCGGTCGAGCCGCCACACTCCCTTACCTTGGAAGGTCAATGCTCTCCGTCGAACTCATCATCGTCGTCGTCCTGATCGTCATCAATGGCCTGCTCTCCATGTCGGAGCTGGCTGTGGTCTCATCGCGCCCGGCGCGGCTGTCGGTGCTGGCCGCCAAAGGCGTGCGCGGTGCCGAGCGCGCGCTGACATTGGCCGCCGATCCCGGCAAGTTCCTGTCGACCGTGCAGATCGGCATCACGCTGGTTGGCGTGCTCTCCGGCGCCTTCTCCGGCGCGACGCTCGGGCAGCGGCTGACGCAATGGCTGGTCGAACTCGGCGTGTCCTCGGGCATTGCCGACATTGTCGGTGTCGGCATCGTCGTCACCATCATCACCTACGCGACGCTGATCGTCGGCGAGCTGGTGCCGAAGCAGGTGGCGCTGCGCGACCCCGAGAGCATCGCAGTGAAGGTTGCGCCCGCGATGCACGTGCTGGCGCGGGTCTCGCTGCCGCTGGTGTTTCTGCTCGACCTCTCCGGCAAGCTGATCCTCACCCTGCTCGGTCGTGGCGGCAAGGCGGAAGAGAAAGTGTCGGAGGACGAGATCCATCATCTCGTCAACGAGGCCGAAAGCGCCGGGGTGCTCGAGCCCGGCGAGAAGGAAATGATCGCGGGCGTGATGCGGCTCGGCGACCGCCCGGTCGGCGCCGTGATGACGCCGCGCACGGAGGTCGACGAGATCGACCTGAACGACGATCAGGCGGCGATCCAGGCGCTGATCACCAGGAGCCCGCATTCGCGTTTTCCGGTCTGCGACGGCGATCGCGACAAGCCGATCGGCGTGCTCCAGGCCAAGGATCTGCTGGTCGCCTATATGCGCGAGCGCACGCCCGATCTGCGCGCGCTGGTGCGCGAGACGCCGATCATTCCGGCATCCGCGGACGCGCGCGACGTGCTCGCGATTCTGAAGGCCGCGCCCGTGCATCTCGGTCTCGTCCATGACGAATACGGCGCCTTCGAAGGCGTGGTGACGGCGGCTGATATTCTGGAATCGATCGTCGGCGCCTTCCATTCCGAGGAAGGCCCACCGGAGCCGGCCTATGTCAGGCGCGCGGACGGCTCGCTCCTGGTCTCGGGCTGGATGCCGGTCGACGAGTTCGGCGAGCTCTTGAGCGTCGAGCTGCCGCCGCATCACCGCTACAACACGGTAGCCGGCCTCGTGCTGCAGCAATTCACCGTGCTGCCCCATGTCGGCGACGCCTTCGACTTCGCCGGCTGGCACATCGAGGTGGTCGATCTCGACGGCCGACGGATCGACAAGATTCTGGCGAGCCGGCGGGGTGAGGTGGAGACGGGGTAATTTGCCGCGCGCAGCAAGCGCAAAGCCTCACCCGAACCGCACCCCGATCCGCTTCTCCTTGCGCCACACCACCGTGCAGGGCAAATGCAGGCCCTCGGCCTTGATGTTCAGGGTGAAGCGCTCGGGAATCCCGACCGGGCTGGTGACGTCGAGGGCTGCGCCGGTGTCGGAGAAATTGCGGACGGTGCAGTCGATCGCGCCGCCGCCGAACTCAATGGTTCCGGCCTTCAATACGCGGTGCCTGGCCTTGTTGCGTCGTTCTTCGTCCATCGGAACATTTTACACCCTAAGCTGACACAAGAGTTAAAACGCAACCCCGATGCCAGCAAATTTAGGCCACCGCGACCCCTGGTATGGCACGGAAACCCTCACGGCAGTGGCTGGAACGACGCCGCCTGGGCCAGCCGCCAGGCATCACGAAACCGCGGATCCTCGGTGCCTTCGAGCAACTCGCCCGGCCGCAGCGCCGGATAGAGCTGGGCAAAGGATTGCACCTTGGTCGTCGACGTCCTCTGACTGAAGTGGATCGGGCGCAGCTCCTGCGGATGTTCGAGGCCGGCGGCAGCGATCAGCTCGGTCAGCGAGTGCAGCGTGGCGTGGTGATAGTTGGCCACGCGGTCGATCTTGAGCGGCACGTAGAGCGCGCGTGCCCGGGTCGGATCCTGGGTCGCGACACCGGTCGGACAGCGGTCGGTGTGGCAGCTCAGCGACTGGATGCAGCCGAGCGAGAACATGAAGCCGCGCGCCGAATTGCACCAGTCGGCGCCGATCGCCATCGCGCGGGCCATGTCGAAGGCGGTCGCGATCTTGCCCGATGCGCCGATCTTGATGCGGTCGCGCGCGTTGATGCCGATCAGCGCGTTGTGGACGAAATTGACGCCCTCGCGCATCGGCATGCCCAAATGGTCCATGAATTCCAGCGGCGCCGCACCGGTGCCGCCTTCATTGCCGTCGACCACGATGAAATCGGGATAGATGCCGGTCTCCAGCATCGCCTTGCATATTGCCAGGAATTCCCAGGGGTGGCCGATGCAGAGCTTGAAGCCGGCCGGCTTGCCGCCTGAAAGCCGTCGCATCTCGGCGACGAACTGCATCATGCCGGTGGGAGTCGAGAAGGCGCGATGCGAGGCCGGCGAAATGCAATCCTCGCCCATCGCGACGCCGCGGATCTTGGAAATTTCTTCCGAGACCTTTGCCGCCGGCAGCACGCCGCCATGGCCGGGCTTGGCGCCCTGGCTGATCTTGAGCTCGACCATCTTGATCTGGTCCCGGCTCGCAACCCGCGCGAACGCCTCCGGATCGAAGCTGCCGTCGCGATGGCGGCAGCCGAAATAGCCGGAGCCGATCTCCCAGATGACGTCACCGCCCATCTCCGCGTGATAGGGGCTGAAGCCGCCCTCGCCGGTGTCATGGGCGAAAGCGCCCTTCCTGGCGCCGGCATTGAGTGCGCGCACGGCATTGGGGCTGAGCGCGCCAAAGCTCATCGCCGAGATGTTGAACACCGAGGCCGAATAGGGCCTTGCGCAGTCCGGCCCGCCGATGGTGACGCGAAACTTCTCCTCGGCATGCGCCTTCGGCGCAACCGAGTGATGCATCCACTCATAGCCTTCGCGATAGACATCCTCCTGGGTGCCGAACGGACGCTTGTCGAGTTGCATCTTGGCGCGCTGATAGACCACCGCGCGGGTGTCGCGCGAGAACGGCATGCCGTCCTTCTCGCTCTCGAAGAAGTACTGCCGCATCTCCGGGCGGATTTCCTCCAGGAGGAAACGGATATGCGCGGAGATCGGGTAGTTGCGCAGCACCGCGTGGCTCTTCTGCATCAGGTCGCGGACGCCGAGCAGCGTCAGCGCGCCGAAGATGCAGATCGGGACCAGCAGGATGTCGAAGATCCTGCGGTCGGCGATAGCGATGCCGATCAGGAGTGCGGTGATGACGGCGCAGATCGTCAGGACAATGAAGCGCGGCGAGAATGGCAGCAGAAGGGTCTCCATGATCCCCTCTTCCGCCAACGGCAAACGTTTGGGCGGTTCCTGCGTCTTGTTGTTGTCGGCCACGATTCCCACCCTCTCGCCAGCATCAGGCGGAACGATACGCCCGCGCCTGTCATACGGATATGACGCAGCGCTTGTTTCAGGCTAGCGAATTCGCCCGAGAAAAATCAATCCACCGAGAGGTGAGCCTATTGCACTGCAGCAGAGGCGGGGATGGAAGGAGCAGCTGGCCGGCCAGGAGGCTGTAGCCATCGCCGCCGTCCTGGCGAAAGCCAGGACCCATTCCCCCTCAACGGGGCTGCGCGAAGACCGACAACGACCAGCCTTCGCCCAATTCGACTCGGTGGCGATGGATCCTGGCTTTCGCCAGCACGATACCGAGAGCGAGCGCCAATCAGCGCTCGACGAACGCCTTCTCGATCACGAAATGGCCGGGCTTGTTGCCGCTTCCTTCGACGAAGTCACGGCTCTCGAACATCGCCTTCAGCTCTTCCAGCATCGCCGGGCTGCCGCACATCATGATGCGGTCGGTCTCGATGTTGAGGGGCGACTGCCCGATATCGTTGAAGATCTGCTCGGAGTTGATGAGGTCGGTGATGCGGCCACGATTGCGGAACGGCTCGCGGGTCACGGTCGGATAATAGATCAGCTTGTCGGCGAGCAGCTCGCCGAACAGCTCGTCCTCGCGCAAATTCGCGACCAGCTTCTCGCCATAGGCGAGCTCGGAGACTTGGCGGCAGCCGTGCACGAGCACGATGCTCTCGAACTGCTCATAGACCTCGGGGTCCTTGATCAGGCTGGCGAAGGGCGCAAGGCCGGTGCCGGTCGAGAGCAGCATCAGCCGCTTGCCGGGGATGAGGTTGTCGGTGATCAGCGTGCCGGTCGCCTTGCGGCCGACCAGGATGGTGTCGCCTTCCTTGATCTTCTGCAGGCGCGAGGTGAGCGGGCCGTCCTGCACCTTGATCGAGAAGAACTCGAGCTCTTCCTCGTGATTGGCGCTGGCCATGCTGTAGGCGCGCAGCAGCGGGCGGCCGTCGACCTCGAGCCCGATCATGGCGAACTGGCCGTTCTGGAAGCGGAAGCCGGTGTCGCGCGTGGCGCGGAAGCTGAACAGTGTGTCGGTCCAGTGCTGGACGGAAAGAACCTTCTCTCGGTAAAACGCGCTCATGATTTTCGATATTCCGAATGTCTTGCGGTTTTCGGGCAAAAGCGTTGCCCGGCCCTGAAAACGGGCGGACACCATTTGCCATGGCGGAGGATTTCGCGTGTGTGATCTACGCCATTGAGACCAATAATCAACCTCGTTCCGGATGCAATTGATGCCGGTCAATCAGGCATTTGCGGCGGAAATGATCACACCATGAACGGATCTGCTGTCCGGCGCGCGCAAAGGGCAATTTCTTTTCCCTTTCGGACCTGAAAGCAGCACTTAATTTCCATCGCGCTCGCGAGAATTTCATTAAGAATAGCTCTGACTTTCACCCCACTTTGGCGCCATTTCCCGCATTTTTGCGGCTTTTGGCGCCCGGAACGATCGAAATACATGGCAAGCAGTGAACGGACCTTCGTCCAGGCCATCAGGCGCTACTGCGCGGCGCACGACATCGAGGTCGATGTCCGCGCCGGAGGCTGGCTGATCGCGATGCGCCGGGACGACCAGCGCCGCTTCGCCTTCGGCTACGACATCGGCCTCAACAGTGCGATCGCGCATCGGCTCGCCAACGACAAATCCGCCGCCGCGGAGGCGCTGTCGCTGCAAGGCGTGCCCTGCATTTCCCATCACCTCTTCCTCAACCCGAAGCTGGGCGAGAAGGTTGTCGGCCTCGGCTGGCGCGAGGCCATGCTCGAGCTGCTTCACGACCATCCGCAGGGCGTGGTGGTGAAGCCGAACGAGGGCACGTCGGGGCGCTCGGTGTTCAAGGTGACGACGGCGGCGGAGCTCGACCACGCGACGAACGAGGTCTTTTCGATGAGCACCGGGCTCGTGATCTCGCCTTATGTCGCAATCGAGGACGAGGTCCGTGTGATCCTGCTCGATGATGTGCCCCGCATCGTCTACAGCAAGCAGCGTGGCTCGGATTGGCGGCACAATCTGGATGCCGGCGCCAAGCCGGTGTTGCTGGCGGACGGCGCGGTGCGCACGGCTTGCGTGAAGCTCGCGGTCGACGCTGCGCGCGCCATCGGCATCCGCTTTGCGTCAATCGACGTGGTGCGCGTCGATGGCGCGTGGAAGGTGCTGGAGATCAATTCCGGCGTGATGATGGAAGCGCTGAGCAAGCTGCATCCGGAGCTGGTGCAGGCGACGTATGGCGCGGCGCTGGATCGGGTGTTTGGGGATGCTTCCCCGAGCACCAATCCATCACCGTCACCCCCGCGCAATGGCTAAGCCATTGCGCGGGGATGACGGAATCGCGAGCTAATTATTCGCGCTAGCGGAATCGTCCATCGCCTTGAACGCTTCTTCCAGCTGCAGCGAGATCGGCACGTTCATTTTCTCGCCGGTCGGCATGCGTGCGATGAACCATTTGTTGTAGAGCGGCACGAGATCGTGGTTGGAGCCGAGCTTGCGGAAGGTGCGCTCGACCACGGCGGAGAGCTGCGGCTCGCCCTTGCGGAACATGATGCCATAGGGATCGTAGGACAGATAATCGCCGGTTACGCGGAACTTGTCCTGCGACTTGTGGCGAACGATCAGCCCCGAGAGCAGGATGTCGTCGGTCGCAAACGCGTCAGCCTTGCCCTCGACCAGCATCTGGTACGACTGCTCGTGGTCGGCGCCGACAACAATGTTCAGGCCCAGCGACAGCTTCTTGTCGGCCGCCTGGACCGCCTGCTCGTTGGTGGTGCCCTTCGTCACCACGACGGTCCTGCCCTTCAGGTCCGCCAGCTGCTGGACGCTGGAGGCCTTCGGCACCATCAGCTTGGTGCCGGCAACGAACATCAGCGGCGAAAACGCGACGCGCTTGGCGCGCTCGGAATTCGCGGTGGTCGAGCCGCATTCCAGATCGATCTTGTTCTGGAGCACCGCGTCGATGCGATCGTCCGAGGTGACCTTGACGTAGTCGATTCTGAGATTGGGGTCGTCGACCTCGACGCCGATCTCCTCGACGATGGCCTCGCAGAGCTCAAGGCTGTAACCGATCGGCCGGCCCGACGGGTCGAGGAACGAGAACGGCGGCGAGCTCTCGCGATAGCCGAGCCGCACGGCGTGCGCTTTCTTGATGGCCGACAGCGTCGGGCTAAGCCCTTCGCTGCCGCCGGTCTGGGCGGAGGCACCAGACGCCAGCAGACACGCTGCCAGCAACAGGCCGCTCGAAATCGCCGTCAAAGGGCGCATGACGCACTCCCGTCAATGACCGGCCATCGCAGGCACTTCACCCGGCACCATGTCTTCAGGTACGGCATCGCCCGGCCCCATCGCATGCTCGGGCCCGAGCTCGCCTTCCCACTTCGCCACCACCGAGGTCGCCAGCGTGTTGCCGATCACGTTGGTGGCGCTGCGGCCCATGTCGAGGAAGGTGTCGATACCCATGATCATCAACAGCCCCGCCTCGGGAATGCCGAACTGCGACAGCGTCGAGGCGATCACCACGAGGGAGGCGCGCGGCACGCCGGCGACGCCCTTGGAGGTGATCATCAAGGTCGCCAGCATCGCGAGCTGCGTGCCGAGCGACATGTCGATGTGGTAGGTCTGCGCGATGAAGACGCTGGCGAAAGTGCAATACATCATCGTGCCGTCGAGATTGAACGAATAGCCGAGCGGCAGCACGAAGCTCGAGATGCGCGAGGAGGCGCCGAAGCGGTTGAGGCCTTCGAGCGTCTTCGGGTAGGCCGCCTCCGAGCTCGCGGTGGAGAACGCGATCATCAGCGGCTCGCGGATCAGCTTCAGGAGATGGCTATAGCGCGGCCCGATCACGACGAAGCCGACGACCACCAGGATGCCCCAGAGGATGAACAGCGACAGATAGAAGCCGCCCATGAACACGATGAGCTTCCAGAGCACCAGCAGGCCGTTCTTGGCGACCGTCGCAGTGATGGCGGCCCAGACCGCGAACGGCGCAAACAGCATCACATAGCCGGTCACCTTCAGCATGATGTGGCCGACATCGTCGATCAGCGACAGGAGTTGCTTGGAACGCTCGGGCAATGCGCCCATCGCCACCGAGAAGAATACGGCGAAGATCACGATCTGAAGGATCTCGTTCTGCGCCATCGCGTCCGCGATCGAGGTCGGGATCAGATGGGTCAGGAATTTCTCGATCGAGAAGGCCGAGACCGGCAGGCCGGTCGATTGTCCCGCCGCGGGCAGCGTACCGGGGAAGTTCGCGCCGGGCTGCAGCAGATTGACCATCACGAGGCCGAGCAGCAGCGAGACGAAGGATGCGCTGATGAACCAACCCATGGTCTTGGCGAAGATGCGCCCGAGCTTGGAGCCCGACCCCATATGGGCGATGCCGCCGACCAGGGTCGCGAACACCAGCGGCGCGATGATCATCTTGATCAGGCGCAGGAAGATCACGGCGATCAGGTTGATGGAGGAGGCCCAGTCGCCGCGCGTGTCGGGCAGGAAATTGTAGATCGCCGAACCCATGATGATGCCGAGCACCATCGCGGCCAGGATGTATTGCGTAAACCTGTTCGACATTGAAAGAACCCCCACGACACCGACCGCTTCATGATGTCGCAGATATGACAGCGACGCAACACGCTTTGCGTGCGATCGCCTGCCGGATGTTCCCGTTGCGAAACGGGACGTAGCGATCTAGCCTGCATGCAGCGCACAACGAATGCGGCTTGCACGTTTTGTTTGCGGCAAGTGCTTCAATAAACATCAAACAATCAGAGAGGGACCGCCATGACCGAGAGCATCAATCGCCAAATTCTTCTGGTGGAGAAGCCGAGCGGAAAGCTCGGCCCCGAGCACTTCAAGATGGTCGATGGCACACTGCCGGAACCGAAGGACGGCGAAGCCCTGTTGCGCGTGCGCTACATCTCGCTCGATGCCGCCAACCGCGCCTGGATGCACGGCGCGACTTACCGTTCGGCGGTCGAACCCAACAGCGTGATGGCCGGCGGCGGCATTGCCGAGGTGGTCAGCTCGAAGGCGCCCGAGCTTGCGCCCGGCGACATCGTGTTCGGCGATACCGGCTGGCAGGAGTTTGCAGCAGTACCGGCAAAGCAATTGACGAAAATGCCGAAGCTCGAGCCGATGACGCATCTGCTCAGCGTGTTCGGCATCGCCGGCCTCACCGCCTATTTCGGCCTGCTCGAGGTCGGCAAGCCCAAGGAGGGCGAGACGGTCGTGGTTTCGGCCGCCGCGGGCTCGGTCGGCTCGATCGTCGGACAGATCGCCAAGATCAAGGGATGCCGCGTGGTCGGCATCGCCGGCGGCGCCGACAAGTGCCACTGGCTGACCTCCGAGCTCGGCTTCGATGCGGCCGTCAACTACAAGGACGGTGCGGTGTTCAAGGCGCTGCGCGCAGCAGCTCCCAAAGGCATCGACGTTTATTTCGACAATGTCGGGGGCGACATTCTGGAAGCCTGCCTGCCACAAATGAACAATTACGGCCGCATCGCCTGCTGCGGCGCGATCTCGCAATATGACGGCACGCCGTCGGCCCATGGCCCGCGCGGCGTGCCCGGCCTGATCGTGGTGAAGCGGCTCGTGATGCAGGGCTTCATCGTGATGGACTACATGAAGGAGAGCCAGCGCGCCCTCGCTGATCTGCAGGCCTGGGTGAAATCCGGCAGGCTGAAGGTGCAGGAAGACATCATCGACGGATTGCAGAACACGCCGAAGGCTCTGATCGGACTGCTGGCCGGCGAGAACCGCGGCAAGCGCATGGTCAAGCTCTAGCGACGTAGTTACGTCGCAATTCCGCGGGCATTATCTACTTGCGGTAGTGGCCAAAGCAGCCAAGATACCGCTCGCGAGGCATCACTCGCGACGATTGCATTTGTACGGCATTTCAAAAAATCATCGGCGTTACCGACAGGGCAGGAAATCACCCAAATGTTCAACACGTTGAAACATGCATCGACGCGTCACGCGTTGCTCGCCGCGGCTTTCTTCGCAACTGCAACAAGCGCGTTCGCGCAGACCGAGGCCCAGAAGAGCGCGATCCGCTCCGCATGCCGCTCGGATTTCATGGCGCATTGCGCGAGCGTGACGCCCGGTGGCGTCGAAGCGTATCAATGCCTCCAGAGCCACATGTCGAGCCTGTCAGCGGGATGCCAGACCGCGGTTCGCGCGGTCGAGCCGGCGGCAGCACCCAAGACCGAAGCTGCGCCGGCAAAATCCGAACCTGCCAAATCTGAGCCCGCCAAATCTGAGCCTGCAAAGACCGAAGCGGCGCCCACCGCCGAACCCGCGGCGAAGCCGGCCGCCGAAACTGCCCCGAAGGCAGAAGCGGCCAAACAACCGGCCAGCGCGCAGGTCGCCGCGGTCAAGAGCGCATGCCGCGCCGATTATCCCAAGGTTTGCGCCAGCGTGCCGCCCGGCGGCGCTCCCGCGCTGGAATGCCTCGAGAAGAACAAGGCCAAGGTTTCGTCGGCTTGCCCCCCCCCCCCCCCCCCCCCCCCCCCCCGGCCGGTGGCGGCGCAGCGGCTGCCGCGCCGGCAACTGGCGCCGCGCCCGCAGCCGCAGCAGCGCCCGCGGTGATCGTTCTGCGCCCGCTGCTGCCGCGCGAAGAGCTGTTCATCGTGCGCTCCGCTTGCGGCGCGGACATCCGCTCGCTCTGTGCCGGTGTCGCGCCGGGTGGCGGCCGCATCGTGCAATGCATCGCCGGCAATGCGGCGTCGCTGTCGCCGGCCTGCAAGGACGTGCTCGCACCATTCGCTGCGCGGTGAGCGGCACGCAGCGCGCATCGTCATCGATATCGGGCGGCGCGCGTGAATTTTCGCGCGCTCCTTGCGACCGATCCGTTGCCGATATCAGATATCAATCACGACAAGACCGGAAGAAACCACATGCGTGCATTTCTGCTGATTGCGTCTGCATTGTTCGCCTTCGCGGCGACCATGACCTTCGAATCCTCCGATGCCAACGCGGTGGTGTGCGCGCGCGGCGTCTACCGCGCCGGTTGCGCCGGCCCGAACGGCGCCGTCGTGGTTCGTCACCCGGTGCCAGTGGTTCGCTGTACCAGGGTGCTGGTGAACGGGGTCTACGTGAAGCGCTGCGTCTGACGCCCGGGTGGTCAATCCGGCGCGGTTTGGCTATGATTCGCAACTGACGGCTTTGGGCACGCGCGAGGCGGGTGGCTGCGGCCGTGCTGCGGCGCACTTCGCCTTGAGTTCCGCTGGCGTGGGACACCGCAGCCCATTAGTCTACCCTGAGACAGTAAGCATACTGCCAATTAGGGAGGCAGGATTTGCGGATCGCCGTGATTGGCGGGGGACCCGGCGGGCTCTACTTCGCCTATCTCTGGAAGAAGCGTCATCCCGAGGATCAAGTCGACCTGTTCGAACAGAACCCGGCCGACGCGACCTGGGGCTTTGGCGTCGTGTTCTCCGACCAGGCGCTTGAATTCCTGCGCGCCGACGACCCCGAGACGGTCGATGCGATCGCGCCGCATATGGAGAGCTGGGAGAACATCACGCTCAATCTCAGCGGCGACAGCGTTGCCATCGACGGCGTCGGCTTCTCCTCGATCGGGCGGCTGGAGCTCCTTCAATTCCTGCAGCAACGCGCGCTCGACGTCGGCGTCACCTCGCGCTTCGACACCCAGATCCAGACGATCGACCAGCTCAACGGCCACGATTTGATCGTCGCCGCCGATGGCCTCAACTCGCTGGTGCGCCGCGCCTATGAGGGCGATTTCGGCACGTCGCTGTCCTACTCCTCCAACAAATTCGTCTGGTACGGCACCTCGAAGCGCTTCGACACGCTGTCGCAGACCTTCGTGAAGACCGACCGCGGCGCCTTCAACGCCCATCACTATCGCTATTCACCGACCATGAGCACCTTCCTGGTCGAATGCGACCACGCCACCTGGCAGGCCTATGGCTTCGCCTACAAGGACGCCGAGCAATCCAAGGGCGTGTGCGAGGAGGTGTTCGCCGACACGCTCGGCGGCCACTGCCTGGTCTCCAACAAATCGGTCTGGCGCAATTTCCCCTGGGTCTGGAACGAGCACTGGTCATTCAAGAACATGGTGCTGCTTGGGGACGCGCTGCACTCGGCGCACTTCTCGATCGGCTCAGGCACGAGGCTTGCGATCGAGGACGCGATCGCGCTGGTCAAGGCGCTGGAATCGGATGCCCATCTGTCGACCGCGCTGCATCGCTACCAGGCCGCGCGCAAGCCGGTGGTGCAAAAGCTGGTCAATGCCGCACGCACCAGCGCGTTCTGGTACGAGCATTTCGCCCAGCACATGCAGCTTGGCCTCATGGACTTCGCCTATAGCTACATCACCCGCTCCGGCCGCATCGACGATTCCCGGCTGCGCGCGATGTCGCCGGCCTTCATGGCACGCTACGAGGCCGAGAAGAACGGCGGAGACGCAGCGGGCGAGGCGACGGCATGAGGCGCGAGCAATCGTAGGGTGGGCAAACCGAAGCGTGCCCACGACTTCCGATCTGTTGGAGAGACGTGGTGGGCGCGGCGCAAGGGCGCCTTTGCCCACCCTACAAGATCTGGGGATGAGGCGACGGTATCGTCTCCCCCTCAACCCACCTTGCCCAAATGCTCCAGCGCGTCCTCGGCCCGCAGCGGCACGCGCGAGGCTTCGTTGTTGAGCTCGACGAGCTGCGACATCAGCCCCATCAGCGCTTTGCGCTCCGTCGGCTTGAGCGGCTCCAGCATGCGCGCCTGGGCGCGTTCGACTGCGGGGATGATCTCGCGCAGGATCGCGACGCCCGGCTTGGTCAGATAGAGCAGCTTGATGCGCTTGTCCTCGGCTGCCGGCTTGCGCTCGATAAAATTCTTGGCCTGAAGACGTTCGATGACGCTGCCGAGCGTGGAGCGGTCAAAGGCGATCACCGCCGACAGCCGCGTCGCGTCGATGCCGGGATGGGTGTGGATCGCGATCAGCGCCGCATATTGCACCGGCGTGAGATCGAACGCCTTGCACTCCTCCATGAAGATCGAGACCGCGATCTGCTGCATGCGCCGGAACAGATAGCCCGGCGCAGCATAGACCGCGTCCATCGTGATCGGAGGCAGCGGCTTACTCGGCATCGGGCTGCTTCTCCGGTGCTGCGTTGGCGAAGGCCGGCAGCGCCTTGGCGGCGGCCTCGGCCATGAGCAGGCGCGGATAGGCCGCGACATCGACGCCGAAGCGGCGCGCATTGGCGAGCTGCGGCACCAGGCAGAGATCAGCGAGCGTCGCCGCAGCGCCAAAACAAAATGGCCCCGGCTCTTCTTTGATCAGGGCCTCGCAGGCCGACAGCCCCTCGCGATTGACCCAGGCGGCCCAGTCCTGCACTTTCTGCTCGGACAAACCAAGTTCGCGCAGCCGCGCCAGCACCTTCAAATTTTGCACCGGATGGGTGTCGCAGGCGATCGCCAGCGCGAAGGCCCGCACCTTGGCCCGCTGCAAGGGGTCCCTTGGCAGGAGCGGCGGATTCGGGTGTGTCTCATCGAGCCACTCGATGATCGCGACGGATTGGGTCAGTACCGCTCCCGTGTCGCTTTCCAGAGCCGGCACCAGGCCTTGCGGATTGATGGCGAGATAGGCGGGCGCGCGTTGCTCGCCCTTGCGTAAGTGATGCGGCAGATGCTCGGCGCCGAGACCCTTGAGATTCAACGCGATCCTGACGCGATAGGCGGCGCTGGAGCGGAAATAGCCGTGCAGCTTCATCGGAAGCCCTCCCTCTCTGTCGTTCCGGGGCTCGCGCCTTGCGGCGCGCCCCGGAATGACAACGACCTCGTGTGTCGTTCGTCAAGTTGACGCTACCTAGATTGTAAGTATACTGTCAATCAACAAGACGAACGGGAGGCTCATCATGGAAGCCGTGACCAAGACGCCGGAACGCGAGGCGTTCTACAGGAAGATCGACGGCGAGAATCTCACCGCGCTGTGGACGGTGATGAGCGATCTGATCACGCCGGAGCCGAAGAGCGCCTGCCGGCCTCACTTATGGAAGTTCGACGTGATCCGCGACTACATGACGGAGGCAGGCCGGCTGATCACGGCCAAGGAAGCCGAGCGGCGCGTGCTGGTGCTGGAGAACCCGGGCCTGCGCGGCCAGTCCAAGATCACGACTTCGCTCTATGCCGGCGTGCAGATGGTGGTGCCCGGCGACGTCGCGCCCGCACATCGGCACAGCCAATCGGCGCTGCGCTTCGTGCTCGAAGGCAAGGGCGCTCACACCGCCGTCGACGGCGAGCGCACCGCGATGGAGCCCGGCGACTTCATCATCACGCCGTCGATGACCTGGCACGATCATTCCAACGAGACCAGTGATCCGATGTTCTGGCTCGACGGCCTCGACATTCCGCTGGTGCAGTTCTTCGACTGTTCCTTTGCGGAAGGCGCCAAGCAAGACCAGCAGAAGATCACCAAGCCGGCAGGCGACAGCTTCGCCCGCTATGGCCACAATCTCTTGCCGGTCGACATGAAGCGGTCCTCGAAGACTTCGCCGATCTTCAGTTATCCCTATGCCTACACCCGCGAAGCGCTGGAGAAAGCGCGGACCAGCCAGGAGTGGGATGCCTGTCACGGGCTGAAGCTGAAATTCAGCAACCCCGAGACCGGCGATTTCGCGATGCCGACCATCGGGACCTTCATCCAGCTGCTGCCGAGGGGTTTCAAGACTGCGCGCTACCGCGCGACGGATGCGACGGTGTTCTGTCCGATCGAGGGCAGGGGTCGCAGCCGCATCGGCGATGCCGTGTTCGAATGGGGCCCGCGCGATCTGTTCGTGGTGCCGAGTTGGCAATGGGTGACGCACGAGGCGGATGAGGACGCGGTGCTGTTCAGCTTCTCGGACCGGCCGGTGCAGCAGAAACTGGATCTGTTTCGCGAGGATCGCGGGAATGCGTGAGGCGTGACGGTCCCGCAGGGTGGGCAAAGGCGCACTTGCGCCGTGCCCACGTCTTCGCGACTCATGAAGGAATGGTGGGCACGCTTGCGCTTTGCCCACCCTACGGCAGCGGTGATTTTGGCTACCGCCAGTGCAACAGCCGCACTTCCAGCCAGCCGATCAGCTTGCCGACTGCGAGGCCAAACACCGACAGGATCACCACGCCCGCGAGCAGTTGATCCGTCTGCATCAGATTACCGGCCTGGAGCACGAAGGCGCCGATGCCGAATTGGGCGCCGATCATCTCGGCGCTGACGACGAGCAGCAGCGCCACCGACGCCGTGATGCGGAAGCCGGCGAGGATCGCGGGCAGCGCGCCGGGCCACACCACCTTGCGCACGATGGTGGCAAAGGGCACGTTGAAGCTCTGCGCCATGCGAATGAGATTGCGCGGCACGGCATCGACACCGCTATAGACCGAGATCGCGGTCGAGAAGAACACCCCGAGCGCAATGGTCGCGATCTTCGGCTCTTCGCCGATGCCGAGCCAGAGGATCAACAGCGGCAGCAGCGCGATCTTGGGAATCGGGAACAGCGCCGAGATGAAGGTGATGCCGACGCTGCGCGCGAGGCGCGACAGGCCGATGGCAAAGCCGACCACGACGCCAGCCGCGGTACCGAGCAGCCAGCCGACGCCGATGCGCAGCAGCGAGGCCGAGAGATGCTGCCAGAGCGCGCCCGACACCGCGAGCTCATAGATCGCGCGCACGATCGCCGAGGGCGCCGGCAGGAACAACGGATTGACGAGCCTGGCACTGCCAGCCGCTTGCCAGATCGCGATCACGAGGGCGAGCGCGATCCAGCCGCCGAACCGGCTCGACGCAGGCACGAAGCCCGCGCCGCGGAAGCGCACGCGCCGCGTGGTTTCGTTGGCCGACGTCTCGGTCGCGCGATCAAGCATGCTGGACCTCGCGTTCGGCATCGATCGCCTCGTTGCGGATCAGCGACCAGATCTGGTTCTGTAGCGCGAGCAGCTGTTCACGTGCAGCGATGTCGCCGCGCTCAGTGCGTGTCATCGGCACCGCCACGACCTCGCGAATACGGCCGGGCCGCCGCGATAGCACCACAATGCGATCGGCAAGGCGCGCGGCCTCTTCGAGATTATGCGTGACATAGACCGCACCCATGCCGCCATCGGCGAGCAGGCGGACGAAATCTTCCATCAAGAGCTCGCGCGTCTGCGAGTCCAGCGCCGACAGCGGCTCGTCCATCAACAGAATCGCGGGCTTGACTGCGAGCGCGCGCGAAATGCCGACGCGCTGGCGCATGCCGCCGGACAGCTGCTTTGGATAGGTTTTGCGAAAATCGGTCAGCCCCGTGCGACGCAAGGCGTCCTCGACCAGCGCGCGCCGCTGCGTGGCCGAAAGCTGGGTGTGCAGCAACGGGAATTCGACGTTCTCCTCCACCGTGGCCCAGGGCAGCAGAGCAAAGTCCTGGAACACGAAGGTGAGCGGATTGAGACTGTCCGCCGGCGGTGCGCCGCGCAACTCGGGCGAGCCCGAAGTCGACAGCAACAGCCCACCAAGAATCGACAGCAGCGTGCTCTTGCCGCAACCGGACGGACCCACGATCGCCACCACCTCGCCGGCGCTCACCGTGAAGGAGACATCGTCGAGCACGGCGAGATCGCCGAAGTGGTGCGAGATGTGGTTGGCGATCAGGTCCATGAATTACGCCCTGTTCTCTCCCCGTCATCCTGAGGCGCGAGCACCGCGATGCGAACGCATCGCGGTGAGAGCCTCGAAGGATGAACGGCCGAGATGCATCCGGGCCGTACCTCCTTCGAGGCACGACTTGCGGCAGGCCGCGAGTCGTGCACCTCAGGATGACGGAGTAAGAGAGGAGCACTCAGCATCAATCCGCCTTCACATAATCCTTGGCGATGATCGCATCGGCATCATAGCCCTTGTCGGCAAAGCCTTGCTCCTGGAGCCATTTGATCTGGTTGTCGACATTCTTGACGTCGAGCTTGCCGTCGGGGTCGATATAGGCGCAGTTGCCGACCACCTGCTCGACCGGCAGGTTGGTGTATTTGGCGATGATCTCCAGCAGCGGTTTTGTCTGCTCGTTGATCGGCGCGACGCCGTCCTTCATCGACGCCAGGATCACGTCGTGATATTCGCGATCGGCCCTGGCGAGGACGGCAAGGAATTTCGTCACCAGCGCCTTGTTGGCCAGCGTCTTCGGCGAGGCGAACACGGCGCCGAGCTGCCAGGGCGTTTCGTCGCCGACCCAGCCCAGGAATTTCGCGCCGCCATCGTCCATCAATTTTCGCGCCGTCGAGATCGGCAATAGCGCCGCATCGACGGTCTCGCCCTTCAGCGCCGCGGCCGCGTTCGACAGGGATTGCAGCGGCACGATCTTCACGTCGGACAGCTTGAAGCCGTATTTGTCGGCGAGCAGGCCAAGCGAATAATGGAAGGATGAGCCGACCTGCGTCATCGCGATGCGCTTGCCCGCAAGGTCCTTCGGCGTCTTCAGGCCGGCGGCATAGGCATTGTTGCTGGCGAAATAACCGATCAGGGGATAGCCCGCCTTCTCGCGGCTCATGCCCCCGATCACCTTCAGCACGCCCTTGCCGGCGAGATTGTAGAGGCCGGCGGTGAAAGCGGTGACGCCGAAATCGACGTCGCCCGAGGTGGTGGCGACCGCGATCGGCTGCGCCGCATCGAAGAACTTCAGCTCGATGTCGAGGCCGGCCTCGCGAAAATAGCCCTTGTCCTGCGCGATGAAGACGGGCGCGGAGGACGACAGGCGGAGCACGCCGACCTTGGCCTTCAGCACATCCTCGGCCCTGGCCGTCCCCATCGCCATCATAGCCAAAAGGCTGAGTGCCGCGACCCGCGCAATCCCGATCATCCCGCTTCCTCCAATAATTCTCTTTTTGCAGTCCGTTACAGGCCCTTTGGCACGGGCTCGTCCCGTCCGATGAAGGCGCCCTGTTGTTTCAATGTTTCCTGCAATTTTTCAACCGGTATGTCACGCGGGATCCGGTTTCCGGACAGCGCCAGCGCGGCCGCGGAACCGGCCGCCTCCCCCATCACGAAGCAGGCCCCCGACACCCGCGCCGCCGACTGGCCCTCATGGGTCATGGAGGCGCAGCGGCCGGCGACGAGAAGGTTGTCTACGCCCTCGGGCACCAGCATGCGATACGGCAATTCGTTGTAGCCGCGCGATTCCGGGATCGGCGGGAAAGTGAAGACGACATCGCCTGGAACATGCGCCTCGATCGGCCAGCCATTGACGCCGATGGAGTCCTCGAACGAGGCGCAGCCAAGCACATCCTCGCCGCTGAGCTGGTAGCCCCCCTTGATGCGGCGGGTCTCGCGGATGCCGAGCTGCGGCGGCAGATCGACGATGTAGGATTTTTCAAAGCCCGGCACCGTGCGCAGGAATTCGAAGGCGGCAAGCGCCTGCTTGCGGCCCTCGATCTCGCCGCGGGTGAGATCATCGGGCTCGACACCGTTGATGGCGTGGCCGTCCTCGCGCGCCACCTGCGTGAAGTTCACCCGCCATTCGATGCCGGATTTCTGCGGCCGCACGATCGCGCTCTTGCGCGGGAATTTGTGGGTGCCAGCCGCGGTCGCCGCTTCCATCAATTGCGGAATGGTGCGCCAGGCATCCCCCGCCCTCACGGGATCGATGCCGTTGAGACGGAGCATCATCGATGGAAAAAGCGGATGACCATGCGCGTCGCCGATCTCGTAGGGCGCGCCGGCCCAGACCGCGAGATCGCCGTCGCCGGAGCAATCGATGAATATCTCTGCGCGCACCGCCTGCCGGCCGGCCTTGGTCTCGACCATCAGCGCGTCGATGCGGTTGTCATCGCCCATCACGACGCCGGCGCCGAGGGCATGGAAGAGAATGTGCACCTTGTGGCTCGCCAGCAGTTGATCGGCCGCGATCTTGTAGGCCGCAGTGTCATAGGCCTGCGCGAAGACCTTGCCGAGAATCAGATGCGGCGCGTTGAGGCCGTTCAGATGATCGATCCGCGCCAGCAGATCGGACGCCATGCCCTGCACCAGCCTGACCGCCTCGCCATAGACGTTGCCATGCAGGCCGCAGAAATTGGTGACGCCGGCCGCGGTGCCCATGCCACCAAGGAAGCCGTAGCGCTCGATCAGCAGCGTCTTGCGGCCGGCGCGCGCGGCTGAGGCCGCAGCGACGATGCCGGCCGGGCCGCCGCCGAGCACGACGACTTCATATTCGCCGTAGAGCGGCACCTGTCGTGCCGGTTCATTGATCGTCATGGCCCGCATGGCGCGTCCTTCCCAAAATCCCTTGCTTGGGGCGGACTATGAATTAACGCGTGGAGGGCTACAATCTACCAAAATATGCGATCAGCTTTCTCGAATCGCGAAAGGTCGACATGGACATCCTGGTGAACCTTCAGGCCTTCCTCGCCACCGCTGATACGGCTGGATTTTCCGCCGCTGCGCGAAAACTCAACGTCTCGACCTCAGTGGTGGCCAAGCGCGTCACGCAGCTTGAAACACGGATCGGCACACCGCTGTTTCATCGCTCGACCCGGCAATTGCGGCTGACCGAAGCGGGCCAGCGCTACGTGCATCGCGCCCGCGGCGTGGTGACTGATGCGACCGACCTGCTGTCGCGCATGGGCGAGAAGGGCCATGATCTCGTCGATCATCTCCGCATCAAGGCGCCGACCTCGATGACGGTGGCGCGGCTTGCCGATGCCTTCAGCGCCTTTCAGACACAAAACCCGCGGCTGAAGCTCGAGATCGTGCTGATCGACCGCCCAGTCGATCCGGTCACTGAAGGGTTTGACATCGCTATCGGCGCCTTCCCGCATTCCTTCGGCGGCGTGGTCGATGAGCCGTTGGTGCCGTTGAAGCGACTGCTTTGCGCCTCGCCGGCTTATTTGAAGAAACACGGCACGCCAAAGCATCCGCGCGACCTCGTCGAGCATCGCTGCCTCAGCTTCATGCCAACAGGCCCCGAATGGGTCTTTGACGGGCCGCGCGGCCGCATCACCATCCAGGTCAGCCCGCTGCTGTCCTCCAACGAGGGACACGTGCTGGCGCGCAGCGCCATCGCCGGCAACGGCATCGCGCTGATCTCGCATTATCTCGTCGCCGACGCCTTGCGCGGCGGCACGCTGAAGCCGGTGCTGCGCGATTTTCCGATTCCGGAATTGTGGGTGAAGGCCGCCATTCCCGAGCGCCGGCGCAATGCCGCCGCGGTGCAGGCGCTGCTGACCTTGCTGAAAACGTCACTCGCGCCGTCGCTGTAAATAATGGTGCCGTAGCCCGCATGGAGCGAAGCGGAATGCGGGAACGCCGGCCCCGGATTGCGCTTCGCTCCATCCGGGCTACTTGCTGTCATCGCCCGGCCAAGCCGGGTACGACGGCGGAGTCAAACGCACTCAGCCCTTCCCGCCGCCCCACTTCGCCGGGCGCTTCTCGGCGAACGAGGCCAGCCCCTCCGCCGCCTCCGCGCTCTGGCGCTTGAGCGCGTGCAGCTGGACGAGCCGCGTGTAGGCCGCATCGTCCACCGCCATGCCGCCGAACGAGCTTTCCAGTGCCAGCCGCTTGGTCTCGGCCATCGCCTCCGGGCCGTTGGCGAGCAGTTGCTCGACCACCTTGCTGCCTGCGGCTTCGAGATTTGCGAGCGGCACCACCTCATGGACGAGGCCGATGCGGCGGGCATCCTCGGCGCCGAAGCGTTCGCCGGTAAGTGCGTAACGGCGGACTTGCCGTACACCAATGGCGTCGCAGAGCTGGGGAATGATGATCGCGGCGGTCAGGCCCCAGCGCACTTCGGTGATGGAGAACAGGGCGTTATCGGCGGCGATCACGACGTCGCAGGCCGCGATCACGCCGGTGCCGCCACCGAAGCAGCCGCCCTGCACCAGCGCCACGGTCGGGATCGGCAGCGTGTTGAGCCGCTGCACGGCCTCGAACGTCGCGCGGGACGCCGCTTCGTTGGCCTCAGGCGACTGTGGCCGCACGCCGTTGATCCATTTGAGGTCGGCGCCGGCCTGGAAATGCTTGCCGTTGCCCTTGAGCACGACGATGCGAAGGTTGGGTTTCTTGCCCAGATCGTCCAGGGCCGCGAGCACGCCTGATATCAGGGCGCCGTCATAGGCGTTGTTGACCTCCGGACGGTTCAACGTGACGGTCGCAACCCCACGCTCATCAAGGCTCCACAGCACAGGGTTGGCACTCATCGGCGATCCTCCGGTCATTCTGATGGCGCGCACTATGGCCGAGGCAACGCATCCCGATCCATATCTTTCCAGCGTGGGGCGGTCGCGCCCATCGCATGGCGGCTTGTGTCATGCTGCCGCCGGGCGACGACCAAAGATCAGGGACGGGACATCATATGCGCATCTGCATTTTCGGCGCGGGCGCCGTCGGAAGCCATCTCGCGGTCAGGCTCGCCCGCGCCGGCCACGAGGTCTCGTGCGTCATGAGGGGCGCGCATCTGGAGGCGGTGCGCGCCAATGGCCTGAAGCTGCGCGTCGGCGATTCCGAGGTTGCGGCCAAGGTGAACGCATCGGGCGATCCGGCCCAGCTCGGCCCGCAGGATGTGGTGATCTCGACACTGAAGGCCACCGCGTTGACCGGGCTCGTCTCCAGCATCAAGCCGTTGCTCCAGGACGACACCGCGATCGTGTTCGCGCAGAACGGCATTCCCTGGTGGTACGGTATCGGCCTGCCGCCGCGGCACCCGACGCCGCCGGATATTTCCTTCCTCGATCCCGGCGGGCGCCTGCGCGCCTGCATCCCGAAGGAGCGGATCATCGGGGGCGTCATCTTCTCTTCCAACGAGGTGGCGGCACCCGGCGTGGTGCAGAACCTCACCCCGGACCGCAACCGCCTCTTGATCGGCGAATGTGACGACCGCAATTGCGAGCGCATCACCAGGCTCCGCGGCGTCTTCAATGATGCGCGGCTGGAATCGCCGCCGGTGGCCGAGATCCGCGAGGCGATCTGGTCAAAGCTACTGACCAACATGTCGCTGTCGGTGCTCTGCCTGCTCACAGGTCAGACTGCGCGGGGCGTACGCGACGACCCTGCCTTCACCGAAGTCATTCCGCGGATGCTGAACGAGGCCAACGACATCGCGCAGCACTTCATTCCCGAGGTCAAGCGCGTGACCCGCAGCGGTCCCGCCCCCAACCACAAGCCGTCGCTGCTGCAGGATTACGAGCTCGGCCGTGCCATGGAGATCGACGTGCTGGTGAAGGCGCCCGCCGCCTTCGCGCGCACCGCCGGGCTGTCGACGCCGACGCTCGACCTGATCGCAGCGCTCGCGATCCAGAAGGCGCGCGACAAGGGGCTCTACTCCGCCTGAACCTTAGGCGAGATTGTCGATCCAACCTGCCAGCGTGTCTAGCACTTCCGCCAGCGCCCCATCGTTGGTGCGACCGGACTTCTTCAACACCGCGAAGGAATGATCGCCGCCTTCGATCTCATGCAGCGTCGCCTTCGCCCCGAGCGCCGCGACGACGGGCCTGAGCAGGCCGAGATCGGCGAGGCCATCCCGCGTTCCCTGAAGAAACAACATGGGAATGGCGACGCCGGCAAGATGCTCGGCGCGCTCGGTGGATGGCTTCTTGTCGGCATGCAGGGGAAAGCCAAGAAAGGCGAGACCCTTCACACCAGGCAACGCTGCCTTGGACTGCGCCTGCGATGTCATGCGGCCGCCGAACGACTTTCCACCGGCGACGAGCTTCAACCCCGGGCACAGCCGCGCCGCCTCCTCGACCGCGGCGCGGATGGTGGCATGCGCGACGGCCGGCTGGTCGGGACGGCCCTGTTTGTTCTCCGTGTAGGGAAAATTGAAGCGGAGCGTCGCAATGCCGCGCATCGAGAGGCCCACCGCAATCTTGTCCATCGACACATGCCGCATGTCGGTACCGGCGCCGTGCGCCAGTACGTAGCACGCACGCGCATTGTCCGGCTGCATCAGGATCGCGGAAACCGTGCCGATGCGTCCGATGTCGAGCTTGAGCTCAGTCGCCTTGGCCGTCATGACGCCTCACCCTTGGATCTGCATTTAGCGGCTCGCCGGCCAGAGATAGTTCAGGACATGATTGAGTGTCGTCATGATCTCGCGGTAGCCGGCCTCGCTCTGCACTGAACCGAATTTGTCCTCGAGGGCCAGCTTGGCAAAACCGTGGACGGTGGACCAGGCGGCCGCGGCGGCGGTCTTCGCCTGCTTCGGCGGACCCCCGACAAGCTCGGCGATGATGATCTCGAACTCGTGCCCGGCCGCCCTGCTTGCCTGCCTGAGACGCGGATCGTCCGCAACCAGGCGCTTGTTGGCAAACATCATCTGGAAGCGGCCGGGATGCTTCAGCGCGAATTCGACATAAGCGAGGCCCTGCGCGTGGAGTTTTTCGCGCGCGTCCCGCTTGCGGGATGCGGCATCCCGCAGCGCGTCGGCCAGCGCCTCGTAGCCGCGGATCGCTACCTCGGTCAGCAAGCCCTGCGCATTGCCGAAATGATGCGACGGCGCGGCCGGGGACACGCCGGCGCGGCGGGCAGCTTCGCGCAAGGTAAAGCCTTCGGCGCCTTGCTCGGCGAGAATGGCCTCGCTGGCCGCGATCAGGGCCTCCTGAAGCTCACCATGATGATAGCCGGCTTCCGGCTTCGGAACCTTGCGGCTCGGCTTGGCGCGCGCGGGCGCGATCGGTTTCGTCATGCGTAACTTGACACTGTTTAGATTGGCGGCTATCTATCTTAACACTGTTTAGATTGATGGGCCGGGAGTTCGAAATGACCGAAACGGAGCATAGCACCGCGTCCTCCCCGATGAAACGGCGCCATCTGGTCGGCGGCGCCGTGCTGGGCATGCTGACGAGCGCCCTCGGCGGCCTTGTCGGCGGCGTGGCGCTCGGCCAGGGCGCGGCGCTGCCCCAGCAGAAGCCGAGCGGCCGCCAGCGTTTCACCGACAAGGTCATCATCGTGACCGGCGGCACCTCCGGCATCGGCCGCGCCGCCGCACTGATGTTCGCCGCCGAAGGCGGCAAGGTGGTGTTCTGCGGACGCAATGTCGAGCGCGGCACGAAGGTGGAAGACGAGATCAAGGGCGGTGGCGGCGATGCCGCGTTCGTCCGCGCCGACGTTCGCAACGAGGCCGAGGTCAAGGCCCTGGTCGACAAGACGATCGAACTTCACGGTCGCCTCGACGTCGCTTTCAACAATGCCGGAATTTCCATCGAGAAGCCGCTGCATCAGTACAGCGCAGCCGAATTCGACGACGTGATCAATACCGATCTGCGCGGCGTGTTCCTGGCGATGAAGTACCAGATTCCGCACATGATGCAGAAGGGCGGATCGATCGTCGTCACCTCGTCATCCAACGCCATCGCCACGTCGGCGAAGCGCTCGGCCTATTCCGCGGCCAAGCGCGGACTTGTCGGCATGGTCCAGGCCGCGGCGCTCGAATACGCCCAGTACGGCATCCGCATCAACACCCTGATCCCGGGCACGACCGATACGCCGTTCATTCGCCGGCTCGCCGGCATGGAAAATCTGCCCGATGCCGCCTGGCACATCGCGGTTGCGCAATGGGCCAAATCGCACGTTCCGGGCATGCAACGTGTGGCAACACCCGAGGAGATCGCGGCCTTTGCGCTGGTGCTCGCCTCGGACGATCATCCCTATGCAACGGGCGGACAGTTCGTCGTCGACGGCGGCAAGACCGCGCAGGCTGGATAGCCGGCAGCCTGAAAACACTGGCATCGGCACCCGGGGTTGGCGTACCACGGCGGGCAGGCTTGCGCCCGCTGTCACCGTTGTGGCACGCGTGGTGCGTACGCGCCTGCGACAAGATCGACCGAGGGTGACCATGGCCTACCGCTCCTCCTGGATGACCGAAGAGCTCGACGTCTTCCGCGACCAGTTCCGGAAATATCTCGCCAAGGATCTGGCGCCGCATGCCGAAAAATGGCGCGAGCAGAAGATGGTCGACCGCTTCGCCTGGCGCGGGCTCGGTGAGATGGGCGCGCTGCTGGCAAGCGTGCCGGAGGAATATGGCGGGCTTGGCGCAACCTTCGCCTACGACGCGGCCGTGCTTGATGATCTCGAAAGCACGGTGCCGGAACTGACGACCGGCGTTTCCGTGCACAGCGCCATCGTCGCCCACTACATCCTCAACTACGGCTCGGAGGAGCAGAAGAAGCGCTGGCTGCCGAAGATGGCCACAGGCGAGATGGTCGGCGCCATCGCCATGACCGAGCCCGGCACCGGCTCGGACCTGCAAGCCGTGAAGACCACAGCGAAGAAGCAGGGCAATTCCTACGTCATCAACGGCCAGAAGACATTCATCACCAACGGCCAGGCCGCCGACCTCGTCATCGTGGTCGCCCGCACCGGCGAAGCGGGCGCGAAGGGGATCTCGCTGATCGTGGTCGAGACCGAAGGCGCCGAAGGTTACAAGCGCGGACGCAACCTCGACAAGATCGGACTGCACGCCTCCGACACGTCGGAACTGTTCTTCGACAATGTCACCGTGCCGCCGGAAAACCTGCTCGGCAAGGAGGAAGGCCAGGGCTTTGTCCAGCTGATGCAGCAATTGCCGCAGGAGCGCCTCGCGCTCGCGGTCGGCGCCGTCGCCTCGATGGAGCGCGCCGTCAAGCTCACCACCGAATACACCAAGGAGCGCAAGGCGTTCGGCAAGCCCCTGCTGGATTTCCAGAACACCGCCTTCACGCTGGCCGAACGCAAGACCGAAGCCATGATCGCACGCGTCTTTGTCGACTGGTGCATCGAGCGCCTGGTTGTCGGGGATCTCGACACTGTCACGGCGTCGATGGCAAAATACTGGTGCTCGGACAAGCAGGTGCAAACCGCCGACGAATGCCTCCAGCTGTTCGGCGGCTATGGCTACATGCAGGAATATCCGATCTCGCGCATCTTCATCGATTCCCGCATCCAGAAGATCTACGGCGGTACCAACGAGATCATGAAGCTGCTGATCGCGAGATCGCTGTAGAGGGGCGCTATTTCATCCGCTTGTCGGCGGCAATGAAGTCGATGAAGGTCCTCACTTTCGCGGAGAGATATTTGCGGCTCGGATAGACTGCGAACAGCTTTCCGACGAAGATGATGTGCTCGGGCATGACGTGCTCGAGCCCTCCAGCCGCGATGTCCTCGGCGACCAGCCATTTCGGCAGGAAGGCGAGGCCCATGCCTTCCAGCGCCGCCATGTGCAGCAGCGTTTCGTTGCCACTGCGCAGCACGGGGTTGAGCTTGATGGTCTCGGTTCCGTGCTCGCCCTCGATGGAGAAGCTCTCGCCCGGATAAAGCGCGTAGTGCAACAAGGCCTTGCCTGAGAGATCAGCGAACGTCTTCGGGCGGCCCGCGCGTTTGAGGAAGGCAGGCGCGGCGACCATGTAGAACGGAACGCCGGTGATGGGCCGTGCGATCAGCGCCTCATCGGGTGCCCCGGTCGCGCGCAAGGCGAGATCGAATCCCTCCTCGACCAGATTGACCAGCCGCCCGCTGAGATCAATGTCGAGACGCACCTCGGGATAGCGCGCCTGGTAGTCGGCCAGCACGCTCACGAAGATCGTGTTCGCCATCCACACCGGCGCGGTCAGCCGTAGCGTGCCGCGCGGCACGACGGTCGCCTTGCTGACGGCAGCTTCGACCTCGTCGAGCGAATCCAGCATCTGCCGCGCCTGCTCGAAATAGAGCGCACCGCTCTCGCTCAGGCTGACGCGCCGGCTGGTCCGGTTGAGCAGCCGCGTGCCCAGCCGCTTCTCGAGTTGCATCACATGCTTGCTCGCCATCGCAGGCGATATGCGCAGGCGCTGCGCCGCGGTCGCAAAGCTCTTCAGCTCCGCGACCAGGCAAAACACCCGCATGCTGACCAGGGAATCCATGAGATCATCAACGTTCAGGAAAGGAATCGATCCTGGAACCGATAATGATCAAAAACAGTGAAACCATCAAATGGTGGCAGCCCTCACATTTTGGAGAAGCCACCATGTCGACCACCACCTTCGAGACCGCCACACCCGGCCGCGCCCTTCGCATCGGCCTCTGGGCCGCGCAAATCCTCATCGCCTTCGCGTTTGTCGGGGCGGGGCTGGTCAAGCTGACCACGCCCATTCCGCAGCTGGCCGCCATGATGCCCTGGGCCGGCCAGTATTCCGAAACTTTCGTTCGCTCCATCGCACTTGTCGATCTCGCGGGCGGGATCGGCATTCTGCTGCCGGCACTGACGCGGATCCTGCCGCGGCTGACGGTGCTCGCCGCGTTGGGCTGCTCGGTGTTGCAGGTGATTGCACTCGCCTTCCATCTCTCGCGCGGCGAGGCCGAGGTGACGCCACTCAACATTATCCTGCTCGCGCTCAGCCTGTTCGTGCTGTGGGGTCGCAACAGTAAGGCGCCGATCGCGCCGCGTCGGTTCTAAACGGCAGCATCGCCACCATGATCTCTGCCATCAGATGGTCCCGCAGGGGCCTGCTCGCAGGCACCGCGATCCTCACGGCTGGCGGCGCGGCCGCGGCCAGGGAGGATCGCCTCGCTGATGGCGTCGTGATCCTGATCGACAGCAACGAGCCTTATGTCATCGGACACGCGATCAGCTATTCCGCCAATCTCGCCAAGCACTTTGCCGACAAGGGTACCCGCCTGCTGATCGAGGTCGTCGCCAATGGCAAGGGCATCGACGTCTTCAGGGCGGACAAGACCCCGCTGGCCGAGCCGCTGGCGACGCTACGCCAGTCGCTGCCTGATCTCACCTACAGCATGTGCGCTTCGTCCAAGGCGATCGCGGAAGCCAAGGAGCAGCTCTCGATCCCGCTGATCCCGGGTGCGAACCTCGTGCCCTTCGGCATCGGGCGCGTCGTGGATCTGCAACTGAGGGGTTGGGCCTATATCCATGCGTGAGACACACCACGCGTTGTCGCGGCGATCGCTCCTGATCGCCGCGCCGGCGCTTCTTGCCTTTCTGCCTGCGGGCGGTGCGCAGGAAAGCTGGCCGCCGGTGTTCGAAGCCGGCCGCAGCCAGTTCACGGTGGTGCGGCCGCGCGCGGCGATGCCGCCGATACGGCTTCAGGACCTGCATGGAAAAGACGTGGTGGTGACGGCAAAGCCGGGACGCATCACCCTCGTCAACTTCTGGGCGACGTGGTGCGCGGCCTGCCGGCTCGACCTGCCCGGGCTGGCGAGCCTCGCCGGATCGCAACGCGACCGTCTGGATATTGTCGCTGTCTGCACCGACACGAGAGATTTGCGCAAGATCACCGCGTTCCTTGCCGGCCTCGCCGTAAAGAACCTCGCCTGCTATGTCGACGCCTATGGCGCAGCCGCGCAAGCATCGACAGAGATGTTTCCCATCGTCGGCATGCCCATCACCTATCTCATCGGGACGAGCGGCCAGGTCGAAGGCTACATCGCCGGCGCGCCCGACTGGCTCTCACCGGCAGGCGCGCAATTGCTGCAATTCTATCGTGAGCAAACCTAGTTCGGGTGCCACCAGCGGCCGCCGATGACGACGCCCTCCGAAACGATCTTCTTGTCGCCGATGAGGTGCTCACCGACGACGTCTTCATAGTCGAACTGGCCTTGCTTCACCGAGACCAGCGTAGCATCGCCGACGCTGCCGGGCTTGAGGCTGCCGAGCTCGGGCCGCCGCAGCGCCATCGCGGCATTCTCGGTCGAGGCCTTGATCACGTCCGACAGCGGCATGCCCATGCAGAGGAATTTGGACATGGTCGTCACCTGGTCGAAGGCCGGGCCGTCGATACAGAGCTGATGGATGTCGGATGAGATGGTGTCGGGATAGAAGCCGTTGGCGAGCATGGCGCGCGCGGTCTTGAACGCGAACGAGCCCTTGCCGTGGCCGATGTCGAACAGCACGCCGCGCTCGCGCGCGTCGAGCACCGCCTTCTTCACCGTGCCCTGCGCGGTCACCGGCGAATTCGGGAAGGGACGGAAGGCATGGGTCAGCACATCGCCGGGGCGCAGGCGCGCCAGCACGTCCTCATAGGTCGGCGGCGGATGATCGATATGCGCCATCAACGGCATGCCGACCTCGTCGGCGACCTGGAGCGCGATATCGAGCGGCACGGCGCCTGATGTGCCCGAGGAGTGCAGCCCGACCCGCACCTTGATGCCGACGATGACGTCGCGGTTGGCGTCCGCCACCTTGGCCGCCTCGATCGGGTTCATCAGCCGCAATTCCTCGCTCTCGCCGACCATGATCCGGTGCGAGAAGCCGAAAATGCCGGCATGGGAGACGTGCAGATAAGCGAGGATGCGGACCTGGCTCGGCTCGATCACATGCTTGCGGAAGCCGGCGAAATTGCCGGGGCCGGCGCTGCCGGTGTCGACCGACGTGGTGACGCCGGAGTTGCGGCAGAACTCCTCGGCATCGATACCGAGCGAAGTGCCGCCCCAATAGACATGAGTGTGGAGATCGATCAGCCCGGGGGTCACGATGAACTGCGAGACGTCGCGAACTTGAGTGCCGGAATCCGCCTTGAGCCCGGAGCCGACCGCGGCGACCTTGCCACCCGAAAACGCGACATCCGTCACGGCATCGAGCTTCTGCGAGGGGTCGATCACCCGCCCGCCGCGCAGGATCAAGTCGAAAGGCATCATCGTCTCCGGATCAGGTAAACATGGACCGGGCTGGAAGGTGCGCTTCCAGCCCGGCGGCCTCTGTTAGCAATTTTCACACCAGCGAAGCAAATCAGCCGCGGACGATTTTCCATCAGGGTACGTCGACTGCGACTGACCTGGTTGGTTTGGCTTGTCGATTTTCACGGCGGGATTCAACCCGGCCGCTTGTATGCCCTTCACTTGATCTTGGCCACCGCTGCCTTCGTGGCGTTCGTGAGCAAGGCGCAGATGGCGGAGACGGATCTCGCTCCCGAGAGCATCCGAAAGGTCGCGCAGCTGGTAAGGACGTAAATCAGATCGACAGCATCGCGCTTGGCGCTGATCGGCGTGTCTTTGGCAGCTATTCGTGCAATCAATTCTCCAATGAGCGGCCGCCGACGCTCGTTCCGCGCCGCGAGCGCTTGGGCGAATTCCAGGTCAATCGCCATGGCGTCATGAAGACGCGCCACCGCGGGGTCGCTGTCCCAAAATTCGCAGAAGATCCGAACCATCATCTCGAGGCCCTTTTCAGGGTCGGAATGGGCAGCGGCGTCCTCCAGGCGTGCGAGCCCTCCCCGGCGGGCGATATCATCAAACACTGCTTCGAGCAGCCCACGGCGCGAGCCGAATTGGTTGTAGACGGTCAAGCGCGTCACCTTTGCCGCTTTTGCGACTGCGTCGAGCGAAAAGGTGGTGATGCTGTCCTCCTCGCGAAGGAACCGCGCAGCGGCCTGAACGACCTGGTTCCGTTTCGCCGCGGCGGCCTCAGCCCGCGCCACGCTGACATAGGCACGCTTAGGCACGTTCCGCCTCTTGAATTTCAATATACATCATGTATATCCAAATAGCTTCGTGCAAAAGGTCTAGATCCCTATGCAGCCGGTTCTGCTTATAGCCATTTCGCTCCACATTCTCGCTGCCACGTTCTGGGCCGGCTCGACTTTCGCATGCGCTTGGACGACGGGGAATGATGGTCAGCAACTGTTCGCTCCGCAGTTGGGCGCGGCTGCCGTGGCGGTGCTGTCAGGTGCTTACCTTTGGAAGGCATTGCATGAGGGTTCGTTTGGGCCCACGGAGCAGCTTTTGGGCGCAGGCGCCGTGGCGGCAATCGTCGCGCTCGTTATTCAAATAACCGTCATCCGTAGCGCGTTGCGGAGGCTGCGGACGTCCCCGGGGGACCAGCCAAAGGTGCGATCTCAATTGGCGATGGCGTATCGCGGCGCGGCTATTCTTCTCGCAGTCGCAGTGCTTGCCATGGCCGCGTCGCGCTATGCCTAGCCTCTTCTCCAAACAGAAGCGTGTGCAGAGGAAGCAATCGATGTCCCGATCACCCGGATCAAGTCATGAAGCCTACGACGTCGTGGTTCTGGGAGCTGGATATGCGGGCATGATGGCGGCTCTTCGACTGGGTCGACGCCGGCTTGGGCTTCGCGTTGCACTGGTGAATAGCAATGAACAGTTCGTCGAGCGTGTCCGACTGCAGGAGACGATGGTCGCCCCGGTCAAACCGCGGATCGCGTCCCTTTCAAGATATCTGCGCCGCACCAATGTCCAGTTCATACGTGCTTGCGTGGTGTCGCTCGATCCCATTCGGAATAGCGTCACGATCGAAGAGGATGGCTCACCGCGCACGATTGCTTTCACGCAACTGATCTACGCGCTGGGCTCACATGTCGACACCGACAATGCCGCTGGCGCGCCAGAGCATGCCTTTCGCCTTGATCCGGGTGAAGGTCCGCGCTCTGCCGCCGCGCTGCGAGCCGCGCTTCATGAGATTTCCGGGCGCCCCGCTCGCGTGCTTGCCGTTGGCGGCGGACCGCTTTCTGTCGAGGCTGCGGGCGAAGCCAAATCGACATGGCCCAATATGAGCGTGACGCTGCTGAGCCCCACGAGTGTTGGCGACTTCAGCAGCGCCAAGGTTCGATCCGTTATCAGACGCGACCTGACAAGATTGGGCATCGAGCTTGTCGACGACGAACGAGTTACCGGGATTGAGAGCGATGCGGCGATGACCGCCAGCGGGCGGCGCATTCCCTTCGACATATGCATCTGGGCTGCAGGCATGCGCGCTCCCGCGATGGCGAGGCAGGCCGGGCTGCAGGTTGATGCTCAAGATCGCGTGGTCGTCGGAACCGATTTGAGGTCGGTGTCTCATCCCGCGATTCTCGCCGTCGGCGATAGTGCGCACCCGAATGGACCGACCGGCGCGCCGTTTCGCGCATCTGCATTGGCGGCGGCAGTTTCCGGCGTCTATGCGGCAGAACAAGTCATCGCGCGGAGCCAGGGCCGGCTCATCCGGCCATTTAGCTTCTCAACCTTCGCACAAGCCGTTGCAATCGGTCGATTCGCGGCACTCTTCCCCCTTGATGCCAACGATCACCAGATACTTTTCGTGATGGGGGGACGCACTGCGAGCGTGCTGCGGAGCGTGCTGATCTGGCTTGTTCTTCATTTCATCACCTTCGAACGGCTCCTGCCGGGCGTTCAGACGTGGCCAGGGCGAAAGCGAGCAGCCTCACGCTCCGCCGGTCAGAAGAACCCGGATCGGCTTGCGAGAAACTCTGAAGGAGCCTGACGATGCGTGATCAAGAAGAGCGCACGGACAAGCGCGCGATCATTGTTGACTACCAGCTATCCGCACCGCCACGCAAAGTCTGGCGTGCATTGACAGAGCCTCGGTTGCTCGAAAGTTGGCTGATGCCCAACGACATCAAACCCGAGGCCGGCCGCCGCTTCACGTTTCGCGCGGCGCCGGCGCCAGGATTTGACGGCGTCGTCCGGTGCGAGGTCTTGAAGGTCGAGCCCGGCTCGCGACTGGTATACTCCTGGCGCGGAGGGCCTCTGGACACGAGCGTGGCCTGGACACTCAGGCTCTCGTCGACTGGCGGCACCGATCTCCGGCTCGAGCATACCGGCTTTGACCGCGACCATAGCGCGACCTACGACATGCTTAACGAAGGATGGCGGAAGAAAGCCGCGAGCTCGCTGGAGCGCGTCTCTTCATCGCTCGACTAGGTGAAGGCTGGCGATCCCGGCATGACTCGAACATGCGACCTACGGTTTAGGAAACCGCCGCTCTATCCGGCTGAGCTACGGGACCGCGGAACCCGCCGATGAGACGGGTTGCCTGGAGCTGTTCATATCAAAGCGAGCGCCGAATCGGAAGCCCTCGCTGCCTTCTAGGTTTCATTTTGCAGCAGATTGGCTCACCGCGGCCAGAAGCCGGTCTTTGAATTCGCCTTTCAAGGTCACGTATACGCTGGACCATTGCCGGCTCCTGAACTCGCAGCGACCGCGGGGGCAATATGCTTGATCGTGATAGTCGCCGCTGAGAACGCCGAACAGGGTCATTCGGCCGCCCAGCAGACGAAGCAGCGCACTACCCGATGCCCCGACTGTGAACTCGCAGTTCGTTTCAAATATGGACCAGTCCCTTACGTCGCGGATCTGACATTCCTGCATTGTCTTGTTGAACGGCCCGTATCTGTCCGCCTTTCCTGCGGCCTCGATATCGTAACCGACAGCCGCCAGGACACGCTCCAGCTCGACAAGGATGTCAGCCCCTTCATAGATCTCGTAAGGCGTGACCTCTGCGGGAAAGGCGAGCTTTGCGACTGCCCAATCGCCGGCAACAGCTTTCGCCCCGTGTTCGAAGCAAGTGCCCATCCACAATTTTGCGGACAAAGGAACGGCCCGCTTCTCCGCTCCCAGATAGTACTCGAATATGCATTTGTCCGGCGACATCGGCGGCTTGCAAAGGTCTCGAAACGCGTGAGCCGCGGTCGTGATCACATCGCGCGCTCCAGTCACTTGAGCGCTGCTATCTCCACCTGGGCATCGCAGCACTCCACTGGCAGCAAAACGGCTTCGGACCACGTCAGGGGAGAGACTGTTGGCTTTTGCGTAGACCTCTTCCGTCATTCGCCGCTCGCTATCGGCGGAGGCGACAGAGACCAACAGGACGAGAACGCCAGGCAAGACAGTTAAGCAATTCCTCACCACGCGAAGCAACCTCAGCATAACAAATATGAGAGCCTTGACCGAAACAGAGATCGCGAAAAGCACTTTGAACGTAGCGATGGCCGAGTTCGGTCTAGGATCGATCCGGCCATTGCCTTGACTTAAGCGGCGCCGTGTTCAGGACTTGCCATAAGCCCCCTGGTAGCGGCCCTCGCGGATTGCCTTCAGCGTGTCGTCCTCGCGCTTGATCTGGACGCGCACCGCCTCCAGCAGGGCCGCGGCGCCGGCGGCGGGAAACGACACCACGCCGTCTTCGTCGCCGACCACGATGTCGCCGGGCGAGATCACGCTGCCGCCGATCGTGACGGGCACGTTGATCTCGCCCGGGCCGTTTTTGTAGGGGCCGCGATGAATCACCGCGCGGGCGAAGCAGGGGAAGTCGTCGGCGGCGAAGGCCGCGACATCGCGGATCGCGCCGTCGATCACATAGCCTTCGGCTTTGCGCCATTGCGCGATGTTTTTCATGATTTCGCCGACCAGCGCCCTCGTCTCGTCACCGCCGCCATCGACCACGATGACGTCGCCGGGGCCGACCAGCTCGAGCGCGCGGTGGATGGCGAGATTGTCGCCGGGCCGGGTGCGCACCGTGAAGGCCGCACCCACCAGCTTGCCGCTGCGATGATAGGGTTTCAGCCCGACCGCGCCCGGCAGCCGGCTGAGATTGTCGGAAATGATCGAGGTCGGCGCATTCCTGAAACCTTCGATGATATCGGCCGGCGGTTTCGGCACGCTGTTCGCTGCGATGGTAATCGTCATGGCGTTTGGTCCTTTTATGATCTTATTCGGCGTGCGCCCGTGCCAGCCTTCAAGACGTCCAGGTCAGCGCTCCGCGCCGCAGCCCGGGATATCGAACAGCGCGGCGAGGCCGCATTTCGAGGTCAGCATCTTGTCGCCGTCATGGCCGACACCGGCGATGTCCCACACCCTGTGATTGGGCGTGCCGTGACCGCGCTTGGCCATCGCGTCGGCATAGGCATGACCGCGGACGTAGCGATTGGGGCCCTGTGCCTCGCCCATGCAGCTCTTGTCCGCCGCGGGCTTGGTGTCGAGCGTGCCGAGCAGATAGATCACGTCACGCTCGACATAGCGCTGCTCCAGCGCTTCAGGCGTTGCGTCCGCCAGATAAGGCGGCCGCCCGTCCATGCCGTATTTCCAGACATTGTAGCCTTGGCAGGACGCGGCAATCGCCGGCACCGGCCGTTCGCCGCTGAAATAAGCATAGGACGACGGATTGGCGACGACGTAGCGAACGCCGATATGCTGACGCGACAGCGCGGTCTCGCCCTTGCCGGCGATGGCGTAGCGTTGCGCGACCTGGCCACCGCCGGAATGACCTGAAATCACGACCTGCTTCAGGTTCGGGAAGATGCGGCGGTCGGAGAGCTTTGCCAGGATTGCATCGAGCGCCGCGAAGGAGGAAACCGGATTGGGCGCAAGCGCGGCTTCGCCGCCCTCCCAACCCGCCAGCGACCAGCGCAGCATATCGGCGGGCAGCTTGTGGGCGTCGACATCGACCTGCGCCAGGAACTGCGGCACGATCATGAGCGCGCTCTTGCCATCGTCGCCGGCAGCGACCTGTGCGGTGTGGGCCGAGAGGTAGTATTCGTCGGCATTGCGCAGGCGGCCATGCAGCACGATGACGGCGCGCGAGATCGCAGGCAACGGCATCGACCAGTCACTGGAGAGATAGAGCGGCAACAGTCCCTGCCCGCCGACCGAGAGCCGCGCATCGGCCACGACCTTCACCGGCTTGTCGTGAGGGATCTCGTCCTCCGCGGCCAGCGCGCGGCCGCAAATCAGCACCAAAGCGATTGCGGCCATCCAGCTCAGCGCTCTCATGACGAACATGTCCCTGTCGCATCAAACCGATAAAATTCTAAGCGCATCATGCGCTGCGGGGCTGTGACTCCCGAGCCACGTCAAGCAAAAAATGTCAGCAACCCAGCCATGAATTTCCCTGGTTCCATGGGTGACAAGCCGGCGAGAAAGAGGCAAAAATCGGTCACGACTCAGTCTGGGTTGAGTTTGCGAGGAATACTCTCTTAGAATGTCTGACGTAGTTGCATCGCGTCGCGCGGCGCCGGTTCTCGTTGCCGCAGCAGGACTTTTTCTGCTGACATTGCCGCATGCCCAGGCGCAATGGTGGAAGCGCGCGCCTGTCGATTTCGAGGAATGCGCCGACGCTGCCGAAAGATCCGCAAGCAAGGCCGAAAAGACCGCGGCACTCGCCGACTGCAATGCAAAGTTCGCGGGCCGCCGCAAGGCAGGCGGGGGCTACACCTATTACGACTTCCTCCAGGATCGCAGCTTCGACATCGCAGGTCCCAACCCGACACCGGAGGAGCAGAAGAGGATCGACGAATCCTACACTGCCTATCTCGCCGATCAGCGCCGCAGCAATGAAGCGGCACGGGCGACCGCGCGGCAGCAACACGAGCAGCAGGAACAGCAAGTGCAGCAGCTTCAGCAGGTCGCGCTGCGCACCGAGGTCGAGCGCGTGCCCGTTCCGGTCGAGCGGCCGAAGGTGTTGCGACAAAAGGGCGCGCCCTGCACCAAGGGCTCTTTCACCTGCGAATGGCCGCGCCTGTCGGAAGGTTTGAGCGAGTTGAAGAAGCTGTTCAGCCCGACGCCCAGCAAGCCGGCGAAGAAGGGCTGAGACAGCGCTCCCCGCATTCCGCTGTCATCCCGGACAAGCGGAGGTGTAGCTTCAGTTCGCGTGTTTTTTCTTGCTGCGCTTCGGGGCGGCGGCTGGAACGTCCGCGGGTGTTGTCGCTGTCTGTGAATTGCCCAGCGCCTTGCGGCTCTCCTGCAGGCGCGCGTCATAGCCGGGAGAATTCATGACGGTCGGCGGCCTCGCGTAAGCGAGCGTCGATGCCTCGCAGAGCGCGGTCAGCGCGAGCCCGATCCTAAGGCAACGCCTCATTGGTTCCTCCGTCGTTCTCAAACCACGCCGCGAATCTGCTGCGGCGAAAGCCGCGGCGGGCCTTTGCCTGATGTCTCCGCCTCCTTGATCAGCGCAACAATGCGGCGCATCAGCGGCACTTCGACATTGTTCTGCTCGGCAAGCGCGATGACCGCGCCTTGCAGATAGTCGATCTCGGTCTTGCGGCCCTGCTTCAGATCCTGCCACATCGAGGAGCGCGCCTGCGGATCGATCTTCATCGTGCGCCCGAGGATCGCGTTGAAGATCATGTCGGGCAGTCGCAGCAAGGTCGGGGTCCAGTTCGGCGGGATCGGCGTCGCCGAGGCCGGCGTGATGCCGGCGGCCTTGAGCACGGCGAGGCCCTCAGCCATCTGGTCGGCGAACAGCCGTCGCCAGTCACGGCTTGCCAATTGGGCCGCGAGCGGCATGTCGGACAACGCGCTGAGCGCGTTGTTCAGATTGATGATCAGCTTGCCCCATTGCACGGCGGTGATGTCGCGGTTGGCACGCGTCGTGAGACCGGCTACCGAGAGCGCCGCCGCCGTGTTGTCCGCATCCTCGCCGACAATAATGTCGCCCGAGGTCGAACGATGGAAACGTCCCTCGCCCATCGCGACCACGTTGAACGGCACCATGCCGGCGAGCACGCGGCGGCCGCCGAGACGTTCGTTCAGAATGGCAACGTTGCCGACGCCATTCTGCAACGACACGATCACGGCATCCTGCGGCGCGTGCTGCGCGATCTGGTCCGCGACATCAGCCGTGTCGGCGCTCTTGACCGTGACAAGCACGATGCCGGCACTGTGGAGGATCGCAGGATCCTCCGACAGCGCCAGCTGTCCCGCATCGAGCTTTGTCTCGGAGCCGTCGAAATCCGTCAGCCGCAGGCCGAACCGCTCGATCTCGGTCTTCACCCGCGGCCGCACCAGCAGTGCGACCCGGCGACCGGCAGCGGCGAGCTGACCTCCGACAAAACAGCCGATGGCGCCCGCGCCGGCCACAACGATCGGTCGATCCGTCACCACCTGACCTGCTCCCTGAATGACGGGCTTTCAATAGCAGAGCCAGCAGGCAGAGGCGAGGCCGGCTGCCCATCGCGGCCACGGCGCAGCTGCCTTGTAACCGTCATGAGAGGCCCATATGTTTTCGCTCCGGGGGCGCTGTCAGCGGCGAGAGCTCGCCGAACGAGAACGCCAAAGGAGAGCACCATGGGTCTACTCGATGTCCTCAACGGCATGCAGAACGGGCCCCGTGGCCCGAGCACGCCGAGCTCACAATCCTCCTCCGGCGGCATGTCGCCGATGACCATGGCGATCCTCGGCCTGCTCGCCTGGAAGGCATTCAAGCATATGACCGCAAGCCAGCCGGGCGCCGTGCCGCAGCCGGCGCCGACTCCCGTGCCCCCACCCGCGAATGCGGGACCTGGTGGTGCTCTCGGCGGCGGTGGCGGTCTCGGTGATCTCCTCAAGGGCGGCCTCGGTGGCCTGCTCGCGGGCGGCGCGGCCGGCTCCGTGCTGAGCGGCGGCCTCGGCGATCTCCTCAACCAGCTCCAGCAAGGCGGCCATGGCGAGACCGCAAACAGTTGGGTCGGCAAGGGCGAGAACAAGCCGATCGCACCCGGCGATCTCGCCAATGCGCTCGGCGCTGACCAGATCCAGAGCCTGTCGGCCCAAAGCGGCCTGTCGCGCGATGAGCTGCTCTCCGGCCTCAGCCAGTATTTGCCGCAGGTGGTCGATCATCTGACGCCGGACGGACGGCTACCGACCGAGAACGAGCTTTCGGGACGAATTTAATCGAACTCTGACCTCAAGCGCGATGAGATCAGGATCAATCACAATCGCGCTTTAGGTTATCGCTTGAGCATGATCTTCTCGGAAAACCGCTGCACACTTTTCCGGATCATGCCGTTGGCAAGGGGAGCACTGACATGAGCATGGGCGGCCTGTTGTGGATCATCATCGTCGGCTTCGTTGCCGGCCTCATCGCGCGTTTTCTGGCACCGGGACCGAACAACCCGAGCGGCTTTATCCTCACCACCATCCTCGGTATCGCCGGTGCGTTTCTGGCGACCTTCATCGGCCAGGCCATCGGCCATTACGGCCCGGATCAGGGCGCGGGCTTCATCATGGCCACGATCGGCGCTGTGGTGGTGCTGTTCATCTGGCACCGGCTGGTGGCGAGTGGCGTGATCAAGGGGTAGCGCCTTAAAGCGCCGGAGGGCATTGCCTCCGCATCGTCATGCCCGGGCTTGACCCGGGCATCCACGTCTTTCGGTCCGCGCGGCAACACGTGGATGGCCGGGTCAAGCCCGGCCATGACGCGGAGAGAGCGCGCCGAAAGCTACGTGATCAAATGCATCCCGGCATCCATGCGCACGGCTTCGCCGGTCATGTTGCCGGAAGCCGGCAGCGCCAGGAAGCAGACGAGCTGCGCGATGTCCGCGGCGGACGAGGCCACCTTGAGCGGCACCTTCGCCAACACGGCGTCACGCACCTTTTTCGCGCCTTCCTCACCACGGCCCTTGGTGAACCAGGGCGTATCGATATAGCCCGGACAGACCGCGTTGACCCGGATCATCGGCGCAAGCGCGACGGCCAGCGACCGTGTGAGGGTGTTGAGTGCACCCTTGCTCGCGGCATAGGCCATCGAGGAGCCAACGCCGTTGATGCCGGCGACGGAGGACACGTTGACGACCGCCGACGTTCGCCCCGATGCCTTCGCACCGGCCTCGAGCAGGCTGCGCGCAGCACGCACCATCTGGAACGGTCCGACCGTATTGACGCCGTACAGGCGCTGGAAATCGTCCGCCGATAGTCCGTCGAGATCGCCATAAGCAACGTGCTTGGTGGTGCCGGCATTGTTGACGAGGATGTCGAGCTTGCCCCAGCCGCTCGCAGCCGCGACGATCCTGCGGCAATCGTCATCCTTGGAGACGTCGCCCTGCGCAACCAGCACTTCGGCGGCGCCCGCCTTGCGGCACGCTTCCGCCGTGGCCTCGGCTTCGGTCTTGCTCGACGAATAGTTGATGACGAGCCGCGCCCCGTTTCGGGCGAGGATTTCTGCGGTTGCAGCACCGAGGCCGGATGCGGACCCCGTCACGATTGCGCACAAACTGTCCTTGGCCATCCGGATGTCCTTCCCTCTGTAAGTTTCTGGCGCCCTGTTTAGCGAGTTTGCCGCGCCCTGCAAATCGAGCAAACTCCGCTAAGCGGAATTAGCTTATCGCCCATGCCCGCCCCGCAGGTTGACCTGCGATCAACGCTTGTCAGGGCCATGGCTTTTTCGGATCATCCGGCGCAAGAAGAGATCGCGCACCGCCCCTTGGGTCGACGCGCCAATGGCAAACACGGGGAACGCTGTGGCGGAGAGTGACAATATCGTCGTCGAGACCGCGGAGAAGATCTTCGCCGATCTTGCCGATCCGCAAACCATCAACAACGACAAGAACAATTCGTGGCAGGCGCCGCTGTGGCAGGCGCTGAGCGAAGCCGGCTTGCCCTTGTCCTGGGTCCCCGATGATCTCGGCGGCTCCGGCGCCAGTCTTGCCGACGGATTTGCGCTGCTGAACGCAGCGGGCCGCTTCGCGGTCGCGGTTCCCCTGGCCGAGACCATGCTGGCAGGCTGGCTGCTGGCGCAGGTGAAGATCGCCTCACCCGAAGGCGAGATGACGGTGCTGCCGGCCTCGCCGAAGGATCGCATCACTGTCGATGCCGATGGCGCCGTCTCGGGCCGCTGCCGCGGCGTGCCTTTTGCGAAATCGGCCAAGCATTTTGCGGTGCTGGCGCACGGCAAGGACGGTGTCGCGATCGCGCTGGTCGACGCGAGCAAGGCGCGGATCGATTCCGGCCTCAATGTCGGCTACGACCACAGCGATACCGTGACGCTGGACAAGCTCCAGCCCCTCACCATCAAGGCCGCGCCTGGTGGCTTTGACCAGACCGCGATGATGCTGATGGGCGGCGTCGCGCGCAGCCTGCAGATTGCAGGCGCACTGGAATCGATGCTCGACATCTCCGTGCGCTATTCCAATGAGCGCGTCGCCTTTGAGAAGAAGATCTCGAAATTCCAGGCGGTGCAGCACAATCTCGCCCGCCTCGCCGGCGAATCCGCCGCCGCACTGGCGGCCGCGACTTCGGCAGCTGACGCGATCGCGAACGCAAAGTCGTTCGACGACGAGGTCTATCTCGAAGCAGCCGCCGCAAAGATCCGCTGCGCGGAAGCTGCGGAAAAGGGCGGTGGCATCGCGCACCAGGTTCATGGCGCGATCGGCTTCACCATCGAGCACATCCTGCACCGTTATTCGCTACGGGCGCTGGCATGGCGCGACGATTTCGGCTCGGAAAGCTACTGGGCCGTCGAACTCGGCAAGCTCGTCGCCTCAAGAGGGGCCGATCAATTGTGGCCGCTGGTCGCCTCACGCTGAGAAGGAATGAGACACATGACCGCAGCGCTTCGTTTCGATCCGATTCGCCTGCCGCCCAAATGCGAAGAGCTGCGCAAGGAAGTGCGCGCGTTCCTCGCCGAGGAGATGGCTCGCGGCACCTTCAACCCGTTCAAGCCCAACCGCGAGGACACCGATGTGCCGGAATTCTGTCGCCGCGTCGGCGAGCGCGGCTGGATCGGCATGACCTGGCCGAAGAAATATGGCGGCCAGGAGCGCTCCTTCCTCGAGCGCTACGTGGTGACCGAGGAGATGCGCGTCGCCAACGCGCCGACGCGGCGCTTCTTCGTCGCCGACCGCCAGAGCGGGCCGGTGCTGCTGAAATACGCCCCCGAACATATCAAGATGGATATCCTGCCGCGCATCTGCCGCGGCGAGATCTGCTTTGCCATCGGCATGAGCGAGCCGAATTCCGGCTCGGACCTGTTCGCGGCGAGGACGCGCGCCACCAAGACCGACGGCGGCTATCTCATCAACGGCACCAAGATCTGGACGTCGTCGGCGCATATCGCCGACTACATGATCGCGATCTTCCGGACCTCGCCACCGACCAAGGAAAACCGCCGTCACGGCCTGACCCAGTTCCTGGTCAAGATGAAGCAGCCGGGCATCAAGGTGAATCCGATCGGCCAGATCACCGGCCAGTACGAATTCAACGAGGTCGTCTTCACCGACTTCTTCGTGCCCGATGATCACGTGCTCGGCGAAGTCGACGGCGCCTGGAAGCAGGCGACGAGCGAGCTCGCCTATGAGCGTTCAGGGCCCGAGCGCTTCCTGGAGACCTACTACGTGCTGACCGAGCTGGTCCGCGCGGTCGGTCCCACCCCCGATACGCGCAGCGCCGAAGGCATCGGCCGGCTCGTCGCGCAGCTTCACACCATGCGGCGCATGTCGGTGTCGGTCGCAGGCATGCTGCAAGCCGGCAAGGAGCCGGTGGTGGAAGCCTCCATCGTCAAGGACATCGGCACGGTCTGGGAGCAACAGCTTCCGCACCGCGTGCGCGATCTCGCCGCCTTCGTCGAGGAGACGGCGAGCAACCGCGAGACACTGGAGCGACAGCTCGACTTCGCCATCAAGACCGCACCGAAACTCACCATCCAGGGCGGCACCACCGAGGTGCTGCGCGGCATCATCGCCCGCGGACTTGGTTTGCGCTAACGCTTCGAGGACATCATGAGCACCTACAAAGATATCGGCGTCGAAAAAGTTGGCCACGTCGGCACCATCGAGATCCGCAGGCCGCCGCTGAACTTCTTCGACATTTCGCTGATCAACCAGATCGCAGACGCGCTCGACGAGTTCGATCGCGACATCGAGATCCGCGCCTCCGTTCTCTCGGCGCAAGGCAAGGCGTTCTGCGCCGGCGCAAATTTTGGCGATCCCGCGCGGCAGGCGCAGGAAGCGCAGGAGGCCGAGAAGAAGGCCAAGGGCGATCCGGCCGACAGTCTCGGCCCGATCAACCATCTCTATATCCAGGCCGTGCGCATCTTCCGCGCAAAGAAGCCGATCGTCGCCGCCGTGCAGGGCGCAGCCATCGGCGGCGGCCTTGGCCTCGCGGTCTCGGCGGATTTCCGCGTCACCTGCCCCGAAGCCCGCTTCTCCGCGAATTTCACCAAGCTCGGTTTCCATCCCGGCTTCGGCCTGACGACGACGCTGCCCGAATTGATCGGCAAGAACAACGCCGAGCTGATGTTCTACACCAGCCGCCGCGTCACCGGCGAAGAGGCGTATAAGTGGGGCCTCGCCAATGAACTGGTGCCGCAGGACCAGGTGAAATCAGCCGCGATGAAGCTCGCCGGCGAGATTGCCGAATGCTCGCCACTCGGCCTGCTCTCCACCCGCGCCACGATGCGCGCCGGCCTCGCCGACCGCGTGATGGCTGCGACCAACCACGAGCTCGCCGAACAGACCCGCCTGCGCGCGACTGAGGATTTCAAGGAGGGTGTGAAGGCCACGGAAGAACGGCGGGTGGCGAATTTTAAGGGGAGGTGATTGCGGCTGCGCTTTGCCGTATCACTCTCGCGTCGCCACAACCTCAGCTGTCGTCCCGGCCTAGTGCGCAATTGCGCACGGGGGCCGGGACGACAGCGGAATTTGTCGCAACAGCTCACGAATGAACGTGGAACGTGACGCCGCCCAGCAGGAATTCGTTGCCAGCGACCGCGAGCCCTTTCTCACGCGCCGCATGCAACACGCTCGCCGCATCGGCCACCCGAAACTCCAGACCGCTCATGATCTCGCTCGCGCCCTTCACGAAGCGGAAGGTCGCATTGGGCAGCTTCAGTTCGGTACCATCGGCTGCAACCCCGATGATCTTGCCCCAATGCGCCGCCAGGCCGTGCGGATCCGGGCTCTGCATCTCCACCGCCGTCAAGGCCTGCGTCACATCCTTGCGGATGAATTTTTGCCAGTCAGGCCCGGCCGGCGGATAGGCGCCTAAAATGTCGTCGCTGCCCTCGGTGTGGTTGAATTCGATGAAGGCGGCGCGGCAGTCGCGGGGATGGAGCTGGACGCCGTGATAGGGCGCGTGGTCGATCACGTTGGCGGTGCGCACGCCAAGCGCATTGGCATTGCGGCCCCGTTCGTCCGGATCGTTGCAGCAAAAGATCGCCATGTAGCCGCCACGGCCGCCGGTCTTCTCGATGAAGCGGCCGGCGGTGGTACCGTCCCTGAACGGAGCGACCACCTCCAGCAGGATCGTATCGACCGGAAGCAGCGCATTCTCCAGGCCATATTTGGCGACGTTGCCGTCGCGGTAGCAGACGGAAAGGCCCATGATCTCGGCGATATCGGAGATGACAGGCGCGAGTTGCGGCGCGACCAGACAGATCTGCCGCAGCCGCATATAGGATGCCATGGTCATGCGCCCTTGAAAGCCGGCTTGCGCTTCTCGACGAAAGCCTTGGCGGCCTCCTTGTGATCCTCGGTGTCGCTGCAGCGGGTGTGGTGGATCGCCTCGCCGTCGAAGCAATCCTCCAGCGGAAGATGCTCTGCATTGTTGATGTTGCGCTTGATGAAGCCGAGTGCGATCGATGGCCCCTGCGCCAGCGACATCGCAAGCTCGTGCGCGGCAGCGTCGATCTCGGCGTCGGGCACGACCCTGGTCACCATGCCGATCGCATGCGCTTCCCTCGCGGTCAGCACGGGCGAAGTCAGGTAGAGCTCACGCGCCCGCGCGCTGCCGAGCAGCTGGGTCAGGAAATAGGTGCCGCCGTAATCGCCGGAGAAGCCGACCTTGGCGAAAGCGGTCGTGATCTTGCAGGATTCGGAGGCAACACGCAGATCGCACGACAGCGCCATCGACAGGCCGGCGCCGGCCGCGGCGCCGTCGAGCTGCGCCACCACCGGCTTGGGCATCTGATGCAGGATGCGCGACACCTCCATGCCGCGGCGAAGGTTCGCAAGCTTCTGCTCGAACGGCAGCGGTGCGCGGCCGGCCGCCATCGACTTGACGTCACCGCCGACGCAGAACGAGCCGCCGGCGCCCTTGAACAGCACCGCGCGCACCTCGGGATCGTCAGCCGCGCGCCGCGCCGCCTCGACCAGGCCCGCGACCATCTCGGGATTGAGCGCGTTCTTCCGCTCCGGGCGATTCATCGTGATGGTGAGCAGCCCGGCTTCGAGCTTTTGCAGGACCATGTCGTTCATGGGACAACTTCCTTATCGTTGTTCTGTATCTCCGTCGTTCCGGGGCTCGCGGTGCGAGAACCCGGAACCTCGAGATCCCGGGTTCGCTTCGCGCCCCGGGATGACGGCGTGACGACGTCACGCCGTCACTTCTTCACCAGCGGGCAGCGCGACTGCTCCAGCGACTGGAACGCCTCGTTGCCCGGCACGGTGGCGAGCAGCTTGTAATCGTCCCAGCGGCCCTTCGATTCCGACGGCTTCTTGACCTCGAACAGGTACATGTCGTGCAGCATGCGGCCGTCCTCGCGGATCTTGCCGTTGTGAGCGAAGAAATCGTTGATCGGCGTGTCCTTCATCACCTTCATCACCGCAGCCGCATCGGTCGTGCCGGCCGCCTTCACGGCCTTCAGATAGTGCGTGACGGAGGAATAGACGCCGGCTTGTGCCGAGGTCGGCGGCCGTTTGACGCGTTCCTGAAAGCGCTTCGAGAAAGCGCGCGTCTCGTCGTTCATGTCCCAATAGAAGGCTTCGGCCAGCAGCAGTCCCTGCGCGGTCTCAAGTCCGATCGAGTCGATGTCCGTGACGAAGGCCAGCAGCGGCGAGACCTTCTGGCCGCCTTTCATGATGCCGAACTCGGCCGACTGCTTGATGGCATTGACGGTGTCGCCGCCGGCATTGGCGAGCCCGATCACCTTGGCTTTCGAGGCCTGCGCCTGAAGCAGGAACGAGGAGAAATCCGACGTATTGAGCGGATGGCGCACGCTGCCGAGCACCTTGCCGCCGGTCTTGGTGACGACGGCGCCGGTGTCCTTCTCCAGATCCTGGCCGAAAGCGTAATCGGCGGTGAGGAAGAACCAGGTGTCGAGGCCCGACTTCACGGCGGCAAGACCGGTCACGTTAGCCTGGCCGTAGGTGTCGAACACATAGTGGATCGTGGTGGGGCCGCAGGCCTCGTTGCTGAGACGGATCGAGCCCGGGCCGTTGAAGATGATGATCTTGCCCCGCGCCTTTGCGATCTCGCCGGCGGCAAGCGCGGTGGCGGAGGCCGCGACGTCGTAGATCATCTCGACGCCCTGATTGTCGAGCATGTCGCGCGCGATGTTGGCAGCTAGGTCAGCCTTGTTCTGATGGTCGGCCGCCAGCACCTCGATCTTGCGTCCCAGCACCTCGCCGCCGAAATCTTCCACCGCCATCTTGGCCGCGGTCTCGCTGCCCGGACCGGTGATGTCGGCATAAAGGCTCGACATGTCGAGGATACCGCCGATCTTGAGAGGAGGCTTGTCCTGGGCCTGCACGGCGCTCGCGCTGAAGGCCAACGCGGCGGCAAAAATGCCCGACAAAATAGGCTTCATTGAAAACAACCTCCCTTGATCGCCTTGCTCTGAATGGCGGCTTGATTATTGCTATTGTCGCAATCATGCCGCATGCGCGAGAGCGCAGCAAGCAGAAGCGCGTCTCGAGCGCACGATTGCCGCTCATGTTTTCCGCAAAGCGGAATGGTGAGGCATGGATCGATATCTCCACGTCATTGCGAGCGCAGCGACCTGTCCGCCGAAGCCTTGGCGAAGGCGGAAGCAATCCAGAATCTCACCGCGGAAAGACTCTGGATTGCTTCGTCGCTTGGCTCGTCGCAATGACGGAGTGTGAGGAAATGTCTTCACGACTCACTAAACTTGGGGTAAATCTATATCACAATGCAACCTCTGCGGGTCTCGTGACTGAACGGCTTCACCTCATCGTCGCATTCCTTCTCTCCGCAGGTCTGCCCGCGGTCGCAGCCCCGTGCCAATTCGAAGCACAAGGCGAAGGCCGTGTCGCCGCAATCACCGACGCGCGCAGCGTGCGTTTCGATGACGGCCGTGAGGTTCGCCTCACCGGCATCGAGGCGACAGCAACGACCAGACAGGCGCTGACCTCGCTGCTCGTCGGCCGCGACGTCATCCTGCGCGGCACCGACGACACGCCCGACCGCTACGGCCGCCAAGGTGCGCTGCTGTTTATCGGCGAGAGCGACATCCCAGTTCAGTCGATGCTCCTCGCCCAGGGCGACGCCCTGGTCTCGGCCGAGATCTCCGACAAGGACTGTTCAGCCGCCCTGATGTCGTCCGAGGCGGAGGCGCGGCGCCAAAAAAAGGGCAGTTGGGCTGACCCGTCGGCCATAAAAAACGCGGAAAGTCCGGACGATATTTTGGCCGGGATCGGGCGCTTTATGGTGGTCGAGGGCAAAGTCCTGTCGGTCCGGCAAGCTGGGGCAATGACCTACCTCAACTTCGGACGAAACTGGACACACGGCTTTGCTGTGACTATTTCAAAGCGCAACCTGCCGGCGTTCGAAAGCGCAGGAATATCCCTTAAGTCCCTGGAAAACAGGCGTATTCGTGTCCGGGGCTGGGTTGAGGGGACGACGGGGCCGCGTATCGACGTGCGTCTGTTGGGACAGGTTGAATTGCTGGGCGCAAACGAGCCTACTGGGGTAAGGCCTTAAGGCCGGGCACGGGTTAAGCGACGTGAATGGGGTGCTAGAACAGCGCAAAATTGGCGAAGGACGCCGCCTGCGGGCTGCGCCGGCCATGCTTTGCCTGCTGCTGGGCACTGGTCTGGCCGGTTGCGGCGATATGGGTCGGTTCCAGACTGTTGCGACCCCGGCAACCGTGGCGATGCCCAAGCCCAAGCCGGCCGTCGCCCAGACCCCCGCTACCGAAAAGGAACACGAGCGGATCCTGGCGAGCTATGGCGGCACATACGACGACCCCAAGCTCGAATCACTGGTCAGCAAGACTGTCGACCGCCTCGTTGCCGCCTCCGACCGCCCGGATCAGGGCTACAAGGTCACCATCCTCAATTCCGGCGCAGTGAACGCCTTCGCCCTGCCGAACGGCCAGCTCTACGTCACCCGCGGGCTGATTGCGCTGGCCAGCGATACCTCGGAATTGTCCTCCGTGCTCAGCCACGAGATGGCGCATGTGCTGTCCAAGCACGCCGCGATGCGCGAGGACCAGGCCCGTCAGGCCGCGATCGTGACCCGTGTCGTCACCGATATGAGCAACGACCCTGATCTGACCGCGCTCGCGCTCGCCAAGACCAAGCTCACCATGGCGAGCTTTTCGCGCAACCAGGAATTCGAGGCTGACGGCATCGGCGTCGGCATCTCCGCCAAGGCGCATTTCGACCCTTACGGTGCCGCCCGCTTTCTCTCGGCGATGGAGCGCAATGCCGAGCTGAAGGCCGGCAAGAGCTCGCTCGATCCACGCGCGCAGGATTTCACATCGTCGCATCCGGCAACGCCCGAGCGGGTGCAGAATGCGCAGACGATCGCGCGGCAATATGCGGCGCCCGAAGGCGCCGAGCGCGACCGCGAGAGCTATCTCGCCGCGATCGACAACCTCGTTTATGGCGAGGATCCGAGCGAAGGCTTCGTCCGCGGCCGCAGATTCCTGCATCCGAAGCTCGGCTTCACCTTCCAGGCGCCCGATAACTTTACACTCGACAACACCGCACAGGCGGTGATCGGCGTGCGCGAGGGCGGCTCGCAGGCGATGCGCTTCGATGTCGTGCGGGTGCCGGCCGAACAATCGCTCGGCGATTACCTCAATTCCGGCTGGATGGAGGGCGTCGAGAAGGCCTCGACCGAAGACCTGACCATCAACGGCTTCCCGGCCGCGTCCGCCGCCGCCAAGGGCGACCAGTGGCAATTCAAGGTCTATGCGCTGCGCTTCGGCAGCGACGTCTACCGCTTCATCTTCGCCACGCGGCAGAAGTCGACCGAGAGCGAGCGCAATGCGCGCGAGACCGTCAATTCCTTCCGCCGCCTGACGCTCGAAGAGATCCAGGCCGCGCGTCCGCTACGCATCAAGGTCATCACCGTGCAGCCCGGCGACACCGTGGAATCGCTCTCGCACCGCATGGCCGGCGTCGATCATCCCGCCGAACGCTTTCGCGTGCTGAACGGGCTCGACCGCACCGCGCAGGTGAAGGTGCGTGACCGCGTGAAGATCGTGACGGATTGAGGCTGGCGCGGCTGCCGTAGGGTGGGCAAAGGCGCGCAGCGCCGTGCCCACCATTCATCAATTGTAGCAACAGATCGTGGGCACGCTTCGCTTTGCCCACCCTACGAGACCTGCACTGCCTTACCGCGCCTTCTCCTTCAAATACGCGATGATATCGGCGCGATCCTGCGCATCCGGCACGTCGACGAACATCTTGGTTTCGGGCACCATGGCCTGCGGCCCGGTCAGCCATTTGTCGAGATTGTCCTCGGTCCAGACGATCCCGGAGTTCTTCAGGTCGGGCGAGTAATCGTAGCCCGCGACGCTGCCCGCCTTGCGCCCGACCACGCCCTTGTGCATCGGACCGACGCCGTTCTCATTGATCGAGTGGCAGTCTGCACAGCCCTTGTAGAGCGTCTGCCCCCGCGCGACATTGCCGGTCGCGCCGGCGGGGCCGCTAGCGCAAAGAAGCGTAATCGCGAAAGCCAGGCTTGCAGTGCTTCGCCGACCGGCGGAATTCGACCAGACGTTCATGGCATCTCCTGTTAGCGGTCCCGCCAACAGGATCGTCCGCCTCGAACTTTATTCCCGTCAGTTCGACGATTGACCCGCGTCCATGTCACCGGCTTCGCGCTGGCCACTGAGCCAGAGCGCAAGCAGGGTCCAGAACGCGCCGGACAGCAGGTACGCACCCGAGGCGATGACGCCGAGATTGGTGGCGAGCAACAGCGCGACCAGCGGGGCGAAGCCGGCGCCGAACAGCCAGGCCATGTCGGAGGTCAGGGCGGAGGCCGTGTAGCGATACATCTGCTTGAAGTTCGAGGCGATCGCGCCCGAGGACTGGCCGAAGGAGAGGCCGAGCAGGATGAAGCCGATCACCATGTAGATGGTCTCGCCGAACGCGCCGGCATCGAGCAGCTGCGGGGCAAAGCCGCTGTAGATCGCGATTGCGATTGCCGACCCCATCAACAGCGATTTGCGGCCGACGCGGTCGGCGATGATGCCGGAGGCCACGATCGCAGCGACGCCGAACACGGCCGCCACGATCTCGATGATCAAGAAGCGCACCGGGCTTTCGCGGGTGAACAGGAAGACCCAGGACAGCGGGAACACCGTGACCATGTGGAACAGCGCGAAGCTCGCCAGCGGCGCGAACGCGCCAAGCATGATGGTCTGGCCTTCGCGTGCAACCGTCTCTGAGATCCGCGCCGGCTGGAGTTCGCGAGTCTCGAACAGTGTGGCGTATTCTTCTGTCGTCACCATGCGCAGGCGGGCGAACAGCGCAACCACGTTGATGGCGAAGGCGACGAAGAACGGATAGCGCCAGCCCCAGTCAAAGAAATCATCGGCCGAGAGGAGACCGGCGAAATAGGCAAACAGCGCACTCGCCACGATCAGCCCGAGCGGGGCGCCGAGCTGCGGCACCATTGCGTACCAGCCGCGCTGGGACGCCGGCGCATTCAGCGCCAGCAGCGAGGCCATGCCGTCCCAGGCGCCGCCCCAGGCCAGACCCTGCGCAAGACGCGCCAGCGCCAGCAGCCAGATCGCGGCTACGCCGATCTCGGAATAGCCGGGCAGGAACGCCAGCGCCACTGTGGCGGTGCCGAGCAGGAACAGCGCCGAGACCAGCTTTGCGGTCTTGCCGTACTCGCGGTCAACAGTCATGAAAATGACGGTGCCGATCGGCCGGGCCATGAAGGCCAGCGCGAAGATCATGAAGGAATAGAGGGTGCCGGTCAGCTCGCTCGTGAACGGGAACACCAGGCGCGGAAACACGATCACCGAGGCGATCGCGTAGACGAAGAAGTCGAAGAATTCCGAGGTGCGGCCGATGATGACGCCGATGGCGATCTCGCCGGGACTGGCCTGGTCGTGGCCGTGCTCGCCCGAGTGGATATCCGCCAGTGCGGGGGTCTGTGCCGTCGCCATGCGTGCGCCCTTAACGTCCTGAAAACCAAAGCCGACCGCCCGGCTTGACGCCAGGCAATCCAGACCTGTTTGACCCAACATCTCGCACTGCAACATTGGACAAATTGTCCAATGTCCGGATTGCTGCGCCGCAGCTACCCATTGGCCCCGCAAAGGAAACTCATTCTCATAAGGCTCGGCCCGTGTCCCGTCTCAAGATCCTGGCGCTGCTACCCCTGGCAGTCGCGCTCAGCGGCTGCAACTACATCGTGCTGGCGCCAGCCGGCGATATCGCTGCCCAACAGCGCGACCTCGTCATCATCTCCACCGTCCTGATGCTCCTGATCGTCGTCCCCGTGATGGCGCTGACGGTGCTGTTCGCCTGGCGCTACCGCCAGTCCAACACCTCGGCCCGCTATGAGCCGGATTGGGACCACTCGACCAAGCTCGAGCTGGTGATCTGGTCGGCGCCGCTGCTGATCATCGTCTGCCTGGGCGCGCTGACCTGGATGGGCACGCATCTGCTCGACCCCTATCGCACGCTCGGGCGCATCCATGCCGACCGTGCCATCGACCAGTCCAAGGCGCCGCTCGAGGTCGATGTCGTCGCGCTCGACTGGAAGTGGCTCTTTATCTATCCCGACTACGGCATCGCCACCGTCAACGACCTGGCAGCGCCCGTCGATCGTCCGATCAATTTCCGCATTACCGCCTCTTCGGTGATGAACTCGTTCTACATCCCCGCGCTCGCCGGCCAGATCTATGCGATGCCGGGCATGGAGACCAAGCTCCACGCCGTCGTGAATCACGCCGGCACCTATAAGGGCTTCTCGGCGAACTACAGCGGTGCCGGCTTCTCCGGCATGCACTTCAACTTCCAGGGCCTCGACGACAAGGGTTTTGACGCCTGGGTCGCGCAGGCCAAGTCCGCCGGTGGCTCGCTTGGCCGCACTGAATATCTCCAGCTCGAAAAGCCCAGCGAGAACGAGCCGGTGCGCCGCTGGGGCTCGGTCGATTCCGATCTCTATCGCCTGATCCTCAACATGTGCGTCGAGACCGGCAAGATGTGCCAGAGCGAGATGATGGCGATCGACGCCAAGGGCGGTAACGGCCATGAGGGCCTGAACAACACCCTTCCGCTCTCCTACGACAAATACGCCCGCCGCGGCACCGTGCTCGGGCCGGAGCCTGTCTTCGTCGCCGGCACCTGCACGCCGGATGCGCCGCAAGGCCGGACGACGGCGGCGATCAAGGCGCCGCTCGACACCGCGCCGCTCGTCGGTGCCGGCCTGAAGCGGCCGACTTTGGCGCCGCTGAAGTCCTCGTCCTTCTTCCTCGGACAGCGTCCCAAGTCCGATTCCTGAAGTCCGATTCCTAAAGAGATCCAGCATGTCTCCTGATCTTCTCAAGTTCATCTTCGGCCGTCTCGGCATCGATTCGCTGCCGCTGCACGAGCCGATCCTCGTCGGCACTTTCATCATGGTCGCGCTCGGCGGCATCACGCTGCTTGCAGGCCTCACCTATTTCCGCCTCTGGGGCTATCTGTGGCGCGAGTGGTTCACCACCGTCGACCACAAGCGCATCGGCATCATGTACATGATCCTCGGCATCGTCATGCTGCTGCGCGGTTTCGCCGACGCGCTGATGATGCGGGCGCAGCAGGCGATGGCGTTCAACGGTTCGGAAGGCTTCCTGCCCGCCCATCACTACGACCAGGTCTTCACCGCCCACGGCGTGATCATGATCTTCTTCGTGGCGATGCCGCTGGTGACAGGCCTGATGAACTACGTCGTGCCGCTGCAGATCGGCGCCCGCGACGTGTCGTTCCCGTTCCTGAACAATTTCAGCTTCTGGATGACGGTCGGCGGCGCGGTGCTGGTGATGGCCTCGCTGTTCATCGGCGAATTCGCCCGCACCGGCTGGCTGGCTTATCCGCCGCTGTCGAACATCGGCTACAGTCCTGACGTCGGCGTCGACTATTACATCTGGGCGCTCCAGGTCGCCGGCGTCGGAACGACGCTATCGGGCATCAATCTGATCTGCACCATCGTCAAGCTGCGCTGCCCCGGCATGACCATGATGAAGATGCCGGTGTTCACCTGGACCTCGCTCTGCACCAACATCCTGATCGTCGCCTCCTTCCCCGTCCTGACCGTCGTGCTCGCGCTGCTCTCGCTCGATCGCTATGTCGGCACCAACTTCTTCACGAACGATTTCGGCGGCAGCCCGATGATGTACGTGAACCTGATCTGGATCTGGGGCCACCCTGAAGTCTACATCCTGGTTCTCCCCGCCTTCGGCATCTTCTCGGAAGTCACCTCGACCTTCTCCGGCAAGCGCCTGTTCGGCTACACCTCGATGGTCTACGCCACTGTCGTCATCACCATCCTGTCGTACCTGGTCTGGCTGCACCATTTCTTCACGATGGGCTCCGGCGCCAGCGTCAACTCGTTCTTCGGCATCACCACGATGATCATCTCGATCCCGACGGGCGCGAAGATGTTCAACTGGCTGTTCACGATGTATCGCGGCCGCATCCGCTACGAGCTGCCGATGCTGTGGACCATCGCCTTCATGCTCACCTTCGTGATCGGCGGCATGACCGGCGTGCTGCTCGCGGTGCCGCCGGCCGACTTCGTCCTGCACAACAGCCTGTTCCTGATCGCGCACTTCCACAACGTGATCATCGGCGGCGTGGTGTTCGGCGCGTTCGCCGGCATCAACTACTGGTTCCCGAAGGCGTTCGGCTTCAAGCTCGATCCGTTCTGGGGCAAGTGCTCGTTCTGGTTCTGGGTCACCGGCTTCTACATGGCCTTCATGCCGCTCTATGTGCTCGGCCTGATGGGCGTGACCCGCCGCCTGCGCGTGTTCGACGATGCCTCGCTTCAGGTCTGGTTCGTCATCGCCGCGATCGGCGCCGGCCTCGTCTTCCTCGGCATTCTCTCGATGCTGATGCAGTTCGCGGTCTCGTTCCTCAAGCGCGAGCAGCTCAAGGACGTCACCGGCGATCCCTGGGATGCGCGCACGCTGGAATGGGCAACGTCCTCGCCGCCGCCGGACTACAACTTCGCCTTCACGCCCGTCGTCCACGACAACGACGCCTGGTGGGACATGAAGAAGCGCGGTTACCAGCGTCCGCTGATGGGATTCAAATCGATCCATATGCCCAGCAGCACCGGCACCGGCATCGTCCTCGCCGGCTTCGCCACCGCGATGGGTTTTGGCCTGATCTGGTACATGTGGTGGCTGGCCGCCTTGAGCTTCATCGCGATGCTCGCCGTCGGGATCGGTCACACCTTCAACTATCACCGCGACTTCGACATTCCGGCTGACGACGTCATCCGGACCGAGGACGCGCGCACCAAACTGCTCGCCGGAGCCAAGTAAATGACCGTCGCTGTCAATCCCACCCAAACCGGCGAGCCGGTCTTCTATCTCGCCGACGAACATCCGCATCCGGAAGGCTACAGCACCTCGCTCGGTTTCTGGATCTATCTGATGAGCGACTGCCTCATCTTCGCGATGCTGTTTGCCGCCTTCGGCGTACTCGGCGCCAACTACGCCGCCGGCCCCGCGCCGAAGGACCTGTTCGACCTCAACCTGGTCGCGGTGAACACCTCGATGCTGCTGCTGTCGTCGATCACCTATGGTTTTGCCATGCTGACGATGCAGCAGAACAAGATCGCGCAGACACAGATGTGGCTCCTGATCACCGGCCTGTTCGGCGCCGCCTTCATCGGTATCGAGCTCACCGAGTTCGCCCACATGATCCATGAGGGCGCAACGCCGCAGCGCAGCGCCTTCCTGTCTGCCTTCTTCACCCTGGTCGGCACCCACGGCCTGCACGTCTCCTGCGGCCTGATCTGGCTGGTGACGCTGATGGTGCAGGTCTGGCGCTTCGGCCTGATCGAGGCCAACCGCCGCCGCCTGATGTGCCTGTCGATGTTCTGGCACTTCCTCGACGTGGTCTGGATCGGCGTCTTCACCTTCGTCTATCTCCTGGGAGTTCTTCGATGAGCACCGATACCCACGCCGCGCACGCGGACGGCCATCACCACGACGACGGCCACGCCCACAGCACGTTCTCGGGCTACATGCTCGGCTTCGTGCTGTCGGTGGCGCTGACCGCGATCCCGTTCTGGCTGGTGATGAGCGGCACGCTGCCGAGCAAGCAGATCACCGCACTGGTCATCATGGCCTTCGCGGTCGTGCAGATCGTCGTGCACATGATCTACTTCCTGCATATGAGCCCCAAGTCAGAGAACGGCTGGAGCATGATGGCGCTGATCTTCACCATCGTCATGGTGGTGATCGCGCTGTCGGGTTCGCTGTGGGTGATGAACCACCTCAACAGCAACATGATGCCGACCCACGAGATGACGGGAATGAAGTGAGCGATCCCGTGAGACCAGAGGATAACGAAACGCGCAGCCCCGAACGGGCTGCGCGTCCGTCCCTGTGGCTCACGGTTCTCTCGCTCATCGCGTTTGTCGTTCTGATGGCCCTCGGCGTCTGGCAGGTCGAGCGCCGCACCTGGAAGTTGGCGCTGATCGACCGGGTCGAGCAGCGCGTTCATGCCCCGGCGCGGCCGATCCCCTCGCGGGCGTCGTGGCCGGCGATCACCGCCGCCAGCGACGAATACCGGCATGTCAGCGTCGCCGGCCGCTTCCTGCACGACCGCGAGACGCTGGTTCAGGCCGTCACCGAGGAAGGCCCCGGCTATTGGGTGCTGACGCCGCTTGAGCGCGATGACGGCACGACTGTCCTGATCAACCGCGGCTTCGCGCCGTCGGAGCGGCGTGCCCCATCGGCGCGCCAGGGTGGCAATCCGGACGGCCAGGTCGAGGTCACGGGCCTTTTGCGCATCACCGAGCCGAAGGGCGGATTCCTCAGGGACAACGTGCCCCAGCACAACCGCTGGTATTCGCGGGATGTCGCCGCGATTGCGGCGGCCCGCGATCTCCACAACGTGGCGCCCTTTTTCATCGATGCCGATGCCGGATCACGATCCGGTCCCGGTCCAATCGGCGGATTGACCGTGGTCCGCTTTCCCAATAACCACCTGATCTACGCGCTGACGTGGTTTGCCCTGGCTTTCATGCTGGCCGGTAGACTTTTCGTCACATTTCGCGGCGGGCTGTTCCGCCGCCAACGCTTCGTCCACGAACCGGCCGGCGGCCTAGACGCCTCCGCCCGCAGGACGGGATCAGATGCTGGAACGATCGTCGAACCGACCTGACGATGGACGACATTTTGGCGAGCTGGCCGTCACGCTGCAATCGCAGGCGGACGCGCGCAGCGAGCTGATCGGCGCTGCCCCCACCGACGACGAGACCAATCGCAAGAACATGGCGCTGCTGATCCAGCTGCGATGGACCGCGGTGGTCGGCCAGATCGTCACCATCGGCGGCGTGCACTTCTGGCTCGGCATTCCCCTGCCCCTCACTCGCATGGGCGCGGTGATCGGCGCGCTGGTGCTGCTCAACGTCTCCAGCCTGGTCTGGGTGCGCCATCGCGCCGCGATCACCAACAATGAGCTTCTGGTCGCGCTGATGCTCGACGTCGCCGCCCTGACCGCGCAGCTCTATCTCAGCGGAGGCGCCACCAATCCCTTCACCTCGTTGTTCCTGCTCCAGGTGACGCTGGGAGCGGTGCTGCTCGATTCCCGTTCGACCTGGTCGCTGGTGGCGCTGACCTGCGCGAGCTTCGTCTGGCTGACGCTGGCCTATCGGCCGCTCGACCTGCCGCCAAATCCCCTCAGCGAGACCTACACGCTCACCGTCACAGGCATGCTGCTCGGCTTCGTTCTCAACGCGGTGCTGCTGGTCGTGTTCGTCACCCGCATCAACAGGAATTTGCGTCAGCGCGACGCGCATCTGGCGGCCCTGCGGCAGCACGCCGCCGAGCAGGACCACATCGTCCGCATGGGCCTGCTTGCCTCCGGCGCCGCGCATGAGCTCGGCACGCCGCTCGCCTCGCTCTCCGTCATCCTCAGCGACTGGCGCCGCATGCCCGATCTTGTCGCCGATCAGGAGCTTGCCGAGGACCTCACGGAGATGGAGACCTCGCTGCAACGCTGCAAAAGCATCGTAACAGGCATTCTGGTGTCGGCCGGCGAGGCGCGCGGCGAAGGATCCTCGCCGACGACGGTGACGGACTTCGTCACCGCGCTGGTCGAGGAATGGCGCGACGCCCGCTCGGCGCGGACGCTCTATTTCACCAACACCTTTGGCGAGGATGTCGCGATCGTCTCGGACATCGCGCTGAAGCAGGTGATCTTCAACGTGCTCGACAACGCCTACGAGGTCTCGCGCGAATGGGTGGAGTTGCTCGCCGAGCGCGAGGGCGACAATCTGGTGCTGTCGATCAGCGACCGCGGCCCGGGCTTTGCGCCGGAAATGCTGGCGCAGCTCGGAAAGCCCTATCAGTCGAGCAAGGGCCGCGCCGGCGGCGGGCTCGGCCTGTTCCTGGTGGTGAACGTGGTGCGCAAGTTGGGGGGGAGCGTGACCGCGGAGAACCACAGGAAGCGCGGCGCCACCGTCCGGCTCACCTTGCCGCTCGCCACGCTCGCGATCGGAGGCCGCTTTGACGCCTGACCGCTCGCTCATCGTCGTCGAGGACGACGAAGGCTTTGCGCGCACGCTGAAGCGCTCGTTCGAGCGCCGCGGCTATGAGGTCGTGCTCGCCGCGTCGATCGAGGATGTCCGAAAGGTTCTGGAGGATCGATCGTTCGGCTACGCCGTGGTCGACCTCAAGCTCGGGGGCGCCTCGGGGCTCGCCTGTGTCGAGCTGCTGCATGCCCATGACGAGGAGATGCTGATCGTGGTGCTGACGGGCTTTGCCAGCATCTCGACCGCCGTCGAGGCCATCAAGTTAGGGGCCTGCCACTACCTCGCAAAGCCTTCCAACACCGATGACATCGAAGCCGCCTTCACCAAGGCCGAAGGCAACGCCGAAGTCGCGCTGGACGTGCGGCCGACCTCGATCAAGACGCTGGAATGGGAGCGCATCCACCAGACGCTGATCGAGACCGATTTCAACATTTCGGAGGCGGCAAGGCGGCTGGGCATGCACCGCCGCACGCTGGCGCGGAAGCTCGAGAAGCGACCGGTGAAATGAGCGGTTCGCCGCGTGGAGAGGAAAACACCCAGCCGAGCTGATGACCTCGCGGCCATGCATCACTAGACTACCGGATGCGTCGGCTGACGGCCGGCGCAGTGCTGCAACGGCCAAGCGAGGAGACCGCCTTGTGACAATGCTCGTCGAACGCCTCGGCGGGTCCGCCGCGCAGTCGCGCGCGCGCAGCCAGCGTGATACCGAAACCGTCCAGTTTGCACAGGCCGCGCTCGAAGCCGGCAAGAAGGAGGGCCTGCAACTGGCCGTGCGGGCGCGCTATGTCGCGCTGGCCGTCATCGCCTGCCTGTTGCTGGCCATCAACCCGGCATGGGAGCAGCTCTACTACGTGGCGTTGCTGGGCCTGTTCGCTTTGATCGGCTGGGCCCAAGTCAGGGTCGGACGGGTCGGCGTTTCGCGACCGGAATTGGCGCTTTTGTTCTGCGACCTGGCGCTGCTCACATTCGTCATCGTCGTCCCGAACCCGTTCGGCACGACACACTGGCCGGCGGCGATGCAATACCATTTCGGCAACTTCATCTACTTCTTCGTACTGCTCGCCGCCGGCACGCTGGCCTATTCCTGGCGAACCGTGATTGCGGTCGGCACATGGACCGCGGCGCTGTGGGCGATCGGCCTTGCCTGGGTGTGGTGGCAACCCGATCCTAGTCCCGCGCTGACCGCCCGCATTGCAGAGGCGGTGGGCAGCGATCACAGGCTGCTCGCGTTGATTTCGCCCAGCGCGATCGGATTCGGCCTCCGCATCCAGGAAATCGTCGTCTTCCTGATCGTGGCCGTTACGCTGGCGCTCGCGGTTCGCCGCAGCAATGATCTGTTGGTTAGACATGCCGCGGTGGAGCGAGAACGCGGCAACCTTGCGCGCTACTTCTCACCCAACGTCGTCACGGAATTATCGAAGCACGACGAGCCGTTGAAGCAGGTGCGCACCCAGGACGTCGCGGTGCTGTTCGTGGACATCGTCGGCTTCACGGCCTTTGCCGATGTGCGCGCTCCGGACGAAGTGGTGCGGACGCTGCGCGAATTCCACGGATTGATGGAGCAGGAAGTCTTCCGCCACGAGGGCACGCTGGACAAATATCTGGGCGATGGATTGATGGCGACATTCGGCACGCCCTTCGCAGGCCCGCGCGACGCCAGCAACGCGTTGCGCTGTGCCCAGGCCATGATCGCAGCGGCGGACGGCTGGAACGCGCGACGAACGGTGGCCGGCGAGCCAGCCATGCGCGTCAGCTTTGGCCTGCATTACGGACCGGTGGTCCTCGGCGACATCGGGCACACCTGTCTGGAATTTGCCGTGATCGGCGCGACCGTCAATGCGGCAAGCCGACTCGAGGGGCTGACGCGCACGCTCGACTGCGCGCTGGTGGCAAGCAACGATCTCGTCAGCCGCGCCAAGCTGGAGCTCGGCAGCACAGCCGGTGCCTTTGCATCGTTGATCGCCTGCGATCCCCAACCGATCCGCGGGCTCGAGCGGCCGATCGCGATCTGGACCCAGCCGCGCGCGTGACCATGGCGAAGCTTCGGCCGCCGTTGGATCACGCGCCCCAACAAAAAGCCCGGCCGAGCGGCCGGGCTTTTGAACTGTTGCGATCGACGCGACGAGATGCTTACGCGGCCTCGTCGGCGACGGTGGTGTCGTCGCCATCGGTATCGTCGGTATCGCCCTCGGCATCCGTCTCACCTTCGCCGTCGGCGGCTTCTGCCTTGGCATTGGCGCGGCGCGGGCTCTTGGCAAGCTGGGCCTCGATCTCCTTGACCGCTTCGGTCTCGGTCGAGTGCTGCACCACCGCGATCTCGCGGGACAGACGATCGAGCGCCGCTTCGTAGAGCTGACGTTCGGAGTACGACTGCTCGGGCTGCGACTCCGAGCGATAGAGGTCGCGCACGACTTCCGCGATCGCGACGATGTCGCCCGAATTGATCTTTGCTTCGTATTCCTGGGCGCGGCGCGACCACATGGTGCGCTTGACGCGGGCGCGACCCTTGAGGGTCTCGAGCGCCTTCTTCACCAGCGCCGGCTCGGACAGCTTGCGCATGCCGACATTGGCGACCTTGGCGGTCGGAACGCGCAGCGTCATCTTGTCCTTGATGAAGTTGATGACGAACAGTTCGAGCTTCGCGCCGGCGATCTCCTGCTCCTCGATGGCCAGAATCTGACCGACGCCGTGAGCGGGATAGACGACGAATTCATTGGCCTTGAAGCCCTGACGCTGGGTCACGACCTTCTTTTCCTCGACCTTCGGCGCGGGTGCAGCGGCCTTCACGGCCGGCTTGGCAGCAGCAACGGGGGCCTTGGCCGGGGCGGCAGCAACGGGAGCCTTCGGAGCAACGGGCTTGGCAGCGGGAGCCTTGGCCGCGGGAGCCTTGGCAGCAGCAGGCTTGGCAACGGTCGCTTTCGCGGCCGGTTTGGCAGTCTTGTTAGGCATTGCGCTTCTTTTGTTCTTCGAGGACTTTGCAGCCGGCGGCGCCTTGGCAGCGGCCCGACCCTTGGATGCGCTACGGCTGGCCGCGGCGACTTTTTTGGCCTCCTTATGGGAAGCCCTCGCTGAAGTACTCTTTTTACGCGTTTTCTGTGACACAGCCTGCGCGCGGAAACTGCCACGCCCCTGTTTCGACATTTGGTTTCACGGGAACCCAGAGGGGCCAAGCGGGGCTGACGGGGTTCGGCTTAATGTGCCCAATATAGCACATTTCCCGCAAAAATCAATGATTTAGGGGTCTTGAGGGCTGGTTTTCGGCGCTGACGACGCTATTAGGGTTAAGTTTGCGCCGGAATTTAGTCTCCGGAGCCGGGATTCTTAGAGAAATATTTCTCGAACTTGCCCTCCTGCCCGTCGAACTCCTCGGCGTCGGCAGGTGATTCTTTCTTCTGGGTGATGTTCGGCCAGCTCTTGGCGTATTCGGAGTTCACCTCAAGCCACTTTTCCAGGCCCGGCTCGGTGTCCGGCTTGATGGCGTCCGCCGGACATTCCGGCTCGCACACGCCGCAATCGATGCATTCGTCAGGATGGATGACCAGCATGTTCTCGCCCTCGTAGAAACAGTCGACGGGGCAGACCTCGACGCAGTCGGTGTACTTGCACTTGATGCAGTTTTCAGTGACGACGTAAGTCATCCAACGCTCCGAAAAGCTCTTTTAAAAGTCGCGGCTTGCGTAGCGCGGATGGCCCCGCGCTGCAAGGTCGGGAAGCCCCGATCATGACGGCTTTGTGTGGTTGATCGACCAAGAAATGAATACTATGCGCAACTAATTGCGCTTTATGTCGCCGAGCTCCTCGTAGAGCAGGCGCGCCGAGGCGGCATCGCCGCGGCGCTCGATGAAAGCAGTCACTTTGAGCACGCGCACGGTGCGATCGAGCCCGACGGTGATGACGTCGCCGATCTTGACCGCATGGCCCGGCGATTTCTCGCGCGTGCCGTTGATGCGGACGTGGCCGGTTACGACAAGTTCAGCCGCCGAGGTCCGCGCCTTCACCACCCGCGCGTGCCACAGCCATTTGTCGAGGCGCTGCCGCTCGGTGGTCGTGGGACTACTCCTTGCGCCCCGAGAGCTGCTCTTTCAGCGCGGCGAGCTTGGCGAAAGGCGAGTTCGGATCGGCGGGACGATCGCGCTCACGCGGGTTCGCGCTCGAGGCGTAGGGCCGCAGCGACGGACCTGACTCGCGGTCGCGGCGATCCCTGCCCTTGTCGCGGTCGCGGCCACCACGATTGTCGCGGCCCTTGTCACGATCGCCGCCGAACTTCTTGTTGTCGCGGTTGCGATCGCGATCCTTGTCGCGGTCCTTGCCCTGAAAGCTGCGATTGCGATCGTCGCGGCGCTCACCAGCCTCGCCGCCTTCACGCGGCTTGCGGAAATCCCTGCCGCCGTCGCGACGATGGCCACCGCCGTGACGATGCCCCGGCTTCGCGCCTTCGGCGGCTTCGCCCGGCGCCGCCGTGGCGCCTTCAGCGCCGGCCTCGGCGCTCGCCTGTTGCGGGCGCTGATTGTGGTGACGCTGATGGCGATGACGCTCGTGACGCGGCTTGCGATCCTCGTGACGGCCACCGGGACGCCAGACTTCGACGAGCTCGGGTTCAGCGGGCGCAGCCGCAGCTTCAGCCGGCGCCGCCTCGACCGGCGCAGCGGCATCGGGAGAGGCGGCGGCTTCCACTGCGGCGGTTTCCGCGGGAGCGTCTTCAGCGCCAGCCTCTGCCGCTGCAGCAGCCTCTTCCGCCGGCGGGGCAATGCCGTGGGCATCTTCGGGCGTGACGGGCGAATCAGATGAGGCTTCGAGCGCCGGCTCTTCGTGAGCGGGCCCTTCGTGCTGCTCCATGCCGGGCGCGTCTTCGACGGTGACGGCTTCGATCGCGGCATCCGCGGGTGCGACCGCCTGTTCGGTCGCAGGCGCTTCTGCAGATGCCTCAGCAGCCGGCGTTTCCGCAGCCACGGTCGCGACCGGCTTCGGCGGCAGCGGTGCACGCTTCTCCATGCGATAGCCGAGCGCACGCAGCACCGAGGCAAAGTCCTCGCCGGCGGAGCCGGTAAGTGAGGTCATCGCCTGGGTCACAACGAAGCTGCGGCCGTCGAACGCGCCGGCGGGCTTTTCGCCGGGCGAGTTCTCGCGCCAGGCCAGTGCGGGCCGGATCAGATCCGCAAGGCGCTCCAGGATGTCGACCCGCACGGCACGTTCGCCGGCCTGCTTGTAGCCGAGCACGCGATAGGCATCGCGCGGCAAGCTCTTGTCGACCGGGAACGAAGTGCGGCCGGATGAAGCCAGATGCTGCGCGCCCGACAGCGCCGACAGATCGACATTGTCCTGCTTCAGCGCCCACAACAGCGCAGCCAGCGCACGCGCGGCGGGCTTGAGGATGCCGGGGAAATAGATGTGATAGGCGCCGAAGCGGACGCCATATTTACGCAGCGTCGCGCGCGAGGGCTGGTCGAGATCCTTCAGCTCGTTGGCGATCTTCGGACGCTCGAGCACACCGAGCGCCTCGACCAGCTGATAGGCGATGCCGCGGGCGATACCCGTGACGTCCTCGGCCTTCGACAGCTCGAACATCGGCCCGAGCAGCTTTTCGATATGCGTCTTGAGCCAGAGGTCGAGCCGCGCCTGCACTTTTTCGCGGGGAGCGCCCGTGAGCCGCTCATCCGAGATGATGCGGATGCGCGGATGCAGCGCCTCCTCTGCGGCCGTCAGCCGCGCCACGGCGTCGCCGGTCCAGCGGATGGTGCCGTCGGAGGTCAGCACGAACTGATCGTCCGGCGCGTTGCCGAGTTTTTCGGCGCGCGTATTGATCTCGCCGGCGAGCACCGCTTGCGCGGCAGCCTGCAAGGCTTTCGCATCGGAGCCAGCTTCCGCCGCATCCGGTGCAAAGGTGAAGCCATCGAGGCGGCCGATGACATGGCCTTCGACGATAACTTCGCCGGTCTTGCCGATTTCCGTATTCAAGCTCGTGTTCTCCCGCAGGCGGCGCATCAATACACTGGTCCGGCGATCAACGAAACGCTCAGTCAAGCGTTCATGGAGCGCATCCGATAATTTATTTTCGACCTCGCGGGCGATCCCCTGCCAGCGATCGGGGTCTTTCAGCCAGTCCGGGCGGTTGGCGACGAAGGTCCAGGTGCGGATCTGCGCGATTCGCGCCGATAGCGTGTCGATGTCGCCGTCGACGCGGTCGGCCTGGTCGACCTGGGCCGCGAACCAGGAATCGGGGATGCAGCCCTTCCGCATCAGGAAGCCGTAGAGCGTCGTCACCAGCTCGGCATGGGCCGCAGGCGACAGTTTCCGGTAGTCCGGGACCTGGCAGGCCTCCCAGAGCCGCTCCACGGCGGCCTTGCCATGCGCGATATCGCGCACCTCGACGTCGCGGGCGGCGTGGTCGAGCACGCGCATGTCTTCGGCGATCGGCGCCCGCGTCAGCGTCTCGTGGCCGGGGGCGAGGTTGAGCGAGACCTGGAGCGCGCCGAGGGAGGAGAAATCCAGCTTCGAGTTGCGCCATTGCAGCATCTTCACGGGATCGAAAATGTGGTTCTGGAGCGCATTCACGAGCTCGGGCTCGAACGGGCCGCAGCGGCCCGTGGTGCCGAAGGTGCCGTTGCGCGTGGCGCGCCCCGCGCGGCCGGCGATTTGCGCGAACTCGGCCGGCGTCAGCCTTCTGAACTGAAAGCCGTCGAACTTGCGGTCGGAGGCGAAGGCGACGTGGTCGACGTCGAGATTGAGGCCCATGCCGACGGCATCGGTGGCGACGAGATAATCGACATCGCCGTTCTGGAACATCGCCACCTGCGCGTTGCGGGTGCGCGGCGAGAGCGAGCCGAGCACCACGGCGGCGCCGCCGTGCTGGCGGCGGATCAGCTCGGCGATGGCGTAGACCTCGTCGGCGGAGAAGGCGACGATGGCGGTGCGGCGCGGCTGGCGCGTGATCTTGCGGTCGCCGGCGAATTCCAGCTGCGACAGCCTGGGACGGGTGATCATGGACACGCCCGGCAGGAGCCGCTCGATGATCGGGCGCATCGTGGCGGCGCCCAGCAGCAGCGTCTCGTCGCGGCCGCGGCGGTTGAGGATGCGGTCGGTGAAGACGTGGCCGCGCTCAAGATCGGAGGCGATCTGGATCTCGTCGACGGCGAGGAAGGAGACATCCAGATCGCGCGGCATCGCCTCGACGGTCGAGACCCAGTAGCGCGGGCTCCTGGGCTTGATCTTCTCCTCGCCCGTGACCAGCGCGACGGCCTCGGGGCCGACGCGGGCGACGATCTTGTTATAGACCTCGCGCGCCAGCAGGCGCAGCGGCAGGCCGATCAGCCCTGAGGAATGCGCCAGCATCCGTTCGATGGCGAGATGGGTCTTGCCGGTGTTGGTCGGCCCGAGCACCGCAGTGACGCCAGCGCCGGGCACGCGCTCGGAAGCGAAGGGGGAGGGAGGAAAGGCCATGTCTGCCGGAATAGGTAATGGCTGATGGGGCGAAAGTCAGGGCTTGATGAGGCGAAGGGGTGCCGAGCGCGCGATCCGTCATCCTGAGGTGCTCGCCTTGCGGCGCAAGCGCGCCGCTGGGCGAGCCTCGAAGGATGAACGGCCGGGGTGCATCCCTGATGGCACCAGCCGGGCCCGTCGTCCTTCGAGGGCCGCTGTAGAAGCGGCCACCTCAGGATGACGGGGTTTGAAAACCTCGCGCAACTGTCTCACTTTGCGACGCTTTTTCCTCATCCCTTAAGCTTCGGAACGACTCTAGAACGAATCGCGGCCGAATCGCTGACTCCCCTGTGAGTCCCGTTCCGTTCACGCAAGGTGTCGTGGGACTCGTTTTGCGTGTGCACTAGATGGAGTTTTGGGGGGCCGCACAAGCGACGATGTGGGGGCTGAAACCCTTAAGTTGGGGATGGCGTCGAGTCGAATCAGAATCGGGGCGGAGTCAAATGGATTCGCGACGAATGGCCCTCCGAGGCATGATACGAAAACAACCCCATGCACAGTAGGTAAGTCATTGATATGGCTAAGGCGGGTGTCAGCCGCCGCATCCGTCATCCTGAGGTGCGAGCGGCGCGGCGCACAGCGCCGTGCCGGGAGCCTCGAAGGATGGAGGGCCCCGATGGGGCGGCGGGGTTGCGCGCGCGGGAACAGTCGGGCTGTCGCCATTCGAGGGCCGCTGAAGAAGCGGCCACCTCAGGGTGACGGTCTAGGAGTGGTGTCAGAAGCCAAAATCCCTACTGCGTCTTCGCCACCCTTGGCGGCTGGGCTGTGGTGATGAAGCTGGTGGCTTCCAGCATGGCGGGGCCGAGCGGGGTCGGCACCTTCAGCCAGAACGGAACCAGGATCCGCGTGCCCGCGACCGGGGCGAGCGCGATCTCGATGTTGCGCTGGGCGGCGAGGTATTTGATCACGGGGCGGTCGGGGATGTAGCCGGCGACGGGCACGAAATAGAGCGCGCAGACCACGACCGGGCCGTGATAGCCCTTCTCCGCTTTCACCGTCTCCATCCGCTTGAAATCGAGCTTGAGCTCGTAGCGCATGCGGCCATCGAACACCGGCGCGCTGCCATGGCAGGCCTCGGGCGACAGCGGATCGCCGGTGCCGGGCACGCGCACCAGCGAGGCTGTCATCGGATCGAACACGCCGCGCCGATGCGCTTCGGTAACGACGATACGGTCAGGATCGACCGGCGGCTCGGGAATGATGCCAAAGTCCTTCACATTGCCCTTGTCGAGGGTGATGTGGATCTCTTCGGTCTTCTTCGAGGTGGTGGTGGAGGCCTGGTAGGCGGAGGCGACCAGCGCGCCATTGACGACGCGGCCTTGGCTAGCGCCGGTGCCCGACCCGCCCGCGAAGGATTTCAGAATGCCTGTGGTGCCGCCGGAGGCCGCCGCGGAAAACACGTCGTCCTGGATATCGATGTTCCAGGCGCCGCGGCCGACCGGAATGCCTGACAGCGTCGCCTCATACTGCGCCTCGAGCTTGCCCTGCGCCGCCGCCGGCTGCGTTCCCCACACCCAAACCAGCCCGCCAACAGCCGCCAGCGCCAGCCTGATGACAACGGCCAGCCTGCCGGCCGCGCGCAGCCGGGGCGGGATGAGGGGGGACGTGTGCACGAGACGATCCAATCGGAAAACGAGTGGTTGTTACTTAAGCCTGTTACGGCGGCAAGCAATGTGTCCCAACGGCCAAGCTTTAAGGAACCGACCTGACTATTCAGCGGCGATTACGCCCTTTATGTGATGGTAAGGGGTTTTAAACATTGCCGTTTTGGTGATTGGGCGAGAGTCGCGCCGGGCCCGGACACCTCCCCCGTGCTGGCTCCGCTGTCATGCCCCGGCTCGACCGGGGCATCCAGTACGCCGCGGCCGATCTGGCAAGAGCGAGCCCTCAAACGCCGGCCTCTGGGATACTGGATCGCCCGGTCAAGCCGGGCGATGACACCTGTTGCGCGGCATGAATCCCCGCCCCAAATCCTTGACTACCCGCCCTACTGCCCCTATACGTCCGCCCGCTCCCTGCAAGGACGAAAGAATTTGCCCCCGTGGCGCCCCGAATGGCGGCCGCAAGCATTGGGGGTTTAGACCGAAGGAATTATGCCATGTCTCGCCGCTGCGAACTGACGGCCAAGGGCCCCCTCGTCGGCCACAAGGTCAGCCACTCCAACATCAAGACCAAGCGCCGCTTCCTGCCGAACCTGGTCAACGTCACCTTCATCTCGGAAGCGCTGGGCCGCAACGTGCGCCTGCGCGTCTCCACCAACGCGGTGAAGAGCGTCGACCACAATGGCGGCCTCGATGCCTTCCTGCTCAAGGCCAAGACCGACGCCCTTTCGCCGCGCGCCGTCGAGCTGAAGCGCGCCATCGAGAAGAAGGTCGGCGACGCGCCGGTCAAGAAGGCCAGCTGAGAATTTTCGGAATTGGGCGGGGGCTAGGTTGCGTCGCGTGGCGTAGGCTTAGCCAGTTGAGTTTTGCGTTGCGGCCGGATCGAAAGATCCGGCCGTTTTTGTTCCTTTATGGGCGCGTTGACCAGCATGCACCATGTGCTCCGACGCGATATGGTCTGAAAACGCCATTCGCGTTATGGTCCGACCATGCTTCAGACTCACTACCAGAAAGACACCCCCACCCTCGGGATCGGCTATTACACCGTGCCCGAGGCTGCAAGGTTGCTCAAGATCCGACCACTAAATATCCGCCGATGGCTCGGAGGCTACAGCTATACGCATGGCGACAAGACGATCGACATGCCCCCCCTCTGGACGCCTCAGCTACCCGCATATGATCATCACATCGAACTGGGGTTTCGAGATCTGATTGAGCTTCGAGTGATCAAGAGCTTCCTCGACGCTGGCCTTTCTATTCTCACTGTTCGCAACTGCCTCGAATACGCACGGGAATGTGCTGGCGACGACCATCCATTTTCCACTCGTCGCTTCCGAACAGATGGACGCACTATCTTTCTAGAGAGCATGAGACGGACCGGCGAGGATGAGGTTCTCGACCTCAAAAGCCATCAATATGCAATCAAGAAGGTTATCGATAGAACCTTTAAAGACCTCGATATCTCGCACGACATTGTCACGCGCTGGCGACCGTTCGAAGGCAGGCAGAGCATTGTGATCGATCCTAAGCGCGCTTTTGGCCAGCCGATTGCAACGAACTATGGTGTACCGACCGTGGTGCTGGCTGACGCCGTTAAGGCCGAGGGATCAATCACGCGCGTGAGCAGGCTGTATGACGTATCGCCGTCCGCGGTCAGAGACGCCGTGAAATTTGAACAATCACTCGCTGCGTGAAGCTCTTCTTTGACCACAACATGTCTCCAGCGATGGCGCGAGCCCTTCGTGAACTCTTCAAGGGCGAACACGAAGTCTCCTACTTGGCGGAAAAATTTCCCCCGCAACATTAGTGACGTCGATTGGATCGCAAACCTAAGCAAAGACGGGCAGTGGATCGTCGTCTCTGGCGATCGGCGAATTACAAGGAATCGCGCCGAATATCATGCCTTTCGAAACTCTAATCTCATTGGCCTCTTCCTCTCGCAAGGGCTCTACAAGGCACCTGTGATAAAGCAAATGGAACGCTTGCTAGCGCTGTGGCCCGTCATTCAAACTGTCCCGGCAACAGTTCAGGGTGGAGCAATGTACGAATTGCCCATGAAGAGTACCAAGCTCCGTCAACTAAAGATCTAGACGGCAGCCTTCGCTTCTCTGAGGTCCTCCGCGAGCAATCTAAATTTCGAATACCGCGTGATACTTGGACGCGTCGAGCTTCGATGCGTTCACGGGGGCGCGGCAACTCAACAGCTCAGGAGCATCGGTCTCCACGCTTGCTGCGGTGCATCGCTCGGCTGCTAGTCCGTAGTTCTACCGGCCCGGCGAACGTCTTATTGATCTCACGTTTTGGTTGAGCTTCGATATTGCTTTCCTGGCTGGGGGATTCTTATGCGTTATTTGAGCCTGGCGGTCATTGCGACCGCACTTGCTGGCTGCGCTTCTTCATCATCAGACATATCGGCGGCCTACGTGTCGCCGGTGCAATATCAACAGTACAACTGTCAGCAGCTCGCGCTGGAGGCGCAGGCGGTGTCTACCAGAGCTGCGATGCTCTCCGGCGCGCAAGATAGTCAGCGCACCAAGGATCAGGTGGCGACGGGCGTAGCTATCGTTGTGTTCTGGCCCGCGGCATTCCTGGTCGGTGGCGACAAACAGACTGCGGCCGAACTTGCGCAAATGAAAGGACAGATGATTGCGATTGAGCAAGCCTCGATCGCAAAGAAGTGCAACATTCAATTTCAGGGCAAGCCGCAAGAACCGCCGAAGTAGGCTCCCCCTACCCCCGAAAATCAATGCTCCGCAGCACGATTCCCGGCGGTGTGCCTTCGAACTCGCAGGCGCTGTATTTGCTGGCGGCTCGGGTTTCGATGCGGTCGCGGAGGCGGGTGAACTGGGCTTCGCGGTGCTCGGGGCGGGTTTGCGGGCCGCGTTCGAGATCGTCCATGGCGGAGGTGGAGACGGCGCAGGGGATTTCCTTCGCGCCGTCGTGCATGGAGAACTGGATGATGCCGCGGTCCTGCTCGTGGCCGATGAAGCGGCCGCTGGTAAGGGGCATGGGGGACTCCTGTTACGCGGGTTGCTTCCTGAGAACTGAACGCGTTGCTTCGGTGATGGTTCGTTCCCCCTCGCCCGCTTGCGGGGCGCGACGAGCTTCGCTCGCGCTGAGAGGGTTGGGGGAGGGTGTTTCCACAATGGGACACTCCCCAAGAGGAGAGAGCCCTCACCCGCCGCGCGGGACGATGCTTCGCATCGCCCGGGCGGGACGATGCTTCGCATCGCCCGGGCGGGACGATGCTTCGCATCGCCCGGGCGGGACGATGCTTCGCATCGCCCGGGCGGGACGATGCTTCGCATCGCCCGGGCGGGACGATGCTTCGCATCGCCCGGGCGGGACGATGCTTCGCATCGCCCGGGCGGGACGATGCTTCGCATCGCCCGGGCGCGTCGACCTCTCCCGCAAGCGGGAGAGGTGTACCCCGCGGCCGGCACCTAGTTGTCCCCGCCCAGCCTTGCGAAATCGTCGAGCAGCGCCGTCACCAGGGCGCGGTGGCGAGTGTCCTCGGTGGGGAGGCTGGCGGCGTAGAGGTTGAGGAGGTAGCGCGCTTTCACGGCGGCCTCGGGCCAGGAGACTGATGGCACCGTCATCAGGCGGTGCTCGAGATCGGCCTCGCGCTCGCGCAACTCGCGGACATGGTTCTCGACCTCGGCGAGCGAGCGGCGCAGATCGGTGGCCTTCTGCGCGGCCATGCCGCGATGCTTGTCGAGATCGACGGGGTGATCAGTCATTGGCGATGCTCGCATCGGACGCGATCGCGTCGGCAAGATCGGATGCGCGGATCGACAGCATCTCCATGGTGCCGGCTGGACTTTCCGCCGGCACGATGATCGACGTGCCGACGCGGCGCCACGCCGAGACCGTCTCGCTTTCGAGCCTCTCCTCGTCGGCGATCACCTGATAGGCGCCCGGGCGCAGCACGCGCTCGATGCCGTGGATGCGGAACGGATGCTTGAACGTGACGGTTTCCCGCCGCGAACGGATGGTCATGCACGCCTGCCTTGCTGCGAGAGCGGCCCCAAACCGACGCCGGCGAGCGCGAGCATGCGCTTCTTGCGCGGCAATAGCCAGCGCTATCGTCGCTGTGCAGTTTCCCCGTGGCGCATCCTTCGAGACGCCCGCCTGCGGCGGGCCCTCAGGATGAGGTCGGAGTGCATGGCTGCAGTTTTAGCGGGCACTGAAGAGACCGCGAGCGGTCGTCTCGAAGGACGAGGCGTGCGCGCAGGTCGCTCAACGAGGTCGCGTTTTAATCCTCGCTATTGGGGTTGCGGAGGCGTAGGCTTGTTTCCATCACCGCATCTTCCGCTACGGCATCGACCGGTGACTGAGGGTCACGTGCGCTCCCGCCGTCAATTCAGTCGCCAGGGCACGCCTTCCGCGTGTCCGCGAGAGGAGCATGCGATGCCGCCTTTTCGCGCCTCGGAATGGATCGTTCCGCCTGTCGTCGTTCCCCTGTTCCTGCTGCTTCTCGTCGGCGCGGCGGCGCTCTTTCATGGCTAGGCCCGTGCGCGTACCCTATCTGATCTGGGCGACGGGCGAATATGGCAGCGCCAATCACGGCCGCAGCAACGCCACCGTGGCGCTGCGGCTGGCGCAGAAGCTGCTGCGCGACGGCTACATGGACGTGCGCGTCTGCACGCCGCGCGGACGCGTGCTGCAGGCGGATGAACTGGACGAACTCAAACCTGCAAAGGAGCACGACGCCATGGCCAAGGGACAGCAGCGCGGCAACCGCGAAGCCAAGAAGCCGAAGAAGGACAAGGCCAAGGTGATCGCCGCGGCGCCGAGCCGCAAGGACGCGGTCTGGCAGCCGGATTTCGGGCCGGGGAAGAAGAAGTAACGAGAGATATAGCGTCGGCTGCATCGCGGAGCCCGTCATGTCCGGGCTTGTCCCGGCCATCCACGTTCTTGCGCCGTGGAGACCACAACGTGGATGCCCGGGACGAGCCCGGGCATGACGAGTTTGTGGAGCGATCGCGCGCCCAACTTGCTGCCGGCGCAAGTCCGCCAAGACGCAGTGGCGACAGATGGTGCTCTCCAATCCCCAGGTCGGCGCTCCGATCCCCAGGGGCGGCACGGTGACAGCACCGGTAAACAGCACCCGCGCGGGTGTTAACCACGCATTAACCAACGCAGCCTAGCCTGCTGTAATCGTCCAGCCATCATTAGCCCGAAATGCCTTCCCGGTTCGCTCCAGGAGAAGCGCCGATGTCTGTTGCGTTGTTGACGTATGCCGATCTGGGTGCCCGCCTCAATATCTCGCGCGAGGCCGCGCGGTCGCTGGCGAGACGTCGCCGCCTGCCGCGCTCGCGTTCGGATGACGGCAAGGCCCTGGTGAGGGTTGATTTCTCCGAACTGCGGTACACGCCCCGCCCAAGAACGGGTCGCCGGGCCGACCCCATCGGGGACTCCATCGCGAGGATCGAAGCGTTAGAGCCATTTCCGTTCCGACGGAGTCGGAACGGGACTCTAAATTTTTATTCTGACGCGTTTTCCTTGCGCGAACCGGTATCCACTTCGCTCGAAAACGCTTCTGAGACCGAGGTCTTCAAGGCGGAGATCGCGCGGCTCGAAGACGTGGCAACCGCCTACAGGCAAGTGTTCGAGCGCGAGCGGGAGCGCGCCGAGCGCCTCGCCGTCGAGCTGCAGCAGGCGAGCGCCGAGGCGACGGCCGCCAATGCGTGGGCGGCACGACTGGAAGACGAAATGACGGCGCTGCGGACCGATCGCCGCGCGGGCGGCTCGCTCATCGGGCACGCCGCGCTTCGCTTGGGACACCTGGCCGCTTCGATCGTGCAAGCAGACCGCATGGCTAGAGCGCGATGAGGTCAGGATGAGTAGTCATCGCGCTCTAGGTTGTTATTTGCGCATGATCTTATTCGGAAAACCGCAGCGCACTTTTCCGAATCATGCGGGTAGCATTTGAGACTTTCTCTAATCCCCGGCTTGCCGGACCAATCGAGAGGGAAAAATGGCTGGCAATATCGATATCCATGAAATGAAGGCCCGCATCGTCGTGTTCGGCGTCGGCGGCGCCGGCGGCAATGCCGTGAACAACATGATCACCGCCGGGCTGCAGGGGGTCGAGTTCGTCGTCGCCAATACCGACGCGCAGGCGCTGGCCATGTCGAAGGCAAGCCGCCTCATCCAGCTCGGCACGAAGGTGACCGCGGGCCTCGGCGCCGGCTCGCAGCCGGAACTGGGACGCGCCGCGGCCGAAGAGGCGATCGATACGATCCGCGATCAATTGACCGGCGCGCACATGGTGTTCGTGACGGCCGGCATGGGCGGTGGCACCGGCACCGGGGCCGCACCCGTCGTCGCGAGGATCGCGCGCGAGCTCGGCATTCTCACCATCGGCGTGGTCACCAAGCCGTTCTACTTCGAGGGCCAGCGCCGCATGCGCTTCGCCGAAGCCGGCATCGAGGAGCTGCTGAAGACGGTCGACACCCTCCTGATCATCCCGAACCAGAACCTGTTCCGGGTCGCCAGCGAGAAGACCACATTCGCCGATGCCTTCGCCCTGGCCGACCAGGTGCTGTATTCGGGCGTCGCCTGCATCAGCGACCTCATCGTCAAGGAAGGCCTGATCAATCTCGATTTTGCCGACGTCCTCTCCGTCATGAAGGAGAAGGGCAAGGCCATGATGGGACGGGGCGAGGCTTCGGGCGAGAAGCGCGTGCTTGCCGCCGCCGTGGCCGCGATCTCCAATCCGTTGATCGAGAATCCCTCGATCAAGCGCGCCAGCGGCCTCATCATCTCCATCACCGGCGGCAAGGATCTCATGCTGTACGAGGTCGACGAAGCCGCCACCCGCATTCGCGACGAGGCCGACCCGGACGCCAACATCATCGTCGGCGCGTCCTTTGACGAAGGCCTCGAAGGCATCGTCCGCGTCTCGGTGGTGGCGACCGGCATAGACAATCTCGACGCGGCGCAGGCGCTGCCGGTGGAAACCGCCCTCGCCCAACTCGCCGGAAAGCTGCGCAATGACGGCCGGCGCATCGCCGATCGCATCGAGCGCAGCGCACCCCTTCCGCAAGGAGAAAGCCCGCCGCTCCGCCCGCAGCCGCATCATCCCGTGGGACCACCAGCAAGGCCGGGCATGGAGTATGCGCGCCAGGCGGCAATTCAGCCGCTGCATCCCCAAGGCCGCGCGCCTGCGCGCAATGCGCCCGACGAGGCCGTTCTCGATATCCCGGCCTTCCTGCGCCGCGCGGCCAATTGAGTGGACGAGGCGGGGTTACCTGCTCGGCGACCAGCGAGCCCAACAACAGCTCGTCATCCCGGGGCGCGACAAAGTCGCGAGCCCGGGATCCATCTGGCCGCAGTAAACGTCGAGAGATGGATTCCGGGTTCGCGCCAAAAGGCGCGCCCCGGAATGACGAGCAAACAATAACTCTCCAGGACCGGACATGGAGCGCTGCGAGCGTGCGCAGCGCAACCCAGGCTCACGCTGCCGTGCTGCGCGGGCTCTCTGCGGTTTCCTTCTTGTCCGCCTCCTTGTCGCGAGACAGCCACGCCGGGAAGCGAAGCAGGCGCTCGTTGGTGTCTTTCGGCAGCTCGACCGGCGGCGCTTCATGGGCCGGACTCGGCAGCTCCGGCACGGCCTGTCCCCCTCGCACCCCATCCGCGCGCTGATCAAGTTCGCGCAACAGGGGATCGAGCACGCTGTCGATCTCGCTCGCCACCGACACCAGGAAACTATTGAGCTCGCGCGCCTCGGGCACGACTGCCGTAGCCTGCTCGATCGCCCTCGAGAGACCGTCGACGACAGGTGCAAATGCGCCGGCGGCTTGCTTGATTCGCGTCTTGATCGCTTCGATCTCGCCCAGGACGCGCTCGCGCTCCCGCCTTTTCTTTTCCTCGATGAGGCGGGCTTCGATTTCGGCGATCTGGGCCGTCAGGGTCGTGGCTTCGGATGCGAGTGCGTCGCGTCTTTCGCGCGCGCGATCGAGATCGCGGCTGAGATGGTCCACGAGGTCATCCTTTCCGAACATGGCTTTGCTCCGTAGGACAGGCGTTTTGCCCTGTAGGACGGCCCTGGCGCGTGCCGCCAGCCTCGCCACCGACTGGATGGCCGGATCGGCCGAAACAGGCATCAACTTCAGTCGCGTCACATGGGCCGGCATGGTGAATCCCCCCATCGCCGACATTAGGCGACCGCATGGTTAACAGGTGGTTAATGTCAACAGCGGAGGCTGCGGAGCCAGGACCCATTACCCCCCGTCTACTCTTGTCGAAGCACGCTGTGGCACAACTATCCGCAACAACTCGCTGCGGTGGTTATGGGTCCCGGCTCCCTTGCGCACTAGGCCGGGACGATACTTATTTCCGGGCGCGAGCCGTGGCTACCGCAGGCGCCCGTCGCCCGCTTCAACTATCTCCGCCAAGTCTCGCGAAATCGTCGAACAGTGCGGTCACCGGCGCGCGGTGGCGGGTGTTCTTCGGCCGGGAGTGCGGCATAGAAGTTGAGGGGGTTAGCGCGCTTGCACGCGCGGCGTTTTAGCTCTCGCTATCGGTGCGCTACAGGCGTACCTCTGTTATGCGCCTGCACGTCGCGCGGGATGCACACGTTGCCATCGGTCAAGCCAAGTTCATTCCAAACCTTTTGGAGGAGACGAAAATGGCCAAGGGACAGCAGCGCAGCAATCGTGAAGCCAAGAAGCCGAAGAAGGACAAGGCCAAGGTGATCGCCGCAGCGCCCAGCCGCAAGGAGGCGAACTGGCAGCCGGATTTCGGGCCGGGGAAGAAGAAGTAACGAGAGATATAGCGTCGGCTGCATCGCGGAGCCCGTCATGGCCGGGCTTGTCCCGGCCATCCACGTTCTTGCGCCGTGGAGACCACAACGTGGATGCCCGGGACGAGCCCGGGCATGACGAGTTTGTGGAGCGATCGCGCGCCCAACTCTCACCGTGATTGCGGAAGCACCCCTCACCCCAACCCTCTCCCCGCGAGCGAAGCTCGTCGCGCCCCCGCATCCGCCTTCGCCAAGGCTTCGGCGGACAAGAGCGGGGCGAGGGAGCGCACCGTCTTCGCGGCGCCACTGCCGTCTCCTCGCCGCCGCGCATTTCGGCTATACTCGCCCCGGTAGCATCACCCGGAGGCGCATCCCATGGAGTACGCGGCCAAACCCGAGTCGAAGAACCTCGTCATCTGCTGTGACGGCACCGGCAACGAGATCAGCGAGAACATCTCCAACGTCCTGAAGCTGTATCGCTGCCTGCGCAAGACCGACAAGACGCAGCCGCGGCAGATGGTGTTTTACGATCCCGGGGTCGGCACGGTGACGGAGCCGTCGACCTGGAACAGGTGGAAGGCCAACATCAGGCTGGTGCTGGGGCTCGCCACCGGCTACGGGCTCGATGACAATTTGCTGTCCGCCTATTGCTTCCTGATCGAGCATTATGCGCCCGGCGACCGCATCTATCTGTTCGGCTTTTCGCGCGGCGCCTATACCGTGCGCGTGCTGGCGGGGCTGATCCATAAAGTCGGCCTGATCTCGCCGGAGCAGGCGAACCTCGCAGGCAGTGGCCTCGTCGCCTACAAGCAATATTCCGGGCTGGGGCGCGGCAACGATATCGAGGACCTCAAGGATATCGTGGTCGACGACCAGGGGCCGCTGCCGAAGGATGCATTCGACCTTGCCGCGCAGTTCGCGCGCATCACCTCGACGCGCTGGCCGACCATCCACTTCATCGGCGTGTGGGACACGGTGGCAAGCGTGATCGTGCCGCGGCGCGACGTGTTCTTCCTGGTGTTCACGCTCGAGGAGCTCGCCTTCGTCAGGCGCAATCCGAGCGTCAACATCTTCCGCCAGGCGATCGCGATCGACGAGCGGCGGCGCATGTTCCGCCTGAAGGCGTATGAGGAGCCGCAGGAATATTGGAGCAACCGCTACGTGCCCGACGAGAAAAAGGTGGGGCAGGACATTTTGCAGGTGTGGTTCTCAGGCGTGCATTGCGACGTCGGCGGCGGCTATCCGGAGGCGACGAGCGCGGAATCGAAATACCCGCTGCTCTGGATGATCGAGGAAGCGGAAAAGGCCGGGCTCAACTTCAACAGGCGCACCGTGAACCAGCTCGCCTGGGGCATCCAGCGCAAGAACTCGCCGTTCCAATACGTCCCGCCCGCGTTCACGGGCAAGGCGGGCGTGCTGCACAATTCCATGACGGCACTCTGGCGCGTGCTGGAATATCTGCCGAAGCGCGCGAAATATCGGGAATGGCGGGAGCGGAAGGTGGTGGCGGGCTTCTACATTCCCGACGCCGAGCCGCGCTTCATCCCCGAAGGCGCGCATGTGCATGAGAGCGTGCTGAAACGGTTGGACGTCGAGCCGGACTATCGGCCGGTGAATTTGCCGAAGGATTTCGTGACGGTGCCGATGCCGGTGCCGCCGGGGGTGGATCTGGCGGCGGGGGTGGAGGAGGTCGTGACGGGATGATGGAGAGTGACGGGCGCCGGCCTCTCCGCGTCATTGCGAGCGAAGCGACTTGTCCGCCGAAGCCTCGGCGAAGGCGGTCTGGATTGCTTCGTCGCAAGGGCTCCTCGCAATGACGGAGTGTGGGGAGGCAGGCTCGCGAGCCACCCTCTCCCCCAAGGGGCCCGCAAGGGGAGAGGGGAAGAATCCCCACCCCACTACCTCCGCATTCTGCAATCGCCGCTACTTTTCATTAAAATTCTCGCCCTCGCTTTAGCGCGATCGCATCACATCACCGGCATCATGACCGTCGAGACCTCCGCATGAGCGGCGGAGCAGGAGGACACGTGCCACAATTTCCGCGAAGGTTTGCCCGTGTGAAGCCATCAGGCCTGGTGTCGCGCCAGGCCAAGATCATCACCGACCCGCGCGCGCCGGTGATCCCGTGCACGCTGATCGACTATTCGCCCGGCGGGGCCTGCGTCGATCTCGGCGGGCAGGTGAAGATCCCCGATCGGTTCGAGCTGCTGCACGTCAACACCAAGAAGCGCTGCAGGATCGCGTGGAAACGCGGCACGCGGGTGGGCGTGGTGTTTTAATTCGCCAGGACGACGGCGGAATGCTGGGCGAAGCCTGACCCGCTTCCCTCACGCCTTCCGCATCCGCGCCTTCGCCCCCGCGACGATCTGCATGGCGACGCCGCCGATCCAGCCCAGCAGCGCCAGCCAGGTCAGCGCGTCGTGGGGCTCGAGGCGGAGCACGATGACGGCGACGGAGACGAGCGCGGTGAGCGTGGCGCAGAGCGTGCCGGCGGAACTGAGCAGCTCGGCGGCGTCGATGTGGCTGTGGGCGTCGTCGAACGGCAGCTGCGGCGTGTCGATGCCGAGATAGAAGCCGATGGCACCGAGCACCATCATCAGCAGCAGGAAGCCCTGCGTTGTCAGCGCTGATATCGCCGATCCGACATAGGCGCCCACGAACAGCCCGCACGCCGCGCCAGCCATGGCGAGGCCCAATCGCTCGAACACGTGGGCAGTCTTGCGAACACGAAACCGCATGGCGGACCCTCCGTGATGAGGCGCAGAGGTTAGGCCAGTTTGCCGGCCGGTGAAAGCTAAGGGGGGTTACGGATGCGTGAAGTGGGGCGCGAGCGAGTCTCTCTCCGTCATGGCCGGGCTTGTCCCGGCCATCCACGCCTTGTCTCGCGGCATCAAGAACGTGGATGCCCGGGACAAGCCCGGGCATGACGACCTGGTGCGAATTTGGCGGCGAACAAGCTACCTCGCCCCGAACGTCGTCCTGCCGAACAGCGCCTTCTGGGTGGAGGGCTGCGAGCGCCAATATTGCGGCGGGGCCTCGACTTCGCCGCCGAGTTCGGCGGCGGCGTGCCATCCCCAGCGCGGCTCGTAGAGCATGGCACGACCGAGCGCGACCATGTCGGCCTTGCCACTCGCGACGATCTCCTCGGCGTGCTTCGCTTCGGTGATCAGGCCGACCGCAATGGTCGGCACGCCGGTCTCGCGCTTGATGGCGTCGGCGAACTGTACCTGATAGCCGGGGCCGAGCGCGATCTTCTGCAGCGGCGAGATGCCGCCGGAGGAGGCATCGATCCAGTCGACGCCGCGCGCCTTCAACGCCCGCGCAAATTCGATGGTCTGGCCCAAGTCCCAGCCGCCCTCGACCCAATCGGTCGACGACACCCGCATGCCCACGGGCTTGTTTTCCGGGAACACGGCGCGCACGGCCTCAAAGATTTCCAGCGGGAAGCGCATGCGGTTCTGCAAGGAGCCGCCATATTCGTCGGTGCGCCTGTTCGAGAGCGGTGACAGGAACTCGTGCATGAGATAGCCGTGCGCGCCGTGCAGCTCGATCGCGTCGATGCCGATGCGCGTCGCGCGCTTCGCTGCGTCGACGAAGGCCTCGCGGATGCGCTTCAGGCCGGCGCTATCTAGCGCGAGCGGCGCGGCCTCGCCCTCCTTGTGCGGGATCGCCGACGGCGCCACCGTCTGCCAGCCGCCTTGCTCGAGCGGAATGAGCTGGCCGCCGTCCCAGGGGCGCGCACTGGAGGCTTTGCGGCCGGCATGGGCGAGCTGCATCGCGATGGCGGTGTGCGAATACTTGCGCACCGAGCTGAGGATCTGCTTCAGCGCGGCCTCGGAGGCGTCGCTGTAGAGGCCGAGACAGCCCGGCGTGATGCGGCCGATCGCCTCGACATGGGTCGCCTCGATGCAGAACATCGCAGCCCCCGACAGCGCCAGGTTGTTGATGTGGGTGAAGTGCCAATCGGTGGGAACGCCGTCCTCGGCCGAATACTGGCACATCGGCGACACCACGACGCGGTTCTCTAGGGTCAGGCCGCGCAACTTGATCGGGGAAAACAGGGCGCTCATGCGAGGGGGATCCGGGACAGCGAGGGATGGAAGCGATTGCATGAAGTTTAGTGGCTGGGCGGCGAATTGCGAGATGCGCGGGCGGCATGGCGGATGGCGGGGCCATGCATTGCGGGAAGCGCGCGCCCTACGGCGAATCCACGAACTTCCCCGGCGTCGGCTTGCCCATGCGGATCTTGCCGTCGGGCAGAAGCTCCCCATCCGCCTCCGCGGAGAACTCGATCATCGTCCCGTCACCGTCATACTTCAGCGTCCTGGCGAGAGGGCCGAGCTTGTCGAGCAGCTTGGCGTCATCAGCAACCAGGACCCGGTATTCGGTGAGGTGGAAACGGCGCGGCGCCGCCCAGGTGAAATCAGGGACGGAGGAGCGCACCTGGACATCGTTGGCACTGTCGACGCTGCGGCCGGTGACGTCACGGAATAGATCAGGGCTATCGAGCAGCTTCGCCCTGGTGCCGTTGATGTCATAGATGTTCAGCGTGACGACGTGGCGCTCGCTGCGGAACGACACCGCGACGATGCGCGAATCCGCCGACCAGGCGGCGTGGAAGGCATCCGGCGCCGAGTCCAGGATGTTGTCTTCCTTGACATTGGGAAGGGTCATCAGCTTGCGATGCGCGGGCTCCGCCATCAATGAGAGGCGGAAATTCTCCGAGCCGGCATCGCCCTCGCCATGCGCGGCAACAGAGAGCTTTCCGTTCGGCGCCTTGCCACCCTGGATGATGGCGTATTCACCCTTGCCGTATTTGTGCTCGGCCGTCGCCAAAGCGGGCGACATGCCCGGCGAGGCGGCGAAGGCGAGGAGCAAAGCGAGGACGGCGCGGCGGTCGGGCATGATGGTGTGTCGGCGCAGGGGCAGCCCACGTTCAACCTACTCCACCAGCGTGAATTGCAGCAGCAGGGTGCGCTGGAGCAGGGAGAAATTGTCGTCCGACACCATGGTCAGCACGGTCTCGCCGTTATCAGTGACGTGGGCGTCGATGCCCTCCATGTTGTCGACCTCGTGGCCGAGATCGGCGCGAAACAGCTCGAAGCCGTCGACCAGCGCCCCCGGTGCGATCGATTTCAGGGGAATCGAACGGATGCGGATGTCGATGCCGGTGAACCAGGAGAATTTGCGCTCGAGGATGAGCAGCTCGCCTGATGGCAGCAGCACGGCGTCGCTGATGTCGAACTTGTCGGTGCGGCGCACGGCGAACTGGCCGGGCGACGGGCCACCGATCAGGAAGGCGACCAGATTGCCGTCGGCATCGAGCCCGCGCTCGGAGAACGCTACAAGCGTGCCGGCGAGCGGCGTGCTCTTGCCTTTCGGCACGAACACCAGCGCTTCGAGCCCCTTGTTGACCGGCAGCTTGCGGATCGCTGATGGCGTCGGGATCACCTCGCCGCGGGCGCGCGTGCCCCCGTGTGCGAAGTCGAAGCGCATGATCTGGTTGACGCGCTCGAGCCCGACATAGACCAGCGAGCCGTCGCGCGCGAGCGACTCGGTGTCGTACCAGAGCCGCTTCTCCGTGATCGGGCGGCCCTCCGCGTTCAGCACCGGCGCGGCCTCGACATCGGCGAGGCCGGCCATCTTGCCGCCGTCATAGCGGATGGCGCCGGTGAACCAGGTGCCTTGATCCGACAGCGCGAGGAAGCGCTCGCCCTTGGCATCGAGGAAGCGGAAGCCCGAGAGGCCGCCGAAGCCGCGATGCGGCGAGGTCAGCACCAGCCCGCTGCGATATTGCAATGAGCCGAAGCGCACGCGCGAACGATCGCGCGGCTCGAAGAACGGGATTGGCCGCGCATTGACCTCGATGCTGACGGGCTCGTTGACGGCATGCTCGAGCTGCGCCGGCTTGACCTGCGCTTGTGCGAGCCTGGGCAAAGCGAGGGTGGAAAATCCCGCCGCCGCGTGACCAAGAAAGCTGCGGCGGGATTGATCTGTGCTCACGAATGCAGTTTGCGTCGCGGGCGACCGGCTGGTTGCGTGGGCGCGGCGTTGGTCTCGCTGAAGAGTTCGGCGAGCTTCTCGGTGATGGCGCCGCCGAGTTCCTCGGCATCCACGATCGTCACCGCGCGGCGATAGTAGCGCGTCACGTCATGGCCGATGCCGATCGCGATCAGCTCGACCGGCGAGCGGGTCTCGATCTCCTCGATGATGTGGCGCAGATGCCGCTCGAGATAATTGCCGGGATTGACCGACAGCGTGGAATCGTCGACCGGCGCGCCGTCCGAGATCATCATCAGGATCTTGCGCTGCTCGGGGCGGCCGAGCAGGCGCTTGTGCGCCCAGTCCAGCGCCTCGCCGTCGATGTTCTCCTTCAGCAGCCCCTCGCGCATCATCAGGCCGAGATTCTTCCGCGCACGGCGCCAGGGGGCGTCGGCGGATTTGTAGATGATGTGGCGCAGATCGTTGAGGCGGCCGGGATTGGCCGGCTTGCCGGCGGCCAGCCACGCCTCGCGCGATTGCCCGCCCTTCCAGGCGCGCGTGGTGAAGCCGAGGATCTCGACCTTGACGCCGCAACGCTCCAGCGTGCGCGCCAGAATGTCGGCGCAGGTGGCGGCGACCGTGATCGGGCGTCCGCGCATCGAGCCGGAATTGTCGAGCAGCAGCGTGACGACGGTGTCGCGGAACGTCGCCTCCTTCTCGTGCATGAAGGACAGCGGGTGATAGGGATCGGTGACGACGCGCGACAGGCGGGCGGGGTCCAGAATGCCCTCTTCGAGATCGAACTCCCAGGCGCGGTTCTGCTGCGCCATCAACCGGCGCTGCAGGCGGTTGGCGAGGCGGGCAACGATGCCCTGCAGATGCGCAAGCTGCTTGTCGAGATAGGCGCGCAGGCGCTCCAGCTCGTCATGGTCGCAGAGATCCTCGGCGGCGATGACCTCGTCGAATTTCGGCGCGAAGGCGTGATATTCCGGCCCGCGCGGCTCGTTCTTGCCGTGCTGGTTCGGACGCGTCGCCTCGCCCGGCGTCTCGTCGTCGCCGAGCTCGCCGTCGTCGAAGGTATCGGAGGTCGAGGCCTGCGCGCTTTCCATCGCGCTCTCGCTCATCTCCTCTGATGAAGCCTGCGCCTGGTCGGCGCTCATCTCCTGCGCGGCGTCGGAATCGGGCGAGCCTTCCGCGCCGGACTGATCGTTGTCGCCGTCCTGGTTCTCGTCGTTGTCCTCGTCGTCCTCGCTGTCGGCGCTGCGCTCGTCGCCGAGGTCGAGCGCGGTGAGGAGGTCATGCACGGCATCGCCGAACTTGGTCTGGTCCTCGACCACGCCATCGAGCCGGTCGAGCCGCTTGCCGATCTTGTCTTCGAGAATGGGACGCCAGAGATCGACCATCTTCCTGGCGGCCGTGGGCGGCGCCAGACCCGTGAGGCGCTCGCGCACCAGCATCGCCAGCGCATCGGCCAGTGGCGCATCGGCGCGGTCGGTGATCTCGTCGAACTTGCCGCGGTGGAAGTGGTCGTCGAGCATCGCGGTGAGATTCCTGGCAACGCCCGCCATGCGGCGCGCACCGATCGCCTCGACTCTCGCCTGCTCGACCGCCTCGAACACGCCGCGCGCCTGCGGATTGCCGGGCATCAACTTGCGATGAACTTTCGGATCGTGACAGGCGATCTTCAGCGCGATCGAGTCCGCGTGGCCGCGCACGATCGCGGCGTCGCGTTTTGTCATCTTGCGCGCCGGCTCGGGCAAGCGGGCTTTGCCCGGCGCGAGGCCCGGGCGTTCGGCCGCGAAGGAGACGTCGAGCTCGGGCGATTTCGCGATCGCCTTCAGGCAGGACGCCACCGAGCGCTTGAACGGCTCGGTCGGGGCTTCCTTGCTGTTGCGGAATTTGGAGTTGGAAGGCGTGCTCATCTCGATCTCACCGTCGTCCCGGCCTGGTGCGCAATTGCGCACCGGAGCCGGGACCCATAACCACCGGCGTTCGTTGGGTCAGGGAAACTATCAACGTCGCTTCAATCGAGACATCACGCGATATGGGTCCCGGCCTTCGCCGGGACGACATACCGCAAGAAGTATCAGCTGAGCGCCACGTTCACCGCCGATTCCGGCAGCTCTGCGTTGAAGCAGCGCTGGTAGAACTCGGCGACCAGGGGACGCTCGAGCTCGTCGCACTTGTTGAGGAAGGTGACGCGGAAGGCGAACCCGATATCGCCGAAGATGTCGGAGTTTTCCGCCCAGGTGATCACCGTGCGCGGGCTCATCACCGTCGACAGGTCGCCATTGGCGAAGGCGTTGCGGGTGAGATCGGCAAGGCGCACCATCTTGTTGACGATGTCGCGGCCTTCCTGGGTGCGATAATGCTTGGCCTTGGCCAGCACGATCTCGACTTCCTCGTCGTGGCTGAGATAGTTGAGCGTGGTGACGATCGACCAGCGGTCCATCTGGCCCTGGTTGATCTGCTGGGTGCCGTGATAGAGGCCCGAGGTGTCGCCGAGACCGACCGTGTTGGCGGTCGCGAACAGGCGGAACGCCGGATGCGGCTTGATCACCTTGTTCTGGTCCAGGAGCGTCAGGCGGCCGGAGACTTCCAGCACGCGCTGGATCACGAACATCACGTCGGGGCGGCCGGCGTCGTATTCGTCGAACACCAGCGCGACGTTGTTCTGCAGCGCCCAGGGCAGGATGCCGTCACGAAACTCAGTGACCTGCTTGCCGTCGCGGACCACGATCGAGTCCTTGCCGACGAGGTCGATACGGCTGATGTGGCTGTCGAGGTTGACGCGCACGCAGGGCCAGTTCAGCCGGGCAGCGACCTGCTCGATATGGGTGGATTTACCGGTGCCGTGATAACCGGTGACCATCACGCGGCGGTTGCGGGCGAAGCCGGCGAGAATGGCAAGCGTGGTGGCGCGGTCGAAACGGTAGTCGGAATCGACTTCAGGGACGTGAGGATCGACTTCGGAATAGGCCGGCACTTCGAGATCGCTGTCGATCCCGAACACCTGGCGCACCGACACCTTCATGTCAGGCAAACCGGAAACTTCCTCAACTTTGGACAGGGCGGCGGTCGTCATCAATCCTCCGAGGCCCCGGGCGATCCCGAGACCAGTTATTTGCACGTTGGCTGCGGCTGGGTGCGCTTTCGAACCTATCAGAGACAACGTGCCGGCAGAAGCCCGCCCCGCAATCAAAGTTCCGTTGTCTTTTCATTTAGATAGGCAAGGAACGCGATTTTTGGAAGGCTGCCCTGCAAATCTCGCCCAAATTTCGCGCCAAACAGGCGCCTGCCCAAGGGAATGGCAACGCGAATGGCACTTCCATCGCCGCCGCTTACTTATGTAAGGGTCTGAACCCGATTGCTCCAGTCCGCTACAGAGACCTCGTGACGTCCTTCCTTGACCCCCTCATCTCCTTCGTCTCAGTCCATGCGTGGCTGGCCTACCTGACCCTGTTCCTGGCGGCGCTGCTCGAAGCCGTCCCGGTGGTGGGCTCGGTCATTCCCGGCTCGACCATCATTCTGGCGCTGAGCGCGCTGGTTCCGGGCGGCGAACTCAAACTGCAATGGGTACTGCTGGCAGCCGCGCTTGGCGCCGTGCTCGGCGACGGCTCGGCCTATTGGATCGGACACCGGCAGCAGCGCAAGATCCTCAACACCTGGCCGCTGACCAACTACCCGCGCGTGGTCGAGGAGAGCGAGACCTTCTTCCACCGCTTCGGCACCTGGGCCGTGTTCTTCGCCCGCTTCGTGCCGCCGATCCGCGCCTTCGTGCCCGTCACGGCGGGTGCCCTGGGGATGGAGCCGGCGCGGTTTTACGCGGTCAACATCCCGGCGATCCTGGTCTGGGCGCCCGCCCATGTGCTGCCAGGCGTGCTGGCGGTATCGGCCTTCCACCAATATTTCGGCGTGCCGCACGAGGGGCATCCGTTCAAGCACATGTGGATTTTGACGGTGGTTGCCGTGGCGATCGTGGTCGGCGTGACGGTGTGGATCTATCGCCGGCGCAATGGCGGCACCGTCGCGGAGGCCAAGCCGCGGGTGTAGGCCCTCCCCGAGTCGTCCTGGCCTAGCGCGCAATTGCGCGCGGGGGCCGGGACCCATGACCACAGAGCGGTTTGGCGAAGACTCGTCGTCCGGTACTGCTAGCGTCCGCAACCGATAGATCACGCGGTATGGGTCCCGGCCTTCGCCGGGACGACAGCGGAGGGTAGAGCGCCCAGATATTTAACTCGCAGCTGCCGCCCTCCGCCCCGGCGCCGGCCCCACATATCTCGCCCTTGGCCGGATCAACTTCCCGAACTGCAATTGCTCACTGGCATGGGCGATCCAGCCGACGCTGCGGGCCATGGCAAACAAGGCGAGCTCGCTGCCGGCAGGCAGCCGCAGCGCGTGGACGAGCACGGCGAGAACGTAGTCGATGTTGACGAACTCGCCGGTCGCTTCCGCGATCCGCTCCGGCACTTCTTTGGTGAATTTGCGCGGCGCCCCAGTGCGCGCCAGCGCGTTCAGCAGCGATTGTGCACGGGGATCGCCGCGCTTGTAGACGCCGTGGCCAAAGCCCGGAATGCGCTCGCCCAGCGCGACGCGCTCGCGCACCATCGGCTCGACGTCACGATCGACCAGCGCCTTGACCAGTTGCGAGGCGAGCACGCCGGCGCCACCATGCTTTGGGCCTTTCAGCGCAGCGAGGCCGGCGATCACGGCATCATAGAGATTGAGCCCGGTCGAGGCCGCGCAGCGCGCGGTGAAGGTCGACGCATTCAATTCGTGGTCGGCGAGCAGCACCAGTGCGCGTCGGATCAGATCAGGCGCGTGCTTGTTATCGGGGGCCCAGGCGCGCGCGATCTGCTGATGCAGCGGCTCGGATGACGGCTCGGCATTCAGCATGGTGGCAACAAGGAGCCGGACGATGCGCGCGCCGACCAGCGCACGGCCATCGGGCGCGCGGGTGAAGGCGCGGGAATCGGCGCTGGCCGCCAATGCAAGCACCGCGATGGCGCGATCGATCGGCGCTGCGCGCCGCGCGGCTTGCGCGATCGTGCGCATCTCCTCGGAGATCTTCGGCTGGTTGTCAGGCGCGAACGGATCGACGTCGGAGACGTCCCAGAGCAGCGTCGCCGTGTGCTCCAGCGTGTCGTTCTCGGCGAGATCGATGCAGTTCACGCCGCGATAGATCGCGCCCTCCTCGGTGATGGTCGAGATCTCCGTGTCCATCACAGGCAAGTCGGCATCGAAGCTGCGCAGGCCGCGCGGCTCCGGCGACGGCACCCGGCGCTCCTTCAAGGCGCGGACGTCCTCGGCGCGATAGCGGTTCTTGCGCGAGTCCGGCGTCGGCTCGGAGCGGATCAGGCCGCGGCTGACATAGGCGTAAAGGGTCGCCGGCGAGATCGCGAGCTCGGCAGCAGCTTCCCGGGCAGAGAGGTAAAGGCCGTCGGAATTTTTCATATTGATTCATGTAATCAAGATTGATCAATCTGTCGAGAGGCCTGATCTTCTCCAGGTGCAGTGCAAAAAGGGAGATTTGGGCCATGAACATCCACCTCACCAAAAGCCAGATCGGGCTGGACGGCGTTCCCGCGGCCGAAACCGTGCTGAGCCATGTCGACGGTGAACGCGGCGAGCTGATCATCGCGGGCGAGCATGTCGGCCGCCTCGCCGCGATCTCCAGCTTCGAGGGCGTCACCGCCCGGCTCTGGAACGGCGCCAGCAAGACCACCCTCACCGAAGCCAATGTGCGGGCGAGCCTCGGCGCGGCACGCGAGCGGGCCTTCGCGCGGCTGAACGAGCTGCTGCCGGCAGCGCGCGGCATGGGCATCATCGACGGATTTCGTGCAGCGGTTGCGGGCCTCCGCGCCGAGCACGGGCTGGAGCATGAAGCGACCATCGTCGGCGCGTTTCCGGTGATCGCCGGCGCGCTGGTCCGCCGCGCGAAAGGGCTCGACCCGGTCGCGCCTGATCCGACCGTGAGCCACGCCGCCGATACGCTGCGTATGCTGCACGGGCGCGCGCCCGCAGCGCGCGAGATCACCGCCCTCGATGCCTATCTCGTCACCGCCAGCGACCACGGCATGAACGCCTCGACCTTCACCGCGCGCGTCGTCGCCTCGACACAGGCCGATCTGTTCGCCGCCGTCACCGCCGGCTATTGCGCGCTGACCGGTCCGCTGCATGGCGGCGCGCCGGAGCCGGTGCTGGAAATGCTGGATGCGATCGGCACGCGCGAGCGGATCCAGCCCTGGGTCGATGCGGCGCTGGCACGCGGCGAGCGCATGATGGGCTTTGGCCATCGCGTCTATCGCGTGCGCGATCCGCGTGCGGATGTGCTCAAGACCGCGGTCGAGGCGCTGGCCTCCAACGGCACCGACCTGCCGTTTGCCGGCGAGGTCGAAGCCTATATCCGCGCAGCCTTGCGCAAGAAGAATCCGGACCGGCCGCTGGAGACCAATGTCGAATTCTTCACCGCGATCCTGCTCGATGCGCTGGCGATCCCAAGGCAGGCGTTCACCCCGATCTTCGCGGTGGCGCGTAGCGCCGGCTGGACCGCGCATGCACGCGAGCAGCAGCGGACCGGGCGGTTGATCCGGCCGAGCTCGTCCTATGTGGGGGCGATGCCGGAGGGGTGAGGTATCGCGGATGTCGCCGCGAGCAAGCAATCGTAGGGTGGGCAAAGGCGCGTTTGCGCCGTGCCCACCATCTCTCTCGATCACAAAAAAATGCGTGGGCACGCTACGCTTTGCCCACCCTACGATACTGTCGCCGCGGCGAAAGCCGGGACGACACCGGGAAGCCCTTACGCCTCCCGCACCACCGTCTTCAGATAATTATACGCCTTGATGATCTCGATCAGGCGATCCTCGGTGGAGCGGTCGCCGCCGTTGGCGTCGGGGTGGTGCTGCTTGACCAGCGCCTTGTACTTGCTCTTGACGTCGGCGAGGGTGGAATTCGGGCCGAGGCCCATGACCTGGAGCGCCTTGCGCTCGGCGTTCATGACCTTGCGCGTTTCGGCCTTGGGCTCGGCCTCCGGGCCCTTGCGCCAGCTGGCGCGGCCGTTGATCTCACTGAACATGCTGAACGGATCGGACGCCATGTCGATCTCGGCTTCCGCACCCTTCTTGCCGCCATTGGCGCCCATCTTCCAGGTCGGGCGATGGCCGGTCAGCGCGTCCTTCTGATAGCGCGCGACGGCGTCGGCGTTCATGCCGGAGAAGAAATTGTAGTTCTGGTTGTACTCGCGCACGTGGTCCAGGCAGAAGTGCCAGTACTCACGCTGGTTCTCGCGGCCCTTCGGCGCGCGGTGCGCGCCCTTGTTCTGGCACCCGGCCCATTCGCAACCGACCGCAGTGTCGCGCGGCTTCACTTCGGCCTGCTTGCCCCGCGGCTTCACACGGATGGAGTCGAAGAACTTTGATGAATCGATCGGCATGGCTGACTTTGACTACGCAATGCAAAAACCTTCAAGTCTTGACATTGCAATTAGAACGAAACCCGTAGCCGAAGTTTCACTTCGGCATCCGTTGAAGTACGGCCGCCGGAGGCGGCCTATGCAATTGACGGAGCGCGATCGCAGGATTTAATGGCACTCATGGTTATGAAAGATACTATCAGCAACAAGTTGCAGGAAGCTTTCACGCCGGAAAGCCTGCAAGTCGTCGACGAGTCACATTTGCATGAGGGCCATTCCGGCCATCGGCCGAGCGGCGAGACGCACTTCCGTGTCTATATCGTGTCTGAGGCCTTCAAAGGGAAGAGCCGGGTCGACCGTCACCGCATGATAAATGCGGCGCTGGCCGCGGAACTTTCCGGCCGCGTGCATGCGCTGGCGATCCACGCGCAGGCGCCGGGGGAAAATTAGCTCAGTCATTCCGGGGCGGCTCGAAGAGCCGAACCCGGAATCTCGAGATTCCGGGTTCGATGCTTCGCATCGCCCCGGAATGACTGAAGGCTAGAACGACGTCCCCGCCCGTCTCGGCTTCACCTCTTCCATCTCGGCCTCGCGCGGGACCGGTGAAATACGGAGCGCGGTGATGCGGTTGCGTTCGCGGCGCAGGACGCGGAAACGGAAACCGTGGAAGGTAAAGCTCTGGCCGCGGTCGGGGATCGAGCGCGCTTCGTGAATGACGAGGCCAGCGACCGTGGTTGCCTCTTCATCAGGCAGGCGCCAGTCCATGGCGCGGTTGAGGTCACGGATCGGTACCGAGCCGTCGACCACGACGGAGCCGTCAGGCTGGGCGCGCACGCCCGCGACCACGACGTCATGCTCGTCGGAGATGTCGCCGACGATCTCTTCCAGAATGTCTTCCAGCGTCACCAGACCTTCAACTTCGCCATACTCGTCGACCACGAGCGCGAAATGGGTTTTTCGCCGGCGGAACGCCTTGAGCTGCTCGGCGAGCGGCCGCATCTCCGGCACGAACCAGGGCGGCAGCGCAATGGTGGAGACGTCGATGCGCGAGGTATCGCCGTCGGAGGCGCGGATCGCGCGCAACAGATCCTTGGCGTGGAGCACACCGATGATGTTTTCCGGCTTCTCGCGCCAGAGCGGGATGCGGGTGTATTCGGTCGCCAGCACCTCGCGCACCAGATCGTCCGGCGGCATGTCGGCGTTGATCATCATCATCTCGGTGCGATGGATCATGACGTCGGAGACCTGGAGCTCGCGTAAGTCCAGCAGGCCGCCGAGCATGTCGCGGTCCTGCTTCTCGACCTTGCCCTCGTGATGCAACAGATCGACCGCGCCGCGCAGGCGCTCGGTCGGCGACAGGATCGCCTGGTGCTCGCCGGCGAGGCCGAACAGACGCATCAAGACGCGGACGATGACCTCCACCACCCGCAGCAGCGGCCCCAGCACATACATGGTCAGCCGCATCGGGCGCGCCACCGCGAGCGCCATGCGATCCGGCGCGTTGATGGCGATGGTCTTGGGCAGCACCTCCGCGAAGATCACGACCAGCGCCGTCATCACGCCGGTGGCATAGAGCACGCCGACATCGCCGAACCAAGCGGTGAAGATGGAAGTCGCAAGCGCCGAGGCGGTGATATTGGCGATGTTGTTGCCGAGCAGCAGTGCGCCGATCAGGCGCTCGCGCATGTCGAGCAGCTGCGAGACCACGTCGGCGTCGCGATTACCTTGCTTGGAGAGTCTGAGCATGCTGGCGCGCGAGGCACCGGTGAGCGCGGTCTCGCTCGCGGCAAAGAAGCCCGAGACCAGCAGGCAGATGATGACGATGGTGAAGCCGAGCCAATCCATGAGACTCTCAAAGCTCTTGTTTTGACGCGTTTTCTTGACGCGAACCGGTATCCGCTTCGCTCGAAAACGCTTTGATCGTTCAGCCGCGCATCAAGCCTTTTGCGCGAGCTTGTCCTTCAGGAAGTCGCGCACCGGCGCCGGCTCGACATCCTTGGCGATGACGGCGCGCCCGACGGCCTCCAGCAGAATGAAGGTGAGCTTGCCGCGCTTGACCTTCTTGTCCTGGGCCATCAGCGCCATCAGCGCGTCGGCATCCGCAAGACCTTCCTGCGCAAAGCCGGCAATGTCCTGCAAGCGGGTCGGGAGGCCTGCCGCGATCAGGTGGCGCTCGACGCGCATCGCGTCCGCCTCCGCGATCATGCCGAGCTTTGCGGAGAACTGCGCCGCCAGCGTCATGCCGATGGCAACGCCTTCGCCGTGGAACAGGCGATCCGAAAAACCGGTCGCGGCTTCCAGCGCGTGGCCAAAAGTGTGGCCGAGATTGAGCAGCGCGCGCTCGCCGGTCTCGCGCTCGTCGCGCGAGACCACGCCCGCCTTGGCGCGGCAGGAGGTCGCGATCGCATGCTCGCGAGCCGAGCCGCCCTTGAAGATGTCGGAATGGTTCTTCTCCAGCCAAGTGAAGAAGGCCTCGTCGCCGAGCACGCCGTATTTGGCGACCTCGGCATAGCCGGCGCGAAATTGCCGCGGCGACAGCGTGTCGAGCACCGCGGTGTCGGCAATGACAAGCACCGGCTGGTGGAAGGCGCCGAGCAGATTCTTGCCCTGCGGCGAGTTGATCCCGGTCTTGCCACCGACGGAGGAATCGACCTGCGCCAGCAGCGAGGTCGGCACCTGCACGAAATCGACGCCGCGGCGCAGGATCGCAGCGGCAAAGCCGGCGAGATCGCCGACCACGCCGCCGCCGAGCGCGATGACGAGATCGTTGCGCTCGATCTTGGCGGCAATCAGGGCCTCGCTGACCTTTTCCAGGCCCGCATAGGTTTTCGAAATCTCGCCTTCCTCGACGACGACGCGCGCGGTCGGAATGCCGCTAGCTGCGAGCGAGGCTTCCGCCGGCTCGAGCCAGTATTTTGCGACGGTGCGGTCGGTGACGATGGCGGTGCGCACACCCGGGCGCAACGCGGCAACGCGCTCGCCGAGCGAGGCCAGCACGCCGCGGCCGATGACGATGTCATAGGCGCGATCCCCGAGCGCGACGTCGACATGAACAGGGTCGGAATGTTTCAGGGGTGCGGTCATCGAACGGCACTCGCGACATCGGCAGGAGATTGGGCTGGTGGTGGACCACAGAGATAGGCGTGCAGCGTCTCGATGCATTCCTCAACGATCTTGTCATGCGGCACGTCGCGCGAGGCAATGGTGATGTTGGCCTTGCCATAAACCGGCTCGCGCTCGGTGAGCAGCCGCGTCACGGTTCCCTCGGGATCGGCGGTCTGCAGCAAGGGACGATCGGCGCGGCGGCGCACCCGCCGCATGATGACGTCGTGGTCTGCCCTGAGCCAGATCGAGATCGCTTTCGCCGCGATGCGGCTGCGCGTCTCCTCGCGCATGAAGGCGCCGCCGCCGGTTGCCAGCACCACCGGCCCGCCCTCGAGCAAGCGCGCGATCACACGGGCCTCGCCGTCGCGGAAATACGGCTCACCGTGGCGCTCGAAAATCTCCGGTATGGTCATGCCGGCCGCCGCCTCGATCTCGGTGTCGGCGTCGACAAAGGGCAGCTTGAGCCTGAGAGCCATGCGGCGGCCGATGGTGGACTTGCCGACGCCCATCATGCCGACCAGCACGATCGAACGCAGCCCCAGCGCCGACAGGATGTCGGCCTCCGGGCTCGCTTGTGCTGGCAATACGGCGTCGGACATTATCTCGCTCGATTGGATCTCACACTGCCGCTAAAGGCGGCATCCGGGCCACCTATACGACCCCCTCGGGGCCCTCGCCAGAGGACTCTTGCCACGAAACGGCGAACATGTTGGATGATTTCATTGGTTAATTTGCCTGTTCAAGACCCGTATCAAGACCCTCGTCGAGACCTTGCCCGATGCCCAGCCTGTTCCGCTTCCTGACGGTCGTCGCCGTGATCGCCGGCATCGTCTATGGCGCGGTGTTCGCGCTGGCCAACTTCGTCAATCCGAAGCCGCGGGAAATGACGGTGACGATCCCGCCGGATAAGTTTCTCAAGAAATAGGAGCTAGCCTGAAGGGCATGCGCAAATCCTCCGCCAAGCCCCCAGACGTCAAGCCCTCTGCCGTCATGCCCTCCGATGCCAAGCTCACCGGCCTGTTCCTCGACATGCTCGCGGCGGAACAGGGCGCCGGGCCCAACACACTCGATGCTTACAGACGCGACCTCACCGATTTCTCCGAGTTTCTGACCCGTGTCGGCCACAGCTTTGTCGACGCCGAGACGCAAACGCTGCGCGACTATCTTGGCGACCTCGATGCGCGCGGCTTCAAATCCTCCAGCGTGGCGCGGCGGCTGTCGGCGATGCGGCATCTGTTCCGCTTTCTGCTGAACGAGCGCATCCGGACTGAAGATCCCGCCGCGATCCTGTCCGGCCCCAAGCGTGGCCGCGGCCTGCCCAAGGTGCTGTCGATCTCGGACGTCGACCGCATGCTCCGCCGCGCCAAGGAGATGAGCGAGGCGGCGGACGCCTCGCCCTCGCAGCGGCTGCGGGCCTTGCGGCTCTATTGCCTGCTCGAGGTGCTCTACGCCACGGGCCTGCGCGTCTCCGAATTGGTGTCGCTGCCGCGCTCGGCCGCCAAGCGCGACGCCCGCATGATCGTGGTGCGCGGCAAGGGCAACAAGGAACGGCTGGTACCACTGAACGAGGCTTCGCGGCAGGCGATGGCGGATTACCTCGCCGCAACGGAAGCTGCGAAAGGGGAGAAGAAGGGCAGCCTCGCCGCCTCGAAATGGCTGTTTCCCTCCTTCGGCGAGAGCGGGCATCTGACGCGGCAGCATTTTGCCCGCGACCTCAAGGAGCTCGCGGTCGCCTCGGGACTGCAGGCGCGGCTGGTCTCTCCGCACGTGCTGCGGCACGCCTTTGCCAGCCACCTGCTGCATAACGGCGCGGACTTGCGCATCGTGCAGACCCTGCTCGGCCACACCGACATTTCGACGACGCAGATCTATACCCATGTGGTCGAGGAGCGGCTGAAGAGCCTGGTGCGCGACCTGCACCCGCTGGCGGAGAAGTAGCCGCCGCCGCTCCGCGGCGGGCGAAACCGCCTTGACTTCGGCCACATCTCCGCAGAAAGAGCCGTGGCCTTGTCACTGATTTGGCGCGCTTCCATGATGCGCACAGGTCAAGCCCTTGAAGAAGCTACACTTCTTTATCTGAAGCCAACCTCGCTTCGCCTCGTCGTCCCGTCCCCCTATATTGAAACGATGCCAGACCAGATGCGCAGCTATCTCGACTTCGAAAAGCCCGTCGCCGAGCTCGACTCCAAGGTCGACGAGCTCAGGACGCTGGCCGCCTCCGGCACCGACATTGCCGAGGAGATCGGCCGGATCGAGGACAAGGCCGCGCAGGCGCTGGCCGACCTCTATCAAAACCTGACGCCGTGGCAGAAGACGCTGGTGGCGCGGCATCCGCAGCGGCCGCATTTCAACGATTTCATCAAGGGCCTGATCACCGAATTTACCCCGCTCGCCGGCGACCGCAAGTTCGGCGAGGACGAGGCGCTGGTCGCAGGGTTCGGCCGCTTCCGCGGCGAAGCAATCTGCGTGATGGGCCAGGAAAAGGGCGATTCCACCGAGAGCCGCATCAAGCACAACTTTGGCATGGCGCGGCCGGAAGGTTATCGCAAATGCGTGCGGCTGATGGAGATGGCCGAGCGGTTCGGCCTGCCGGTGCTGTCGCTGGCCGATTCCGCCGGCGCCTATCCCGGCATCGGCGCCGAGGAGCGGGGACAGGCCGAGGCGATCGCGCGCTCGACCGATGCCTGCCTGGCGCTGACCGTGCCGAACGTTGCCATCATCACCGGCGAGGGCATGTCGGGCGGCGCCATCGCCATCACCACCGCCAACAAGGTCTTGATGCTGGAGCACGCGATCTACAGCGTGATCTCGCCGGAAGCCGCCTCCTCGATCCTCTGGCGCGACGGCTCCAAGGCGCAGGAAGCCGCCAACAACATGAAGATCACCGCCCAGGACATGCTGCGCTTCGGGGTGATCGACGCCATCCTGAAGGAGCCGGTCGGCGGCGCCCATCGCGATCCCGCCGCCATGATCGCCACCACCGGGGACGCCATCGCCAAGGCCTTCGACGAGCTCCGCGGCATGGACGGCGAGGCCATCCGCAAGCAGCGCCGGCAGAAATTCCTCGATATCGGCCGGAAACTGGGCTGATTCGCCTCGATTCCGGTGCCGTAGGGTGGGCAAAGCGAAGCGTGCCCACCATTCCAGGCCGTAAGAACCAAGTCGTGGGCACGGCGCTTTGCGCCTTTGCCCACCCTACGGCACCTCCCCGAGCCCCCGGGTAACCCCGCATTAACCCTTTTTTTGCCCAAATCGGCGATCTCAGTACCGGTTCGCTGCCAAGTCCAAGTTCCGGCCCAGTTTAAGTCTCTGTTGACCACGCCGCCGCGCCAACGGGCTCGTGATTTCCGATCGGGTTGCGACCTGAAGGGGCGGAGGTTAGAATTTTAATCAATGGCTTCAGGGCATAAGCGCTGGGGCTGGGTCTGAAAAACGTCCGGTTGTCCGGTCAGGCCTTGCTCCAAGATCAGGGGTTCGCGCTTCCGCCCGGCACGTTGTGGGGTCCATCTTGAATTCTCGTTCGCTTGCTCGCGCGCTCTTGGCTTCGGTTGCGCTTGCCGCCAGCATTGTGCTCGCCGGCTGCGATACCGATCAGATGTCGCTGGCGACCAACGCCAAGGCCAATCAGCCGGTCCCGCCCAAGCTCGTCGCCGCGATGGCCGAGAAGGACATGGATCTGAATTCGCCGATCCTGATCCGCCTGTTCAAGCAGGAGGCCGAGCTCGAGATCTGGAAGCAGACCCGATCAGGCCGGTTCGCACTGCTCAAGACCTATCCGATCTGCCGCTGGTCGGGCGATTTGGGACCGAAGGTGCGCGAAGGCGATCGTCAGGCGCCGGAAGGATTCTACTCGATCAATCCGAGCCAGATGAATCCGCAGTCGGCCTATTACCTCTCTTTCAACACCGGCTTCCCCAACGCCTTCGACAAGGCGCTGGGTCGCACCGGCTCGCAGCTGATGGTGCACGGCGATTGTTCTTCGCGCGGCTGCTACGCCATGACGGACGAGCAGATCGCGGAGATCTATTCGCTCGGGCGCGAATCCTTCTTCGGCGGCCAGAAGGCGTTCCAGTTCCAGGCCTATCCGTTCCGGATGACGCCGGTGAACATGGCCAAGCACCGCAACAATCCGAACATGGCCTTCTGGAAGATGATCAAGGAAGGCTATGATCATTTCGAGGTGACGCGGCAGGAGCCGAAGGTCGACTTCTGCGAGAAGAAATACGTGTTCGACGCGGCCAAGGCACCCGACGCCAAGCGCGAACCCGTGTTCGACGCCTCCGCCAAGTGCCCGGCCTATGTGATCCCCGAAGAGATCGCCAGCGCCGTGCGCGAGAAGCAGGAGCGCGACGAGGCCGAGTACAACAAGCTCGTCGCCAAGGGCACGCCGGTGGCGCGCATGAACACCGGCATCGACGGCGGCATGAACAAGATCTTCGCTGCCAAGATTCCGGAAGGCTCGACCGGCCTGTCCGAAGGCGCCGAAGGCAACACGCTGCAGATGCTGGCGATGGCGAAGGCGCCGGGCACCATCCCCGGCACCGTCAACCCGCCGAAGCCGAATCTCGAGCCGGTCGCCTCTGCCCCGCAGGAAGAGCCGGTCGTCGCCGTCAGCGCGCCCGCAACCAACACCCGCGTCGCCTCCGCCGCCGCGCCCGAGAAGTCCGGCGGCTTCTTCTCCAATCTCGGCCGCAAGATGGGCTTCAGCACCGCCGACACCACGGCGACCACGCCGCCGCCGCAAGCCACCGCATCGGTGACCCCGGCCCCCGCGGCGCCAAGCACGACCTCCAAGCTGAAGGCCGCGGTGACCAAGCTGATACCCGGCCACGACAAGTCGAAGGACGCTCCGGCCGTTGCCGCCAAGCCTGCCGAGCCGACCAAGCCTGCCGAGACCAAGGTCGCGGCGACCCGGCCCGCGCTGAGACCGTCCGTGGGCAATGGTGCGGGCGATACGACGAGCAGCAGCGGCCAGCTCGCTGGCGCAGCGCCGGTGGTGTCGTCGAACTCGTTCGACAGCCGCTTTAGCGCGGTGAAGTAGGCGCAGGCTTCGCACGTTCCCGCCGAACTGTCCAAGACTGACGCTGTCATTCCCCGCGAAGGCGGGGCATCCAGTATTCCAGAAGCAGTCGTTATCAATCGAGAAGCCGCGGCGTACTGGATGCCCCGCCTTCGCGGGGCATGACAGTTGAGATCGGGGTGAGAGCCACGTAATTCGACTCCACCTACGGCGCCAGATACCGCATCAGCTCCGGATTGCCCCGCACCTCGCCGGCCGCGCCTTGCAGCGCGACGCGGCCGCGGTCGAGGACGTAGGCGTAGTCGGCGACGCGCAGTGCCAGATCGAGGTGCTGCTCGACGATGATGACGGCGATATTCTTCGCGAGTTCGATCAGGCGTTCGGTGATCTCCTCGATCACACCGATCCAGACGCCTTCAGTGGGTTCGTCCAGCAGCAACAGCTTGGGATCACCCAGCATGGCGCGGCCGATGGCGAGCATCTTGCGCTCGCCGCCGGAGAGCGTGCCGGCGGGCTGGTCGAGACGCTGGCCGAGCTTCGGGAAGATCGCCAGCACGCGGTCGACCGCGGTGGCATCCTTGCTGAAAAGCGAGCCGACCGCGAGATTGTCACGCACCGACAGGCGCGCGAACACCGAATGCTCTTGCGGCACATAGCCGATACCGGCGCGGACGCGCTGCTCGGGCCGCCTGCGGCTGATGTCGCGGCCGTCGAAGCCGAGCTCGCCCTTCCACGCCGGCAGCTCGCCGACGATAGTCTTCATCAGCGTGGTCTTGCCCGCGCCGTTGCGCCCGAGCACGGCAACACCGCCGCGCCAGGGGATGCCGAGGTTGACGTCGAACAGGACCTGGCTGCGGCCATAGCCGGCGTCGAGATGCTTGATGTGCAAAAATTCAGGCACGGCGCAGATAAATCTCCTGGACGGATGGGTTGGCCTGGATCTCGGGCACGGTACCTGACGCCAGCACCTTGCCCTGGTCGAGCACGGTGAGGCGATCGCAGATGTCGCGGATGAAATCGAGGTCGTGCTCGACGATGACGAGCGAGCAATGCTGCTTGATCGGCTGCAGCAACTCGCCGGTGACACGGCGCTCCTCCAGGCTCATGCCGCCGGTGGGCTCATCGAGCAGCAGCAATCTGGGTTTGCCCGCGAGCGCCATCGCGATCTCCAGCCATTGCTGCTGGCCGTGCGACAGCGCGGCCGCCGCATCGAAGGCGCGGTCGGCGAGACGGAATTGCGTCAGCATGGTCATGACCTGATCATGGAGCGCACCGCGCGTGCGCGAGAACACGAGATCGAGCAGCGAGGATTGCGCCTGCAGGGCGAGCAGGATGTTGTCATACAGCGTCAGCGACGGCAGCACCGACGTAATCTGGAATTTCAGGCTCATGCCGGCGCGAGCGCGCTCGGTCGGCGTGAAGGCGGTGATGTCGGTGTTGATGAAGCTCACCTTGCCCTGCGTCGGCACTTCGGCGCCGGCGATGCACTTCATCAGCGTGCTCTTGCCGGAGCCGTTCGGCCCGATCAGGCCATGAAACTCGTTCTCGCCGACGCTGAGCGCGGCGCCGTCGAGCGCGGTGAGCTTGCCGAAGATTTTCGAGATGCCGGCGGCTTCAAGGAGCGGCATTTCGCTTCCCCTTGATTGTTGCGCCGAAGCTGCCGACCCGCTCGCGCTCGCCGAGCACAAAACTGATCAGGCCGAGCGGACGGAACAGGATGACGAGCAGCAGCAACACGCCCAGAATGATCGGCCAGATGTCGCGGTAATTATCCGACAGCCAGAAGCTGACGCCCTCGACGATGACGGTGCCGATGACGGCGCCGATCAGCGTGCCGGAGCCACCGAACAGCACGTAGAGCACGACCTGGGTCGAGACCACGACGCCGACCATGTTGGGCCACACAAAACCTTCGTGGAAGGCATAGAGGCTGCCGGCAAGGCCTGCGACGGCGCCGCCGATCGCGAAGATGATCGCTTTCAGGTGCTGCGCCTTGTAGCCGAAAAAGGCGATGCGCTGCTCGTTCTCGCGCAGGCCCGCGAGTGCGAGACCAAATTGCGAGCGCACCAGGAAGCGGCACAGCAGATAGACCACGACGAGAATGCCGAGCACGAGATAATAGAACGCCGGGCCTTCCGAGAATTCATAGCCGCCAAGCGTCATCGGCGCGATCGAGGGAATGCCGTTCTGGCCGCCGAGATAATACCAGCCGCGGGCGAGACGATCCGCGGCGTAGGAGCCGGTCAGCGTGCCGAGCGAGACGAAGATCACGCTGGAGGGATGCCGTCCCAGCAGCAGGAAGCCGCCGAGCAGCAGCGAGAAGGTGAGGCCGATGAGCGTGCCCGCCGGCAGCACCAGGAAGATGTTGGTGACGTCGAGATCGCGCGCCAGCAGCGCGACGCCATAGCCGGCCGAACCGAAGAACAAGGCCTGGCCGAAGCTCATGATGCCGGCATAGCCCCAGACCAGATCGAACGACAGCGCGAACAGCGCCAGGATGACCACCCGCGTCGCGAACACCGTGAGATAATCCTGCAGCACCAGCGGCGCGACGAGCGCGGCGATCAGCACCACGCCCTCGACGATCGGCAGGACCTTTCGACCAGCGACAGCCCGGGCCGTCGCTATGCGTTCAGTCATGGCAGCGTCCGTCTCCCCGCCGATCTCGGCGGGGATCGCCTGTTTCACAGCGCTCATAGATTTCAGCATTTCGAACTAAAGCACCTTGTGGCTGACGCTGCACCTCTCCCCGTCGGGGAGAGGTCCGATTGCGGAGCAATCCGGGTGAGGGGCCGCAGCATCCAGTGGGACCGGATCCCCTCACCCGGATCGCACCGGACGATGCTTCGCATCGCCGATGCGATCCGACCTCTCCCTGTGGGAGAGGTGCAGAAAGATCAGCATTCCTTGGGATCGACGAGGCCGTCGCTGCGACCGACGATCTCGTAATTCCCGCCCTTCGCGACCGCGGTGTACATCTTCATCTTGCAGTGCCGCTTGCCCGGCACCATCTCGGCCGGTCCGCCCGGACCTTCGGCGATCTTGGCGTGATCGAGCGCGGCCGCAACCGAGTCACGGTCGATCTTGCCGGCTTCCTTGACGGCGGCCTCCCACAGCTTGAGGCCGCGATAGGTGCCGGTCGCCGCGCTGCCGGCGGCGAACAGGAAGTTGCCTGGAAAATCCTTCTCGTAAGCCGCCTGGATCTTGGCGTCGAACGGGTTCTCCTTGGTCAGCACCTTGAAATAGTCGAGGCAGCTCGCAAGGCCCTCGATCTCGCTCGCCTGATTGATGTTGAGCGTGTTCTCGTCATAGTAGACGCAGGCGAGACGCCCGCCGTTCTTGAGGAAGCCGGCTTCATAGAGCTGCTTGAAGAACGGACCGACGCCAGGCGGGATGACGGTGTTGAAGACGACGTCGACCTTGTTGGAGATGATCCGGTTGACGGTCGAGGAGAAGTCGATCTGGTCGAGCGGATAGTATTCCTCGAACACGACCTCGCCGCCGTTCTGCTCGATCACCTTGCGGGCGTAGACGTTGAGCGTGTGCGGCCAGACATAATTGGCGCTCGGCAGCGCGAACTTCTTGCCGCCATTCTTGATCAGCCAGGGAATGAACTCGTCGCATTGCTGCGCCGGCGTCGGGCCGGTGCAGAACAGATAGGGCGTACACTCCTTGCCCTCGTAGAGCTGCGGATAGATATAGAGCGTCTTGCCGCGCGCCACGATCGGGTCCTTGATCGCGTTGCGCATCGACGAGGTGATGCCGCCCAGCACCATGTCGACCTTGTCGCGCTGGATCAGTTTTCGGACGTTGCCGACGGCGACCGATTCATTCGACGCGGTGTCCTCGATATAGAGCTCGAGCGGACGACCGAGCAGACCGCCTGCAGTGTTGATGTCCTTGATCACCATCTTGGCGACATTGGCGTCGGCATTGCCGGCATAGGCGATCGGTCCGGTGAGGTCGGTGGCGATGCCGACCTTGATCGGGGCTTCGGCCGCGTTGGCCCAGGGCGCCGGGATCACCCAGCTGCCGACCCCGGTTGCGACTGCGCCGGAGGCAAAAGCGAAATTGGACAGGAAGCGGCGGCGTGAGAGTTGACGATCGAACATATGACTAAACCCCTTTTCCAGCGATGAGGCCCTGCGGCCGGAATTTGATGAAGGCAATTGCGAGCACGAAAACGAGGACATCGGCGACCACGGGCGCCATGATCCATGGCAGCGCGGCGCTGAGCGTTCCGATGACGCCGGCACCGGCGACCGGACCAATGAAGGAGCCGACACCGCCGACCATGACGGCGACAAAGCCCTGGATCAGGAAGCGGATGCCGAGATCGGCATAGAGGCTGAACACCGGCACGATCAGCGCACCGGCAAGGCCGGCCAGCGCCGACCCGAAGGCGAATGTGGCGCCGTACATCAGCGGCGTCGAAATGCCCGACGCCCGGGCCAGCGACGGGTTCTCCAGCGTGGCGCGCATGCGCAGGCCAAAGCTTGTGCGCGACAGCAGCAGATAGCAACCGGCCATCACCAGGAGCGTGATGACGATGATGGTGAAGCGCCAGGCCGAGATGTGCATGGTGCCGATGTCGATCGAGCCGCCGATCGGCTCGGGCACGGTAAGATAGAAGCCGCCGATCAGCCCGCGCACGGCCTCGCGGATGATCAGGCCGAGCGCGTAGGTGCCGAGCATGGCCACGATCGGCGCGGCATAGAAGCGGCGGATGATCAGCGCCTCCAGCACGAAGCCGAGCGCACCGACCAGGAAGGGTGCGGCGACCATGCCGGCCCAGATCGGCAGGCCCCTGGAATAGGCGAGATAGGTGATGTAGGCCCCGAGCAGGACGAACTCGCCCTGCGCGAAGTTGAAGATGCCCATCATGCTGGCGATGATCCCGAGCCCCAGCACGATCAGGACGATGATCGCACCAAAGCTCAGGATCTCGAACGCTGCGACGAACGCGTTAGCCATGCGATGGATTCTTGTTTTGACGCGTTTTCTTCACGCGAACCGGCATCCACTTCGCTCGAAAACGCTCTGGTCCGCCCGTCTGTATCAACACTTCGCTCACATCTTCTTCCAGTCGCCGATCTGCTCGAACGCATGCGCGGCGCGGTAGATCGTGGATTCCTCGAACATGCGGCCGACCAGCATCAGGCCGGCCGGCAGGCCGTCGACCATGCCGCAGGGCAACGACATCGCGGGATGATGCGTGATGTCGAACGGAGCGGTGTTGGAGATCATCTCCAGCGCGCGGGCGACGTACTCCTCGCGGCTGGCATTGGGCTCCGGCAGCTTGGTCGCCTTCATCGGCGTGGTCGGCATCAGCAGCAGATCGTAATCGCTGAACGCCTTGTCATAGGCTGCGGTCAGCCGCCGCGAGATGTTCAGCGCCTTGCCGTAGAAGCGAGGACCAAAGTTATTGTTGATGTAGGTGCCGAGCATCATGAACAGTTTCGTGGTCTCGGACAGCGAATCGGCCTGTCGGCGCCAGCCGCGATGAAAATCCATCAGCGAAGTCGAATAGAGATCGCCGCGGCTGAGCCCGTAGCCATCGCCAAACATCATGGTCTGGGTCAGACCTTCGGTGCCGATGGGCGTCCAGATCGCGCCGCCGAGGAGATGCATCGGGATCGACACCGTCTCGACGCTGGCGCCGAGATCCTTGAAGCGCTTTGCCGCCTCGCGAACGCTTTCATTCACCGCGGCTTCCGCTCCCGGCTGCTCGAAGCCCTCCTTGAGGATGCCGATCTTCATGCCCTTGACGCCCTGGCCGAGCGCCTTGGTGTATTCCTCGACCTTCGGCGCCTTGATGCGCGGGTCGTAGCCATCATCGCCGGCGAGCACTTCGAGCAGCAGCGCGTTGTCGGCGACGCTCGCCGTCATCGGACCGGTATGATCGACGTAGATCTCGATCGGCATGATGCCGGTGTAGGGCACGAGGCCCCAGGTCGGCTTCATGCCGTAGACGCCGCAGAACGAGGACGGCATGCGGATCGAGCCGCCCTGATCGCCGCCGATCGCCATGTCCACCTCGCCGAGCGAAACCACGACGCCCGAGCCTGACGACGAGCCGCCGGCCGAGTAGCCCATCTTGTGCGGATTGTGCACCGGCCCGTAGGAGCCGGTGTGGCTGCCGCCCGACAGGCAGAAATGCTCGCAATGCACCTTGCCCTTGATCTCGGCGCCGGCATCCAGCATGCGCGTGACGATGGTGGCATCGAAATCGGGCACATAACCTTCCAGGGTCGATGAGCCGTTGGTCATGGGAACGCCGGCCAGCATGATGTTGTCCTTCAGAGCCACCGTCTTGCCCTTGAGCTTGCCGCTCGCCGCACCCTTTACTGTCGATTTGCGATACCAGGCATTGCGAGGGTTCTCCTCCGCAGAGGGCCGGTAGCCCGGCGTGCGCGGGTATTTCACCTCGGGCAGCTCGTCGGGCATCGCGGCGACGAGATTGTAGGCCTCGATCGAGCCCTGCATCAGGCCGCGGAACGAGGCGACATCGTCGTCGGTCAGCGAAAGGCCGCACTGCTCGGCGACGCTGCGAAGCTGGGCTGGCGTGGGAAGGACAACTGTCACGGCGCTCTCCTGAAGTTTCTTGAAACGAAGATGGGCGTGGCCGCCCCGGCGCGGCGCACCACCGGCCCCGCTGAAACATTCAAAACGGAAATATTTTCCTTTTCAAGTATTATTTTGCAGAAGCCTCCCCGGCGGCTTGCCCCGCGCGGGTCAGATCGGCTTGATCAGCTTGAAATCGAGGCCGTCGGCCTCGGCGAGATGCATCGGCATCCGCGCGCGCCCGTCGCGAACGGTGACCGTCCCCCGCGCGCCGCTGTAGACGATGTTGCGGCCGGCTTTGAGCATCGGCCCCACCGCCAGTGAGCCGGCCTTGTTGGCAACCGCTTCGAGGAAACGCATGCCCTCGTAGCCGGACTGTCCGACCGAACCGATCGGCGGCGCGTTCGGCCCGAACATCGCGCGATAGCGGCTCTGGAAGTCGTCATTGGCAGGCGCGCCGGTGCCGGTGAAATAGCCGGAGGCGCAGAACATGTTCTCGCTGTTGTCGGCGCCGATGCCTAGCAGCACGGTGTCGTCCATGGCGCCCGCGAACCGCAGCGTGGTGGCGCCCAGGCCGCATTCGCCGAAGGCGCGGTTGAAGGTGCTGCTGTCGGTGCCGATCAGCGAGATCAGGACCACGTCCGGCCGCGCGGCACGAATGCGCGCCAGATGCGGCTCGTGATTGTCCTCGCCCAAGGGAACGAACTCCTCGCCGACGACGTGGCCGCCGGTTTCCCTGATGTAGTTCTTCACCGCGCGGTGCGACTGCCAGGGCCAGACGTAGTCGCTGCCGATCAGGTACCAGCGCTTTGCTTTCTTGACGTCGGCAAGCCAGTGAATCGAGGGCCGGCTCTGCCAGCGCGGCGTCTCGCCGATCGCCATCACGCCCGGCGTGCGCTCGCCGCCTTCATAGACCGGCGTGTAGATATAGGGGATGCGATGCCGCGTGGTGATGTCGCGCAAGGCAACGCGGACCGCGCTGGTGTGCAGGCCGACGATGAGATCGAGCTCGTCGAAGGCGATGGCCTGCTCGGCACGGGTCAGCACCTCGTCCAGCGGACCGCCGGCGTCGTAAACGGAAAGCTCGATCTCGCGGCCGAGGATGCCGCCGCGCTTGTTGATTTCGGCAACGGCGAGCTGCGCGCTGTTGGTTGCGCAGGGGCCCCAGATCCCCGGCGATCCGGTGCAGCAGATGAAGCCACCGACACGCAGCTTGTTGGCGCCGCGCCGCTTGAAGAGGGCGTGATCGCGCGGCGACAGCGCGCCATCAGCCGCCGAAGACGACAGATTCCTGAACAGCAAGGACGGCGGCAACGCCGGACCGCCGTGAGCCGGGAAGTTTACCGTCGCGTGCACGCCAACTCCTGTCCGGTCCCAGACCTGAAAGCCCGTTGAGCAGGCGGCCGCGGCATCCGCCCTTTTGTTGGGCAATCATCCTATTTTGAAAATATTGAATATTCAACAATTGAAGTGCATATAGATGCAGCATTGATTGCAAGACATTCACTCAATTGGGTCAAGACGAAGTCTTTAGCCGTGGCAAAATCGAACGCTCCCATCACCGAACACCTCGCCTACCTGCTCGCGCAAGCCAACCGAGAGATCAACCGCCAGCTGGAACTGCGCCTCAGCAAGGAAGGAGTTCCCGTCGAGCAATGGCGCATCCTGAAAGTGCTGTCTGACGGCGATGGCCACTCGATGGGCGAGCTTGCGGACGCGGTGCTGCTCAACCATCCGACGCTGACCAAGATGATCGACCGCATGGTCTCCGACACGCTGGTCTATCGCGTGCAGGACCCCAACGACCGCCGCAAGGTGCTGATGTTCATCTCCGATCGCGGCAAGGTGCTGTGCAAGAAGCTCAACTCGCTCGCGGTGGACCAGGAAGAGCACATCCTGGAGAGCTACGGCGACAAGTCGACGAGCGAGCTCAAGCGGCTGCTGGAGAGCTTGATCGACAGCTCGAATTGAGCGGGCGGTTACGCACGAGAGTTGCGATGCAGCCAGCCGACCTAAAGACGACGCGGAAATACCTGAACGCCACACAGTGTCATCGCCCGATTTAATCGGGCGATCCAGTATTCCAGAGACTGATGTGATTGAGCCGAGAAGCCGCGGCGTACTGGATGCCCCGCCTTCGCGGGGCATGACAGTATCGTCCAGTCGCTACGCGTACCGCCCGTGGCAGTGCTTGAACTTCTTGCCGCTGCCACACGGGCAATCCTCGTTGCGGCCGACCTTGCCCCAGCTGGCGGGATTCTTCGGGTCGCGCAGCGCGGCGTCGGTGTGCTGCGGGGCGAGGGTGACGCTGGCGAGGGCCATTTCATCTTCGCCGGTGCTCGGATCGAACTTGTGCGCTTCCATCGCGGGCAGCACGGGGGCTTCCTGCTCCGGCGGCACGATCTCGACCCGCATCAGCTGCGCCGTGACGGCCTCGCGCAAATGCGCGCTCATCTCCTGGAAGAGGTTGAAGGCCTCGGTCTTGTACTCCTGCAGCGGATCGCGCTGGCCGTAGCCGCGCAGGCCGATGACCTGGCGCAGATGGTCGAGCATGATCAGATGCTCGCGCCAGAGATGGTCCAGCGTCTGCAGCAGGATGGTCTTCTCGACGTAACGCATCACGTCGGGACCCCATTGTCCCACCTTGGCAGCCATGTGCTCATCCGCCTTGGTCTCGATGCGGTTGAGCAGTTCCTCGTCGGCGATGCCCTCTTCCTTGGCCCAGTCGTCGACCGGCAGGTCGAGATCGAGCACGCGCTTCAATTCGTCCTTCAGGCCCGCGACGTCCCACTGCTCGGCATAGGCATGCTCGGGCACGTGCTTGGCGACGAGATCCTCGATGAAGGCGTGACGCATGTCGCTGACGGTCTCGGCGACGCTGTCGTCCTTCATCAGGTCGACGCGCTGGTCGAAGATCACCTTGCGCTGGTCGTTCTGGACGTTGTCGAACTTGAGCAGGTTCTTGCGGATGTCGAAGTTGCGCGCCTCGACCTTCTGCTGCGCCTTCTCCAGCGCCTTGTTGATCCAGGGATGGATGATCGCCTCGCCCTCCTGCAGGCCGAGACGCTGCAGCATGCTGTCGAGGCGGTCCGAGCCGAATATCCGCATCAGATCGTCTTCCAGCGACAGGAAGAACTTCGAGCGGCCGGGGTCGCCCTGACGGCCGGAACGGCCGCGGAGCTGGTTGTCGATGCGGCGGGATTCGTGACGTTCGGAGCCGATGATGTAGAGGCCGCCCGGCTTCTTCACGGTCTTGGCAGGCTTTGAACCCTTGGCCGGCTCGACCTCCACGGTCTCCTCGGCCTTCAGCACGATGTCGCGGAAATGGGCGATGTCGGCCTTGATCTGCTCGATCTTCTTGGCCTTCTCGGCCTCGTCCTCGATGCCCGCGGTCTCCTGCTGGATGCGCATCTCGAGCGAGCCGCCGAGCTTGATGTCGGTACCGCGGCCAGCCATGTTGGTCGCGATCGTGATCGCGCCGGGCACGCCGGCCTCCGCCACGATATAGGCTTCCTGCTCGTGGAAGCGCGCGTTGAGCACCGCGAACAGCTTTGCCGGCTTGCCGGCGCGCGCGGCGGCATAGAGCTTGTCGAGCGCGTTCTCCTTGCCGAAGTCGATCTGCTTGTAGCCGTTGGCCTTGAGGAATTCGGCGAGCACTTCTGATTTTTCAATCGACGCGGTGCCGACCAGCACCGGCTGCAGCCGCGCGTTCGCCCGCTCGATCTCGGCGAGGATCGCCTGGTATTTTTCCTTCTGGGTCCGGTAGACCTCGTCGTCCTCGTCGAGGCGGGCCACCGGCAGGTTGGTCGGAATCTCCACGACCTCGAGCTTGTAGATGTCGAACAGCTCGTCCGCTTCGGTCGCGGCCGTACCGGTCATGCCGGCGAGCTTCTCGTACATGCGGAAATAGTTCTGGAAGGTGATCGAGGCGAGCGTCTGGTTCTCGGGCTGAACCTGGACGTGCTCCTTGGCTTCCAGCGCCTGGTGCAGGCCTTCCGAATAGCGCCGGCCCGGCATCATGCGGCCGGTGAACTCGTCGATGATCACGACCTCGCCGTCGCGGACGATGTAGTCCTTGTCGCGGGTGAACAGCGTGTGGGCGCGCAGCGCCTGGTTGATGTGGTGCACGACGGAGACGTTCTCGACGTCGTAGAGCGATTCGCCCTTGAGCTGGCCGGCATCGCGCAGCAGCGTCTCGATCTTCTCCATGCCGCCTTCGGTCAGCGTCACGGTCCGCTGCTTCTCGTCGACCTCGTAGTCGGTCTTGTCGAGCCTGGGCAGGAAGCCGTCGATGGTGTTGTAGAAGTCGGAGCGGTCGTCGAGCGGGCCGGAGATGATCAGCGGCGTGCGCGCCTCGTCGATCAGGATGGAGTCGACTTCGTCGACGATGGCGAAGAAGTGCGGCCGCTGGACCATGTCCTCGAGCCGGTACTTCATGTTGTCGCGAAGATAGTCGAAGCCGTATTCGTTGTTGGTGCCGTAGGTGATGTCGCAGGCATAGGCGGCCTTGCGCTCGGCATCGTCCAGGCCGTGGACGATCACGCCCGTGGTCATGCCGAGGAAGCCATAGATCTGGCCCATCCAGCCGGAGTCGCGGCGGGCGAGGTAATCGTTGACGGTGACGACGTGGACGCCCTTGCCGGCGAGCGCGTTGAGATAGACGGCGAGCGTCGCCACCAGCGTCTTGCCTTCACCCGTCTTCATCTCGGCGATGTCGCCCTCGTGCAGCACCATGCCGCCGATCAGCTGAACGTCGAAATGGCGCTGGCCGAGCGTGCGCTTGGCAGCCTCACGTACCGTGGCGAAGGCGGGCACCAGCAGGTCGTCCAGCGTCTTGCCCTCGGCGAGCTGCTTCCTGAACTCGGCGGTGCGGGCCTTGAGCTGCTCGTCGGAGAGCTTGATGAGCTCGGGCTCCAGCGCGTTGATCGCGTTGACGCGGGACTGATATCCCTTCACCCGCCGGTCGTTGGCGGAACCGAAAAACTTGCGGGCGAGCGCGCCGATCATGCCTAGTTCCTGTGTTCGCGATTTAACCGCGTTGGCCTAAGAAGTTGTCACCCTCCGGCCTATCAACTCACCGTGACGCCTTATGGCACCAGAGCCCGGACTGCGGGGGGTCATCCGCCATATGGGTGGGAATTGGGCTAGTCTGGGTTCAACGGCCAAAAACGCAGCAAAATAAACGCCATCGCCATGGTCGCGACCGCGCAGAGATATGGCCCGGTCAGGGCCTTGTCAACGGCGGGCGCATTGCGGCTAATTCATCATTTTGACAGACTTTTCGCGTTGCCAAGCCCCCCTGAATTGGGCGAGTGTCCGCCCCGCTCGAGCAGCCCCCTGCTTCAACAAAAGGATTTTCCATGACCACCTCGTTCCCGGTAACCACCGGCCTGCGTTTCCGCCAAGCGTCCGTCCTGGCTGGCAGCCTCGGCTTGGCAGCCTGCTTGGCGCTGACCCTGGCGTTCGCAGGGCCGCTCCGGGCGGCCGACGATCCGGTCCTGGCCAAGGTCAATGGCGCTGAAATCAAGAAGAGCGACGTCACCATGGCCGAGGAAGAGCTCGGACCGAGCCTCGCCCAGATGGATCCGGCGACCAAGGACGAAAACGTCCTGTCGTTCCTGATCGACATGAAGATTGTGGCCAAGGCCGCCGAGGACAAGAAGGTCGCCGACGGTGAGGAGTTCAAGAAGCGCATGGCGTTCGCCCGCAACCGCCTGCTGATGGACAGCCTGCTGGCCCAGGAAGGCAAGGCGGCGACCACCGACGACGCCATGAAGAAGGTCTATGAGGAGGCCTCCAAGCAGATCACCGGCGAGCAGGAAGTGCGCGCCCGCCACATCCTGGTCGAGACCGAGGACGAGGCCAAGGCGGTGAAGGCGGAGCTCGACAAGGGCGCCGATTTCGCCGACCTCGCCAAGAAGAAGTCCAAGGACCCGGGCTCTGCCGACGGCGGCGACCTCGGCTTCTTCACCAAGGAACAGATGGTGCCGGAATTCTCGGCCGTCGCCTTCACGCTCGAGCCGGGCAAGATCTCCGACCCCGTCAAGTCGCAGTTCGGCTGGCACATCATCAAGGTCGAGGAAAAGCGCAACCGCAAGGCGCCCGAGTTCGACCAGGTCAAGCCCCAGATCGAGCAGTACGTCACCCGCAAGGCCCAGGCCGATTACGTCGCCAAGCTGCGCACCGAAGCCAAGGTCGAGCGGCTGGACCAGCCGGCGGCCGACGCGTCCAAGGATGCCAAGCCGGCCGACAGCAAGATGGCCCCTCCGGCCAAGAAGTAAGAATTTGCTGTCACTTCGGTGACGCGGAGAGTATCTAAGCCTACCTGATGCCCGGCCCCCGCAAAGAGGGGCCGGGCATCTGCATATCCAGACCTCACCAAGGCCCCCGCGATGTCCTCCTCCGTCTCTCCCCTCGCCCCCAAGAATGTCCCTGATATGCCCGTGATCGCGGGCGTCCGTCTTGCGACGGCCGAGGCCGGCATCCGCTACAAGAACCGCACCGACGTGCTGCTCGCCATCATGGACAAGGGCACGGCCGTCGCCGGCGTCTTCACCAAGTCGAAGTGCCCGTCCGCACCGGTTGAATGGTGCCGTGCCAAGCTGAAGGGCGGCAAGGCGCGCGCACTGGTCGTCAATTCCGGCAATGCCAACGCCTTCACCGGCAAGACCGGCCGGGCCTCCACGGCGCTGACCGCGAAGATCGCTGCCAAGGCCGTCGGCTGCAGCGAGAGCGAGATTTTCCTGGCTTCGACCGGCGTGATCGGCGAGCCGCTGGACGCGACCAAATTCGACGGCGTGCTGGGCCGCCTCGCCGAGACCGCCGAGCCAGGCGATTACCTCGCCGCGGCGAAAGCGATCATGACCACCGACACCTTCCCCAAGGTCGCGACCGCGACCGTGAAGCTCGGCAAGGCCAAGGTCACCATCAACGGCATGGCCAAGGGCGCCGGCATGATCGCCCCCGATATGGCGACGATGCTGTCCTTCATCTTCACCGACGCGCCGATCGCGCCCGCCGCGCTGCAGGCGCTGCTCAAGTCCGGCGTCGAGGACACGTTCAATGCGGTGACGATTGACGGCGACACCTCGACCTCGGACACGCTGCTGGCGTTCGCGACGGGTGCGGCTGCCGAACACGGCGCGCCAAAAATCAGCCGCGCCAGCGATCCGCGCCTGAAGGCCTTCACCAAGGCCTTCAACCAGATCCTCGCCAATCTTTCTGAACAAGTCGCCCGCGACGGCGAAGGCGCGCGCAAGCTGGTCGAGATCACGGTCGAGGGCGCCAAGACCAAGGCTTCCGCCCGCAAGATCGCAATGTCGATCGCCAACTCGCCGCTGGTGAAGACCGCAATCGCCGGCGAGGACGCCAATTGGGGCCGCGTGGTGATGGCCGTCGGCAAGGCCGGCGAGCCGGCCGATCGCGACAGACTGTCGATCTCCTTCAATGGCATCCGCGTCGCCAAGAGCGGCGCGCGCGATCCCTCCTACGACGAAGCACAGGTGTCGGAGGCGATGAAGGCGCCGGAGATCGCGATCCGGGTCTCGCTCGGCCTCGGCAAGGGCCGCGACCGCGTGCTGACCTGCGACCTGACCAAGGAATATGTCGCGATCAACGGCGATTACCGGTCTTAGGGATCATGGCCGAGCTGAAGCTGACACTGGTGGTGGCCTGCGCGCTCGTCGACGCCGACAAGCGCGTCCTGATCGCGCAACGCCCGGAAGGCAAGACGCTCGCGGGCTTGTGGGAATTTCCTGGCGGCAAGCTCGAGCCGGGCGAGCGGCCCGAGCAAAGCCTGATCCGCGAGCTCCACGAGGAGCTCGGCATCACCGTCGCCGAGCCGTGCCTGGCGCCGCTGACTTTTGCGAGCCATGGCTATGAGACGTTTCATCTGCTGATGCCGCTCTATATCTGCCGGCGCTGGGAAGGCATCGTCACGCCGCGTGAGGGGCAAAACCTGGCGTGGGTCCGCGCCAACAAGCTGCGCGACTACCCGATGCCGCCGGCGGATATTCCGCTGATCCCGCATTTGATCGATCTGCTGATGTGATGATGCCCTCATCGTCATTCCGGGGCGCGCGAGCGCGAACCCGGAATGACGGTGTAAGTGCCTTAAATCTCCCCCGCCTTCTTCACCGCCTCCGCCAGGCTCGCTTTCGCCGAACCCGGCTTCAGCGGCTGCTGCTGGCTCGCATGTGGCGCCCAGCCGGACAGCCAGATGATGTCGAAGGTCGCACGGATACGGCCGTCGGCATCGGCAAAGCGCTCGGCATAGATTTCGGCCATGCGCAGCAGCGTCGCGCGCCGGCTCGGCGTGCGCCGCCGTTCGATCAGCACATTGGCCGCGCCCATGCGGCGAAGATCCTGCATCAACGTGAACGCGTCGCCATAACGCACCACGACACGATCGACGTCGGTGACCGGCAGCGCAAAGCCCGCTCGCTGCAACAGCGCGCCGATGTCGCGCAAATCGGCGAACGGCGCCACGCGCGGGGAGACCCCGCCTTCGCATTCGGCCTCCGCCGCGGCAAAGGCCTGCCGCAGCTCGGTCAGGCTATCGCCGCCGATCATCGCGGCGAGCAGCAGCCCGTCCGGCTTCAGCGCGCGGCGAACCTGCGCGAGCACGCCAGGGAGATCGTTGACGAATTGCAGCGCGAGTGCCGAGACGACGAGATCGAGGCTTTCGGGCAGCACGGGCAATGTCTCGGAGCCCGCTGCGTCGAGCGCGATCCGTTGCATGGACGGCAACCGTCCGCGCAGCCCTGTGAGCCCCGCACCAGGCGTCCAGAGATCGGCCGGGGCATGAAACTCGCGCATCACTGCGGCAAGCCGGTCGGCCATGTCCTCGGCGACCCGGTCGAGCAGGAAGCTCTCGGGACCCTGCGCCAGCGCACGCCGCTGCCGCGCATGAAGCAGGGCGCGATCGAACAAGGCGGGCGGGGTCTGTGGGGTCTGAGCCATGCCGCTGGTTACGCCGATCATGCAGGCCATTGCAATGTCCTCTCTCGTGTCCCGGACGCGCAGCAGCGCTTTCAGCGCTGCGCCCGGGTGCACGAGAGCGTGGCTTGAGCGGATTGCCGTGGAACGCTAGCCTCCTTTCATGGAAGCTGATGCCGCCCCGTCCCGTTCCCTTGCCGCGCCTTTGCGTGCCGCGTGGACGGCTGGCCGCCATGTGCTGACACGGGCGGCAAAGCTCGCGCTCGACATTGCGCTGCCGACGCTGTGCGTGTCCTGTCGCGAGCCGGTCGATGGCGAGGGTGTGTGCGCAGCGTGCTGGTCGCGGCTGTCGTTCATTGAACGGCCCTATTGCCCACGGCTCGGCATTCCCTTCGTCTATGATCCCGGCCCCGACATGCTGTCGATGGAGGCGATCGCGAGCCCGCCGGCTTACATGCGGGCACGCGCGGCGGTGCGCTATGACGATGTCGCGCGCACGCTGGTGCATGCGCTGAAATACCAGGACCGTACCGATCTCGCGCCGGCCATGGGCCGCTGGATGGCGCGCGCGGGCGGCGAGTTGCTCAACGGCGCCGACATGCTGGTGCCGGTGCCCCTGCATTGGCGGCGGGCCTGGCGCCGCCGCTACAACCAATCAGGCGCGCTGGCACAGATCATCGCACGCCAGAGCGGTGTGAAGGTGAGAGCTGAGGTGCTGCGCCGGGTGCGCGCCACCGAGCAGCAGATCGGCCTGTCGCGGGCGCAGCGCGCCACCAATGTGCAGGGCGCGTTCCAGGTATCCCCCGACCACCAGTCCGAGGTCCAGGGCCGACGCATCGTCCTTGTCGACGATGTCCTGACATCGGGTGCGACCCTGGACGCCTGCGCCCGCGCTTTGCTGCGCGCCAAGGCAGCCCAGGTCGACGTGCTGGTCTTTGCCCGGGTTGTCGAGACCAGGTAAACCCCCATATAATTCAACAAATTCATGACATGAGAGCGCTTGATACCATGACCGCTGCTGTCGAGATCTATACCAGGCCGGGATGCGGCTATTGTTCCGCCGCCAGGTCGCTTCTGACCCGAAAGAAGGCGAGCTTCACGGAATTCGATGTCGCCAAGAACCCGTCCTGGCGTGAGGAGATGTACGACCGCGCCGGCGCGGGCTCGACCTTCCCGCAGATCTGGATCGGCGGAACTTATATCGGCGGCTGCGACGACCTCTACGCGCTCGACCGCGAAGGCAAGCTCGACGGCCTGCTCGAAAGCGTCAAGGCGGTCTCATGAGTGAGAACAGGACCTTCACCGCCGCCATGGTGCAGATGCGCACCGGCCTGATGCCGGAGCCGAGCCTCGCGCAAGCCAGCAAGCTGATCCGGGAGGCGGCTGCCAAGGGCGCGGACTACGTGCAGACGCCCGAAGTCAGCAACATGATGCAGCTGAACCGCCAGGCGCTGTTCGAGCATCTGCAGAGCGAGGAGGACGACGCCTCGCTCAAGGCCTATCGCGCATTGGCGGCCGAGCTGAAGATCCACATCCATGTCGGCTCGCTGGCGCTGCGGTTCTCGCCCGAAAAGGCGGTCAACCGCTCGTTTCTGATCGGGCCCGAGGGCAATGTGCTCGCGAGCTACGACAAGATCCACATGTTCGACATCGAGCTGCCGGACGGCGAGAGCTATCGCGAATCCGCCAATTACCAGCCGGGCGAGACCGCCGTGATCTCCGACCTGCCCTGGGGCCGTGTTGGCTTGACGATCTGCTACGACGTGCGCTTCCCCGCGCTCTACCGCGCATTGGCCGAGAGCGGCGCTCATTTCATCACCGTTCCCTCCGCCTTCACCCGCAAGACCGGCGAGGCGCACTGGCACATCCTGCTGCGTGCGCGCGCGATCGAGACCGGCTGCTTCATCTTCGCGGCGGCCCAGGCAGGCATCCATGAGAACAAGCGCGAGACCTATGGCCACTCGCTGATCATCGATCCCTGGGGCGAGATCCTCGCCGAGGGCGATGTCGAGCCCGGCATCATCATGGCCAAGATCGACCCGGCCAAGGTCGAGACCGCGCGCCGCGCCATCCCGTCGCTCCAGCACGGCCGCCGGTTCGGCGTCTCCGATCCCAAGGCCGGGCCGGATCATCTGCACCTGGTGCGAGGATCGGCATGATCCGCTACGCGCTCCGTTGCGACCGTAACCACGAGTTCGAGAGCTGGTTCCAGAGCTCGTCGGCCTATGATTCGCAGGTCAAGCGCAAGCTGGTGACCTGTCCGATCTGCGGCTCGGCCAAGGTCGACAAGGCGATCATGGCGCCGCGCATCGTCGGCAAGAAGGGGCGCGCCACGCCGCCGGCGGAGCCGACAACAACCGCCGCACCCGAGGCTGCGTCGTCAGGTCCGACCTCGCTGATGCTGGCGCAGGAGCGCGAGCTGCGCGCCAAGCTGAAGGAGCTGCGCGACCATATCGTGAAGAACGCCGACAATGTCGGCGACCGCTTCGCCAACGAAGCCCGCGCAATGCATTACGGCGACAAGGAACATCGCCCGATCTACGGCGAGGCTTCGCCTGATGAAGCGAAGTCGCTGATCGACGAGGGCATCGAGGTCTCGCCGCTACCGACCCTGCCGGAAGACCGGAACTGAAGGTTGCTGTCGTTCCGGGGCGATGCAGAGCATCGAACTACGGGGGCGCAATTGCGCCGCTGAGAACCTCGAGATTCCGGGTTCGCCCTACGGGCGCCCCGGAATGACACCAAGTTACACCCCAACCAACAACGCCACGCCCACCACGATCAGCACGATTCCAACAATCTCGCGCGGCGCGATCGGCTGCTTGAACGAGTAGTAGGCGACGCCTTGTGCGAACAGCACCTCGATCAGCGCGAGCGTGCGAACATTGGCCGCGGCCGTCAGCGCAAACGCCAAAAACCAGAACTGCGAAGAGAACGCGCCCATGAAGCCCGCGAACAACGATGGCTTCCACAGGCCGAGGATCGCCCGGAGCACTTTTGGCGCGCGCCAGAGCAGATAGATCGACAGGATCAGCGTTTGCACGAACAGGCCGAGCACCAACGTGAACGACGCCGCGGTCACGAAGGAGACACCGGGCACATTAATGATAGCACCACGGAAGCCAACCGCGGACAGCGCGAACGCCGCTGCAGCGACAAGCCCCGTGATGGTCGGCTGCAGCTCCGCAAAACTCTTCTCGCCACCGGGCCGAAGCGCCGTGACGACGACGCCGACGGTCGCAATCACGATCGCCAGCACCTTCAGCCAGGTCAGGTGATCGCCGAGGAAGACGAAGCCGAAGATCGCGGTCTGGATCGCCTCGGTCTTGAGGTAGGCCGTCGTCACCACGAAGGAGCGGTCGTTCATCGCGAGCAGCATCAAACCGGTGCCGACGATCTGGCTGAGCGCGCCGAGCAGCAGCCATGGCCAGAACGCCGACGGCGGCATGCCCAGATGATCGCCGGTCGCGATCAGCACCAGCCCCAGAAACAGCAGCGAGAACGGGAAGCCGAACAGGAAGCGGATATTGGTCGCGCCCCATGTCCCCAGCGGCTTCGTCAGCGACCGCTGCATCGCATTGCGCGCGACCTGGCCGAGCGCAGCGATGACGGTGAAGGGAATCCAGAGACTGGTGACGGTGAACATGGGACGGGTGGCTAATGCAGGTAAAGGATTGCGGCCACCGTGCCGTCAGCTATTCAATGGGTCAACCACACGAACGTCATGGGAGCGATGCTCGCGCCACAAACTCAGTGTTTGTGGAAGCAGCTAGGCCACGACGAGCAGCCCCCCTCACACCATCGCTTCAGCCACCACCATGTAGTTCACGTCCATATCGGACGAGAGCGTCCATTTGTCGGCGAAGGGGGAGTAGACGACGCCGGTCTGCTCGGTGATGACGAGGCGGTTGTCGAGGAGATGTTTGGTCAGTTCGTCAGGGGTGACGAACTTGTTCCATTCGTGGGTGCCGGGCGGCAGCCAGCGCAACACGTATTCGGCGCCGACGATGGCGAGCGCAAAGCTCTTCCAATTGCGGTTGAGCGTGGACACCACCATCAGGCCGTTCGGCTTCAGCATCGAGGCGCAGCGCTTGAGAAAAACGCCGACGTCGACGACGTGCTCGATCACCTCCATCGCCAGCACGATGTCGAAGCGCTCGCGCGGATCGATCTCCTCCACCGTGGTGCAGCGGTAATCGATCGACAGATGGCTCTTGTCGGCATGCAGCTTCGCGGCCGCAATGTTGCTGGCCGACGGGTCGACGCCGATGACCTGTGCGCCCAGGCGCGACAGCGGCTCGCACAACAGTCCGGCGCCGCAGCCGATGTCGAGCACACGCAGGCCACCGAGGCTGTTGAGGCTGCGCACATTGCGCTCGAACTTGCGGCAAGCGGCGTCCCGGATATAGCCGAGGCGCAGCGGATTGATCCGGTGCAGCGGCGCCATCTTGCCTTTGGGGTCCCACCACTCGGCTGACAGCTTTGAGAATTTCGCGATCTCGGCGGCGTCGACGGTCGAGCCCGGCGGCACGGTGGCAGTTGCGGAACTATCTTGCTGCATGCTCATGGATACGCGCGGTCCTAACGCGTGGTGATCGAACTACGGAAGGCAAGCGGATCGGCGATGGTCTTGATCGTCTCGATCCCTTCGCCGACGCCGCGGATGGTCACGTCGCCATAGTTGAGAATTCGTCCAAGAATCGTCTGGTCGACATCAACACTCTCGACCTTATCCAGCGCCATTTCAAAGGTGCGACGCTTGATGAACCCGGTCTTATGCACAACCCTGAGATTGGTGACGTCGGTCTCGGTGGTGAAGCGATGGAACCAGCCTTTCACGGTCCAGAACAGGGCGGCCAGCGCCACCAGGCCGGAGCCGAACAGACAGATGATCATCACGCCGTAGATGTCGGTCCGGCGAGAGACCACGAACAGGGCGATCGCCACGATCCAGGCCAGAATGGCCGGGAAGTAGAAGATCCAGTGCGCATTGGTCGAATACAGCACCCGCTCGCCGGGCTGCAGGATTTCGTCAATATAGCGCGCCATGACCTCTGATGACCCATTGCCTGGATTGGCCGGTGCAGGAACCCGCTTGCCCCCGGCCCCGCCCCTCTGTATACGCGCGGTCGGTATCCCCCAGGGCATCCGTCCGGCGCGGGTCACCATACTGATCCTCAAGAGGGAATGCACGCGTCGTCATGAGCCGTCTCGTGATGAAATTCGGCGGCACGTCCGTCGCCAACATCGAACGTATCCGCAACGTCGCACGCCATGTGAAGCGTGAGGTCGACGCCGGCCATGAAGTGGCTGTGGTCGTCTCGGCGATGTCGGGCAAGACCAACGAGCTGGTGGCCTGGTGCACCGAGGCCTCGCCGATGCACGACGCGCGCGAATACGACGCCGTCGTCGCCTCCGGCGAACAGGTCACCTCGGGCCTGCTGGCCATCGTGCTCCAGAGCATGGGCATCCAGGCCCGCTCCTGGCAGGGCTGGCAGATCCCGATCAAGACCAGCGATGCTCATGCCTCGGCCCGGATCGAGGACATCGACGGCAGCGAGATCATCAAGCGCTTCCAGGAACGGAAAGAGGTCGCTGTCATCGCCGGCTTCCAAGGCATCGATCCCAGGACGGGCCGCATCACCACCCTTGGCCGTGGCGGCTCCGATACCTCGGCCGTGGCGATTGCCGCCGCCGTCAAGGCCGATCGCTGCGACATCTACACCGACGTCGATGGCGTCTACACCACCGACCCGCGCATCGTGCCGAAGGCCAAGCGGCTCGACAAGATCGCATTCGAAGACATGCTGGAACTGGCCTCCCAGGGCGCCAAGGTGCTCCAGGTGCGCTCGGTGGAACTCGGCATGGTCCACAACATGCCGATCTTCGTGCGCTCGAGCTTCGACAAGCCTGAGGATATCGACCCGCATGCCAACCAGCCGCCCGGCACCCTGATCTGCGGCGAGGAGGAGATCATGGAAAACCACGTCGTCACCGGTATCGCCTTTTCGAAGGACGAGGCCCAGATCTCGGTGCGCCAGATCGAGGACAAGCCTGGCGTTGCCGCATCGATCTTCGGCCCGCTCGCGGATGCCAATATCAACGTCGACATGATCGTCCAGAACGTGTCTGAAGACGGCAAGACCACCGACCTGACCTTCACGGTGCCGGCCGCCGACCACGTCAGGGCCAAGGAGACGATTACCGCCGCCAAGGCCAAGATCGGGTATGCACGGCTGGATACCGCGACCGACGTCGCCAAGATCTCGGTGATCGGCAGCGGCATGCGCAGCCATGCCGGCGTCGCGGCCCAGGCGTTTTCGGCCCTCGCAGGACGGAATATCAACATCCGGGCCATTACAACCTCCGAGATCAAATTCTCGGTTTTGATCGACGCCGCCTATACCGAGCTTGCGGTGCGCACGCTGCACACGCTCTACGGCCTCGATCAGGCCTGAAGCGCGACCGTCGCATGGTCTTGCCGGAAAACCGCTTCGCACTTTTCCGGACCATACCAAGGCTAATTTTCTCTTAGCGGTCGCAGCAAACGCTGGGGTGTACACACCTTCGCGTTTGGCAGGCGTTTTGCTTGGCAAAACAAGCCTCAATTCGCTATACGGCGGACAGGGTGGGCTGCCGCAGACTGTGTCCCAGTTCAGGCGGCGCTGATTCGACGCAAGCACAAGATCTCAGGAAGATTTGCGTTTGCGCCTGCGCCGGACAAACAATTTAATTGTTTTTCTGGAATTTTAGGCCAGCCGCCGGCCAATATCGCCGGACCGGGCAGACGGAGGAGATTGACGGTTCATGCGGAGCGCGTCGGGAGGTCCCCGCGTCTTGTTGAGACGGCTCCGCGAAACCATGGCGGAGCAGGTCTCGGCCCAGGAGCGGCTGGACAAGATCGTGGTGCTGATCGCCGCCAACATGGTGGCCGAGGTGTGCTCCGTCTATGTGCTGCGCGTTGACAACACCCTCGAGCTCTACGCCACCGAAGGCCTCAACCGCGAGGCCGTGCACCACACCGTACTCAGCGCCCATGAGGGCCTGGTCGGCCTTGTCGCCAGCGAGGCGACGCCGCTCAACTTGAACGACGCGCAGAGCCATCCGGCCTTCTCGTTCCGCCCGGAGACCGGCGAAGAGATCTATCACTCCTTCCTCGGCGTGCCGATCCTGCGCGCCGGCAACACGCTCGGCGTGCTGGTGGTGCAGAACCGCGCCAAGCGCACCTATGTCGAGGAAGAGCTCGAGGCGCTGCAGACCACCGCCATGGTGCTGGCGGAGCTGATCGCGTCAGGCGAATTGTCCGCGCTGGCCCAGCCGGGCCTGGAGCCGGCCGCGCGCCATTCGACGCAGAAGGCCGGCGCGATCCTCTCGGAAGGCATTGCGCTCGGCCATGTCGTGCTGCACGAGCCGCGCGTCGTCATCAAGGACTACATTGCCGAGGACCTGCCGAAGGAAATCAAGCGGCTCGACACCGCGCTGGCCAAGCTGCGCTCGGATCTCGACCGCATGCTGGAGCGCGGCGATGTCGCCGAGGGCGGCGAGCACCGCGACGTGCTCGAAGCCTACCGCATGTTCGCCAACGATCAGGGCTGGTCGCACAAGCTCCACGAGGCGGTCGCCACCGGCCTCACCGCGGAAGCCGCCGTCGAGCGCGTCCAATCCGACACCCGCGCCCGCATGCTGCGCTCCACCGATCCATACCTGCGCGATCGCCTGCATGACCTGGAAGACCTCGGCTACCGCCTGATGCGGCAGCTGGTCGGCCAGGACCACGCGCCTTCGCGCGAACAATTGCCCGACAATGCCATCGTCATCGCGCGTGCGATGGGCCCGGCGGCACTGCTCGATTACGACCGCAAGCGCCTGCGCGGCATCGTGCTGGAGGAAGGCACCGCCAACTCCCACGTCTCGATCGTGGCCCGCGCGCTCGGCATTCCCGCGGTCGGCGAAGTGCCGAATGCGCCCGGCATTGCCGATCCAGGCGACGCCATTATCGTCGACGGCACCTCGGGCGCGATCTATGTGCGCCCGTCGCAGGAGATCGAAGCAGCCTATGCCGAACGGGTGCGCTTCCGTGCCCGCCGCCAGGCGCAATATCTGGCGCTGCGCGACCGGCCCTGCGTCACCAAGGACGGCGAGAAGGTCGAGCTCCTGATCAATGCGGGCCTTGCCATCGACCTGCCGCATATCGACGACACCGGCAGCGCCGGCATCGGCCTGTTCCGCACCGAGCTGCAATTCATGGTGGGACAGAGCCTGCCGCGCACCAGCGACCAGCTCGCGCTCTACCGCGCCGTGCTGGACGCCGCAGGCCCCAAGCCCGTCACCTTCCGCACCCTCGACATCGGCGGCGACAAGGCGCTGCCCTATATGGAGACGGTGATCGAGGAGAATCCCGCGCTCGGCTGGCGCGCGATCCGGCTCGGACTGGACCGTCCCGGCCTCTTACGCGGCCAGATCCGCGCGTTGCTCCGCGCCGGCGGCGGCCGCGCACTGCGGATCATGTTCCCGATGATCACGGAGGTCGCCGAATTCGATTCGGCGAAGGCGCTGGTCGAGCGCGAGCTGACTTATTTGCGCCAGCATGGCCACACCCTGCCGGAGCGCATCGACATCGGCACCATGGTCGAGGTGCCCGCCCTGCTCTACCAGCTCGACGAACTCCTGAAGAAGGTCGACTTCATCTCGGTCGGCTCCAACGATCTGTTCCAGTTCCTGTTCGCGGTCGACCGCGGCAATGCCAAGGTCTCCGAGCGCTTCGACACCATGTCGACGCCGATCCTGCGCGCGCTGCGCGACATCGCGCAAAAAACGCTGGCCGCGAAGAAATCGCTGTCGCTCTGCGGCGAGATGGCCTCGAAGCCGATCGGCGCGCTGGCGCTGCTGGCGATGGGCTACCGCTCGCTGTCGCTGTCGGCGACCGCGCTCGGCCCGGTCAAGGCGATGGTGATCGACCTCGACGTCAACAAGGCCGCAGCCATGCTTGGACCCCTGCTGGATGCACCTAGCGGCAGCGTTTCGATCCGGCAGAAGCTGACGGAATTTGCCGAGGCCGAGGGCCTGGCGTTGTAGCGGACCTGCCGCTCGCCGTCGCCGCCTCGCTTCCCTCCGCCATTCGAGACTGAACCATGTCGTCACTCCCCGAAGCCAAACTGGACCTCCTGCTCGCGCATCACGCGTCCCTCGAGGCCGAGTCGCTCGGACAGCTCTCCTCCGAGCGCTACGTCCAGGTCACGCGCGAGCTCGCCGAGATCACCCCGCTGATCGAGGCGGTGAAGACGTATCGCTCTGCCGTCAAGGAGCTCGCCGACACCGAGGCGCTGATCGCCGATCCCGCGACCGATGCCGAGATGCGCAGCATGGCCGAAGCCGAGCGCGACGAGCTCAATCCGAAGATCGAGGAGCTCGTCCAGAAGATCCGCATCGCGCTGCTGCCCAAGGACGCCATGGACGACCGCAACGTCGTGCTGGAAATCCGCGCCGGCACCGGCGGCGACGAGGCCTCGCTGTTCGCCGGCGATCTGTTCCGGATGTACGAGCGCTTCGCCGCCCTGCAGGGCTGGAAGGTCGAGGTGATCTCGGCGAGCGAAGGCACTGTCGGCGGCTACAAGGAAATCATCGCGGAGGTGCAGGGCCGCGGCGCGTTCTCGAAGCTGAAATTCGAATCCGGCGTGCACCGGGTGCAGCGCGTGCCCGACACCGAGACGCAGGGGCGCATCCACACCTCGGCGGCCACCGTCGCGGTGCTGCCCGAGGTCGAGGATGTCGACGTCGACATCAAGAACGAGGATCTGCGCATCGAGACCATGCGCGCGCAAGGCGCCGGCGGCCAGCACGTCAACAAGACGGAATCGGCGATCCGCATCACCCATATTCCGACCGGCATCGTAGTGATGATGCAGGACAGCCGCTCGCAGCACAAGAACCGCGCCTCGGCGATGAACATCCTGCGCTCGCGCATCTACGATGCCGAGCGGCAGCGCGTCGATGCCGCACGTTCGGCCGAGCGTAAGGAGAAGGTCGGCTCCGGCGACCGCTCCGAGCGCATCCGCACCTATAATTTCCCGCAAGGCCGCGTCACCGACCACCGCATCAATCTGACGCTCTACAAGCTGCCGCAGGTGATATCAGGCGAAGCGCTCGGCGAACTCACCGATGCGCTGACCACGGAGCACCAGGCCGCGCAGCTCGCCGCACAGGGCGCAGCGGCCTGACAGGCCGCGGGGCGTTCAGGCCTCGCCGGGCGCTCCGAAGGATTTCAACAGACGGCTCAGCGCCGGGCTCGCGGCGCGGCGGAGCTCCTCGAGGTTCTTGCGCGAGAGCGCCTGGAGCTTCTGCTCGCCTTTTTTCGTCAGCTTGAGATGCACGCGCCTGGCATCCTCCGGATCGGCGAGGCGAGCGACAAGGCCCTGCTTTTCGAGGCGATTGATCAGCTCGACAGCGGAGTGATGCCGGATCAGCAGAAATTTCGCGACGTCGCCGACGGTTGCCGGGCCCGGGCGGACAAAGCCCTTGATGCCGAGCAGCGCCTGATGTTGCGTCGGCGTCAATCCCTGTACGGCGGCGGCCGCCTCGCTGAATGCCAGAAAGCTTCGGATCTGGTAGCGAAACTGCGCCAGTGCTGCGTAATCGGAGTCACGCATCGTGCTGCGCCTCGCCGATGCCACCACCTTCAACCGCCGCGCCCTCTTGGCTTGAGCCATGCCTGCCTCGACCATGCCGCCCGCCGTCGCGGGAGGCTTAGCCTAAAGTAGCAAGCGGCCGTAGCCGGACCAACCGGCCGATGTCACGGATGCACAGCTATCCGATGGGGATGTCCCTCCTGCGCTGCGCGGTGATCAAGCGTGCTCGTTTCCGTTGACGCAAGCAAGGCAGCCGATCTATCCACGATGCCAGGCAGGATGGTTCCCCTTGGCGACAGGCCTTGATCCCGGACAGAGCATCGAGAGCGCGCGACGTGCGCTGTCGGCGCTGCTGCAATCGGCCGGCGTCGAGGAGCCGTCCCTCGATGCGCGCCTGCTTGTTGGCGCTGCACTGGGGCTCGATCTGACCGGCCTGATCACGGAGGCGGCGCGACCGCTCACGCCAGAGGAGGCAGCGCGGCTCGAAGGGTACGCGCAGCGAAGGCTCGCACATGAGCCGGTCGCCCGCATTCTCGGCATCAGGGAATTCTGGGGTCTGCCGTTTCGTTTGTCGGAAGCAACCCTGGTCCCCCGACCCGATACCGAGACGGTGGTCGAGCGTGCACTCGAGCATTTTCGCGAGCTCGGTCGCTCTCATCCGCCTGTTATCGCCGATATCGGCACCGGATCGGGCGCGATCCTGCTTGCGCTGCTGCACGAGATTCCCGAAGCCTTTGGTGTCGGCACCGATCTCAGCCTGACCGCGCTTCATACCGCCAGGGTCAATGCCGCCGCCCTCAGCCTTGCCCACCGCGCCAGCTTCGTCGCCTGCTCGTATGCGGCGGCCCTTCGCGGCCCGTTCGATCTGATCGTGTCCAACCCGCCCTATATTCCCGCAGGGGAGATTCCGAAATTGGGCATCGAGGTCCGCGAGTACGATCCGCACCTGGCGCTTGATGGCGGCAATGACGGATACGATGCCTACCGTGCCCTGATTCCCCAGGCAGCCGGCCTGCTCACCCCCGGCGGGGCGCTGATCGTCGAGGCCGGCCAGGGACAGGCGCCGATGATTGAAACCTTAATGGCAGCTGCCGCGTTATCGATCGACCGGCCCCCCAAGGCTGACCTGGCGGGCATTCCCAGGGCCGTCTCGGCCCGAAAAATGCCCCCATAAAAGCCGGATTGGGCTCGAAAAACCTCTTGGAATATCCCGTGGGAACGACTACGTTCCGGTCAACACATCGGTGCCGGCCCCGTAGACCAACGGGCGAAAGCCGGGCTCTCGGGCGAGAGCTTTACTGATTATAGGTTCCAAGCCGCAGGTCCTGTTGAGCGCGATGGCCAGTAGAGCTGCGCTGTTCTCCGACCGCAACGTGAACGAAAGCCTGATATTGCGCTTGAAGACTTACGCAACAAAGCTGGGCTTGTTTCGGCAGGCGATATGAATGGGTTCGCTGGCAATAGATGCTGGCGGGTGGGGAACGCGTCTTTGTTGAACGCGACGGCCGACGAACATTGGCAAGGTTCAAACCGCCCTTGCGCGCGGTGCGCGCGAGGCCTGTGAACCCTTGTCGTCAGTCGCTCCTAGCAATCAGTAATGCGTGCAACCTCTAGGGCTGGAATTAAAGGCAGGACATGAGAAACGGTCAGAACAAGCAGCGGATGCGCAACCGCAACAACAACAACAATAACAACAACCGACGCGGCCAGAACCCGATGACCCGGGTCTACGAATCGAACGGCCCCGACATCAAGATCCGCGGCACTGCCTCCCACATCGCCGAAAAATATCTTCAGCTGGCGCGCGACGCCCGCTCCTCGGGCGACCCGGTTGCCGCCGAAAACTACTACCAGCATGCCGAGCACTATTTCCGCCTGATCGCGGCGGCCCAGGAGCAGTTCCGCCAGAGCCAGCAACCGCGCGGCGACGAGCCCGTCAGCACCAGCAGCGATGACGGCGAGGACGACGGCGATAATTTCTCGGCCTTCGGCCAGGAGCCGGGTTTCGTTCCGCAGCCGCCGCAGCAACAGCCCTTCATGCGCGACCGCGACGGCCAGCGCGATCACCAGCGTGACTACCAGCAGCGCGACAACCAGCAGCCCTATCAGCGCGATCAGCAACCGCGCGAGCATCGCGAGCGCGACCATCGTTCGCAGCCGCAATATCATCAGCAGCCGCAGCCGCAGAACCAGCCGCAACCTGTCGTCGCCGATGCCGGCAGCGTCGATCGCCTGCCGTCCTTCATCACCGGCGCGCAGCCGCAGACCAACGGGGCGCCCGGCGGCTTCGAAGGTGGCAATGGCGGCGGGGGCGAGCGTTATCCGCGGCGACGCCGCCGGCCGCATGGTGGCCCGCGTCCCGAGCGCGAGGCCGCTCCGGCCGCGACCAGCGACGATCTCGCCCCGGGCGAGTAAGCCACACTTCCGATCGTGATGGATTGCAATCGTCCCGGCCTCGCCGGGACGATTTGTTTTCAGCCCCGCCTCACCGTGGTCGAGGACGGCACCAGCACCGGCTTCGCCAGCGAGGGAATCAGCCTGGCACGTTCGCGCTTGGCGGGGATCGCGCGATAGACCTGCTTGGTCGCTTCGACGATGTGGACGCCGGCGAAGGGCAGCGACAGCGCCGCTCCAGCCCGCTCCCACATCTGCGCTGACTTCAGCACCCAGCGGCCGGCATAAGGCGGCATGAACAGCGCCTCGCCCCAGCCGGTCGGCGTGAACCAGGTCTGGCGCAACAGGTCCGTGATCTGCGAGCGCGAATAGGGACGGCCGTGGCCGAACGGCGTGTTGTCGCTCCGCGTCCAGACGCCGCGCCTGTTCGGAATCACCGCGATGACGCGCCCTGAGGGCGACAGCACCCGCCACACCTCGCGCAGCAGCGCGGCCGGATCGTCCGACATCTCCAGCGCATGGATCAGCAGGATGCGGTCCACCGCAGCGTCGGGAAGCGGCAGCGAGAACTCATCGACCAGCGCGGCCAGCGCGGGCCGCCCGGTCGGCCATTTGAGCACGCCCTGCGCTGCCGGCATGAAGGCGATACAGCGCTCCGCGTCCTCGCGGAACAATCCGAGATAGGGCGTGGGGTAGCCGATGCCGAGCACGCGCTGGCCCTCGGCGCCCGGCCAGCGTTCCCTGATGCCGCGATTGATCATCTGCCGCGCCACGATGCCGAGACGGCGGGAATAGAATTCTCTGAGGTCGACGACGTCGATGGTCATGAGGGCAATGTAACATGCGCTGGGGCGCGGCTGCGCGCCCAATATTGCATTGCCTGCGCAACGTTAACGCCATATTTGTCTGGCGGGGCTGAGCGCGATGGAGATGTCATGGCCGCCGAAATTCGTACTTTCACCTGTTTAAACGACAATTTCGGTTATCTGATCCACGATGTGGAAACCAAGGCAACCGCGTCGATCGACGCCCCCGAAGCCGGCCCCATCATCAAGGCGCTGGAGCGTGAGGGCTGGCAGCTCACTGACATCCTGATCACCCATCATCACGGCGATCATGTCGGCGGGGTCGCCGAGCTCAAGCAGAAATACAATTGCCGCGTCGTCGCGCCGCATGACAAGACGACGAAGATCGCCAATGTCGATCTGCGCGTTGCCAATGCCGACGTGGTCAAGGTCGGCTCGTTGCTGGGGCGCGTGCTGGAAACGCCCGGTCACACGCTCGATCACATCTCCTACGTGTTCGATACCGAGAAGACGCTGTTCGCCGCCGACACGCTGTTCTCGATCGGCTGCGGCCGGGTGTTCGAGGGCAACTATCCGATGATGTGGGACTCGCTCTTGAAGCTGCGGGCGCTCCCCGACGACTTCAAGCTCTATTGCGGCCACGAATACACGGCGTCCAACGTCAAATTCGCACTCACCGTTGAGCCCGACAATGCGGCGCTGCAGGCACGGGCGGCCGAGGTTGCGAAGCTGCGGGCGGAGAACAAGCCGACGATTCCCTCGCTGCTTGGAGATGAGAAGCGAGCAAACGTGTTCCTGCGCGCTGATGAACCGGCGGTCGCAGCCAGGCTTCACATGAAGGGCGCGGATGCCGCCGCAGTGTTCGGCGAGTTGCGCGAGCGCAAGAACAAGTCCTGACGCAAAGTCTTGAACAATAAATCCTGCCGGGGATCGATGCCGACCGCAGCCGAGATCATCGCGCGCCTCGAACTCCGCCCGCATCCCGAGGGCGGCCATTACCGCGAGACCTTTCGCGACCAGGCCACCGACGCGAACGGCCGGTCACGCTCGACGCTGATCTACTTCCTACTGGCGCGCGGCGAGCGCTCGCACTGGCATCGGATCGATGCGGTCGAGACCTGGCACTATTATGCCGGCAGCCCCTTGATGCTGCGCATCGCCCATGAGGGCTGCTCCCAGCACGAGGTGCGGCTCGGCACCGATCTCGTCAGCGGCGAGCGGCCGCAGGCCATCGTGCCGGTGCACGCCTGGCAAATGGCGGAGACCACTGGCGAGTGGACGCTGGTCGGCTGCACCGTGGCGCCGGCGTTCGAGTTCGCAAAGTTCGAGCTCGCGCCGAAAGGCTGGGAGCCGTAGCCGCAATCTGAAATCGGGTGGGTTCGATCCGCGGCACGTCTTAGGACAGCGCTTCCAGTCAACAGGAGCGCACGATGCACGGAACACTCGGCTCAGCCGCCGTCCAGATCGACCCGGCCATTTTGTATTTCGGAACGCCGGTCGTCCTGATCGGATCGACCAACGACGACGGCACTCACAATCTCGCACCGATGTCCTCGGCGTGGTGGGTCGGATGGCGCTGCATGCTCGGGCTCGCGCGCAACTCAAAAACAACCGAGAATATGATTCGTACCGGCGAATGCGTGCTCAATCTGCCGTCGGCAGATCTTGTCACCGCCGTCGACCGCCTCGCCCGCACCACGGGCTCGAATCCCGTGCCGCCTGGCAAACTCTATCGCGGCTACCGGCACGTGAAGGACAAGTTCAGCCTTAGCGGCCTGACGGCGTTGCCGGGCGAAACCGTCAGCGCGCCGCGTGCGGCCCAATGCCCGGTGCAGATGGAGGCGAAGGTCGCCTACGTGCATGAAATGGCGCAGGATGATGCGGTCTGGCGCGGCAATCTCGCCGCGATCGAGCTCCGCGTCACCCGTGTCCATGCGCATCCCGATATCATGATGGACGGCGCGAGCAATCGCATCGACCCGGACAAATGGCGGCCGCTGATTCTCAGCTTCCAGGAATTCTACGGCCTGACGCCGCAACGCTTGCAGCGCTCCGAGCTCGGACAGATTCCGGAAACGATGTATCGGCCGCCTGGCTGGCAGCCGGCGCCTTGACGCGCCTCATCGCTTCCGCAGCACCATGTCCTTCGCCGCGATCAGGCCGCCGCCGGCGATCAAGATCGCGGCAATGGCGATGTTGGCGCTGGCTTTGGCAAAGCCGGCGGCGATGAGGAAGCCGGTCGAGAGCAGCGGCGTCGCATAGGAGGCGGCGCCCAGCACGCGGATGTCACCGCGCTTCATGCCGACGTCCCAGGCGTAGAAGGCAGCACCGACCGGGCCGATGCCGAGCCCGATCACGGCGAGCCATTGCAAAATGGTCTCCGGCCATACCGTGGTCTCGAGCAGACCATGCATCAGCGCGGCGAGCGCTGACGTGGCGAGACAGAAGCCGGCGACTGCATCGGTCGGCACGGCCTTCAATCGCCGCGACAGCACCGAATACGTCGCCCAGACGAAGGCGGCGATGAAGGCCGCGATCAATCCCGGCACCGCACCCGGCGCGAAGCCTGACGTATTGCCGGCAAACAGCAGCACCGTGCCGACGAGGCCGAGCACCGCACCGACGATGTGATGCACGGCGAGCCGCTCGCCCGGCAGGAAGGACGAGAACAGCACGATCAGCAGCGGCCACATGTAATTGAGAAGGCCCGCCTCGGCGGGCGGGGCAAAGCGCAGCGCGAGGAAATACAGTGCGTGATAGCCGAACAGGCCGCCGACGCCGACGACCCACACCACCAGCGGCTGCCGCAGGCTCTTTGCAGCATCACCGCGGCCGATCCAGGTGAGGAGCCCAACGAGGCCGCCGATCGCGAACGTCATGGCGGCGAGCTGAAAGGCCGGAATCTTGCCGGTTGCCACCGTCATCACTGACAGCAGCGACCACATCAGAATCGCGGTCAATCCGATCAGTGTGGCAGTACGCGGGGTCATCGATCAAAGGCTCTGAGGACGCTTATGCCCGGCGCGAGGCCGGGCATTTGCGTCTTCACTATCGCCTTGTCGCGGCTGGCGCTACAGGCTTGATGTTCCTATCAGGCCTGATACTGGCCGCCATTGATGGACAGCGTCGAGCCGGTGATGAAGCCGGCTTCGTCGGCCGCGAGGAACACGACCGCGCGGGCGATCTCCTCCGGTTCGCCGAGCCGGTTGACCGGAATCTGCGGAATCACGTTCTTCTCCAGGACGTCCTTCGGCACGGCCTGCACCATCTCGGTGTTGATGTAGCCGGGGCAGATCGCATTCACGGTGATGCCGCCCTTGGCGTTCTCGAGCGCGAGCGCCTTGGTGAAGCCGATGTCGCCGGCCTTCGCCGCGGAATAGTTGACCTGGCCGAACTGGCCCTTCTGGCCGTTGATCGACGAGATCGAGATGATGCGGCCGAACTTGCGCGAACGCATGCCCTCGATCACCTGCCGCGTCATGTTGAACAGCGAGCCGAGATTGGTGTTGATGACGGCGTTCCACTGCTCGAGCGTCATCTTGTGGAAGGCGGTGTCGCGCGTGATGCCGGCATTGTTGACGAGCACCTCGACCGGCCCGAGATCGGCCTCGACCTTCTTTACGCCCTCGGCGCAGGCATCGAAGCTGCTGACGTCCCATTTGTAGACGGCAATACCTGTCTCGGACTTGAACTTCTCCGCCGCCGCGTCGTTGCCGGCGTAGCTCGCCGCGACCTTGTAGCCGGCCGCCTTCAGCGCCTTGCTGATCGCAGCTCCAATGCCCCGCGTACCACCCGTCACCAATGCAACTCTTGCCATATCGTATTCCTTCCCTTGGACTCTTCGGACGTTTCTGAGCGATCGTTTTTAGCGATGGATTATGCGGTTGGTTTGACGGACATCAAGAACAAAACGCCCGGCGTTGAGCCGGGCGTTTGTATTTAGTCGAGGCTGGCGCGGTTGCGAAGAATATTTGATTTGCAACCGCCGCCTTTTTAATCGCGTGCATCGCACTCTGCCTGCGTGTGCAGCGCACCCGTCAGTCAAGTGTCAGTTTCAGTCTCGCGCGAGACACATTGCGATGCCCATGCCACCGCCGATGCACAGCGTGGCGAGGCCCTTCTTGGAATCGCGCTTCTGCATCTCGTGCAGGAGCGTCACCAGCACGCGCGCGCCGGAAGCGCCGATCGGGTGACCGATCGCGATCGCGCCGCCATTGACGTTGACCTTGGAGGTATCCCAGCCGAGGTCCTTGTTGACGGCGCAGGCTTGCGCCGCGAACGCCTCGTTGGCCTCGATCAGGTCGAGATCGCCGACGCTCCAGCCGGCCTTTTTCAACGCAAGGCGTGAGGCCGGGATCGGGCCGGTGCCCATGATCTTCGGATCGACGCCGGCGTGCGCCCAGGACACGATGCGCGCGAGCGGCTTCTTGCCTTCCTTGGCCGCCTGCTTTGCGGTCATCAGCACCACGGCAGCGGCGCCGTCATTGATGCCGGATGCGTTGCCGGCCGTCACCGTGCCGTCCTTCTCGAAGGCCGGGCGCAGCTTGCCCATCGCATCGAGGGTTGCGCCGTGGCGTGGATATTCGTCGTCGCTGACGACCACGTCACCCTTGCGCGTCTTGATGGTGACCGGAACGATCTCGTCCTTGAACTTACCGGCCTTCTGCGCGGCCTCGGCCTTGTTCTGCGAAGCGACTGCGAACTCGTCCTGCTGGGCGCGGGTGATCTGGAATTGCTTGGCCACGTTCTCGGCGGTGTTGCCCATGTGGTAGCCGTTGAAGGCATCCCACAGGCCGTCCTTGATCATGGTGTCGACGAATTCGAGCGCTCCCATCTTGACGCCGCCGCGCAGGTGCTGGGCGTGCTGGGCCATGCTCATGGATTCCTGGCCGCCGGCGACCACGATGTCGGAATCGCCGTTCACCAGCGCCTGATAGCCGAGCGCCACGGAGCGCAGGCCTGAGCCGCAGAGCTGGTTGACGCCCCAGGCCGGGCTGTCGACCGGGATACCGGCCGCGATCGAGGCCTGCCGGGCGGGGTTCTGGCCCTGACCCGCGGTCAGGATCTGGCCCATGATGACTTCCGAGACCCGGCCGGGCTCGATGCCACCTCGCTCCAGCGCCGCCTTGATGGCGACGGCGCCGAGGTCGTGTGCGGGAAGGGTCGCGAAGGCTCCGTTGAAGCTTCCGACCGGGGTGCGGGCGGCGCTGACGATGACGACATCGTCTGACATGGGCATCTCCTGGGGCTTGAGGTTCTGTGTCGAGGGGGCGGGCGGGCGCAGGAAAAGGCCCGTCAGTCTCGTCCGGCATCCTGTTAACGTCGTTGAGGCATGTCAATGCCGCACCGCATTCAAAATAGCGCTCCTGGTGCTTTCGCAAGCAAGTTTTTGCTGCGCAATTAACCGTGCCGCACAAAACGGTGGCGTGCCCCCGTTGAAAATGCTTACTTTGTTGCGTTGCGTACTCGTCCCGCCCTGCGGCATGGCCGCAAGGTTCCCGTTCTCCGCGCTTGCAAGTGAGAGCCCATGGCGAAATCAGACCAACCCACCACGATCAAGAAATACGCGAACCGCCGGCTCTATAACACCGGAACGAGCACCTATGTGACGCTCGAGGATCTCGCCGCCATGGTCAAGGATGGCGAAGATTTCCTAGTCTACGACGCCAAGACCGGCGACGACATCACCCGCTCCGTGCTCGCCCAGATCATCTTCGAGCAGGAGAACAAGGCCGGCCAGAACCTCTTGCCGACCACCTTCCTGCGTCAGCTGATCCGCTTCTATGGCGACAGCATGCAGATGGTGGTGCCGAAATATCTGGAGCAGTCGATCGCGACGCTGACCCAGGAGCAGGAGAAGTTCCGCAAGCAGATCGCCAACACGCTATCAGGCACGCCCTTCGCGCCGCTGGAAGAGCAGGTCCGCCGCAACATGGAGCTGTTCCAGCAGACCTTCTCGATGTTCAAGCCGTTTGCGACGCCTGCGCGATCGGCCACTCCGGAACCGGAGCCCGACGCGAATGCCGAGCCCGCCAAGGACACCAACATCGACGACCTGCGCCAGCAGATGAAGGACATGCAGGAACGCCTCGAGCGGATGTCGAAGAAGGACGAGTAGTCTCTCGTTCGCACTGGCGCGTCCGCGAGCCGCGGGCGCGCGTACTGCAAATTAATAGCGGCATCGCCAGCAGCGCGCCGCCATGCCGGCCAAGGCCGGAGCCACCATGTCCGATCGCACCACACATTGGCAGAATGTCTACGCCACCAAGGGTGAGACCGAGGTCAGCTGGTTTCAGGACAGCCCGGCGATCTCGCTCGAGATGATCCGCGCGGCCAGTCTCGGTCAAAACGCTGCCATCATCGACGTCGGCGGCGGCGCGTCGCGGTTGGTCGATGCGCTGCTGCAAGACGGATATCGCGACATCGCGGTGCTGGATCTCTCCGCAAATGCGCTCGACGCGGCGAAGAAGCGAATCGGTGCGGCCGCCTCGGCGGTCGACTGGATCGTGGCTGATGTCACGATGTGGCGGCCGGCGAGGACCTGGGATGTCTGGCACGATCGCGCCGCGTTTCACTTCCTGACCGATCCGGCCGACCGCGCTGCCTATGTCGAGCGCCTGCGATCGGCGGTTGCGGCAGGCGGACAGGTGATCATCGCGACGTTCGCGCCTGACGGCCCGGAGAAATGCAGCGGCCTGCCGGTGCAGCGGCATGACAGCGCCAGCCTTTCAAGCGAGCTCGGGCCCGCGTTCGAGCTGGTCGAGACGCGCAGCGAGATGCATCCGACGCCGTGGCATTCGACCCAGGCGTTTCAGTTCAGCCGGTTCAAAAGAAGCCGTTAGACACAGGTGTCATGCCCCGGCTTGACCGGGGCATCCAGTACGCCGCAGCCCATCGAGGAATCATTGGCGCCTCTGGAATACTGGATCGCCCGATCAAGTCGGGCGATGACAGCGGAGCAAGTCGCGCTACGCCGCCAGCTTCACCGCATGGGCAAAGTCCCAATACAGCTTGCGCGCCTTGGTGTAGAACGGACCCGGCTGCAGCTCCCGCTCGTCGATGCGAATCACGGGTGCGACCTTGGCAAAGTTGCCGGTCGAGAAAATCTCGTCGGCGGCGAGAAAGTCCTGATAGCGTAGCGTCGTCTCGACCACGGTGGCGCCGTCGGCACGGAGCAGGCTGATCACGCGCTGGCGCGTGATTCCGTTGAGGAAGGTGCCGTTCGGTGCCGGCGTGAAGACGACACCGTCCTTGGCCATGAACACGTTGGAATTGCCGAACTCGGCAACGTTGCCGAGCAGGTCGAGCATCAGCGCGTTCTGGAAGCCGCGCGAGGCGGCTTCGGCAAGGGCACGCGAATTGTTCGGATAGAGGCAGGCCGCTTTCGCATCGACCGGCGCGCATTCGGCGGTGGGCCTGCGGAACGGCGACAGCGTGATCGCGCTGCCTGTCGGTTTCGGCATCGGCGCCTCGTAGATGCACAGGCACCAATTGGTGGTCTCGGGGTCGAACAGCACGCCGCCCCCGACGCCATTCTGCGCCCAATACATCGGACGGATATACAGCTCGGCATTCGGCGCGAACCGCGCGATGCCGTCATTGGCGAGCGCCAGCCAGGTGTCGGCATCGACCACCGGCTTGAGGCCGAAATTGATCGCGGATTGATTGGCGCGGGCGATGTGACGATCGAGATCGGGCGCAACGCCCTCGAACGCGCGCGCCCCGTCGAACACCACCGAGCCGAGCCAGGCGCCATGGGTACGCGGCCCCATGATCGGCACATTGCCGTCGTGCCATTTGCCTTCGAAGAAGGTCCAGCTCGGCGAATAGTCGATCGGCTTCTTGATCTCGGCCATGACAGGCCTCCCTCGAAAAATATCCGGGCACTCTTGTCCCAATTTCTAAACGATTTGCTGCGGCGAAGCATCAACTCTTGCCCCGGACGGAGGTTGAGACAACATCGCCACCAAACCGGCTATAATACCTGGATGTCACGGAGTTTCCCATGCCACTCGATCCACTCGCCAAGCGCCTGCTGACCATGATGGCCGCAGCTGCGCCGCAGGCGCGGAGCCGGCCGAGCGTCGAAGCGCGGCGGCAATCGCTGGCCAAGCTGATGCAATTTGCGCGCGCCGAGGCGCCTGATGTGACCGCCTCCGACGGCGTGCTGCCCGGCCCCGGCGGAGAGCTGCCCTATCGACTCTATTCGCCGGCGTCTGCCGGCTCCCGCGCGCCGGGCTTCGTTTTCTTTCATGGCGGCGGGCTCGTCGCCGGCAGCATCGCGACGCATGACCGGATCGCGGCGGCGCTGGCGCATGCGACCGGCTGCCGTCTCGTGTCGGTCGACTACCGTCTCGCGCCCGAGCACAAATATCCCGCTGCCGTTGACGACGCGGTCGCGGCCACCGAATGGGTTGCGCGCGAGGCTGAAACACTCGGCATCGATGCCGAACGGCTGGTTGTCGGCGGCGATTCTGCCGGTGCCACGCTCGCAGCGATCGTCTGCCAGGAGGCGGCGCAGAGCGCCGGCCTGTCAATCGCCGCACAATGCCTGATCTGCCCGGTGCTGGATTTCGAGGAGGTATCACCTTCGCGCGAGGCCTTCGCGGAGGGACACCTGATCGACCGCGCCACCATCGAGGCTGACCTGTCCGACTATCTGCCCGAGGGCCTGGATGCCGCCGATCCCCGTATCTCGCCGCTGCGCGCGACGCGGCTCGCGGGCCTGCCGACTGCAATCATCCACACCGCTGAATTCGACCCGATGCGCGACGAGGGCAATGCCTATGCGCGCAAGCTGCTCGCCGCCGGCGTCGCGGTCGAGCACGTCTGTCATGACGGCATGGTCCACAATTTCCACGCCATGGGCGCGATTCTACCGCAGGCGCAGCTGGTGCTGTCGCAGATCGGCGAGCAGGTGCGGCGTGCGGTGGTGAAATAAGCGCTCCAATCACGCGCGTGCGTCGAGCACGGCCCGCGCCGCAGCGACATACTCCGGCCAATGCGCATCCGCATAGCGCTCGGCCTGCTCGACGCAGGTGACGTCGGACGCATGGGCTGCGGCAATCATGCGCGCGAAGCGCTCCTCGGCAACGGTAGCGTTACCAGCAGCCGGCACCGGCGCAGCGGCGACCGCCGTCGGAGCCATGGCAAGCCCGGCCAGGCCAGTGAGCAGGATGCGGCGTGACGGATTCATGGCTGGCGTCCTTCAATTGCCCTGTCGGCAGTCTGGCGGGCGAGTGTGTCGGTGCGATCACGGCAGGGTAACCGCGTACATCCGCATCGTCCATGGCCCACGGATAGACCTTGACCCCACGAACGATCACGTTCCATCTAGCGAGCAATTCCGTCACCAGAGTGCCACGCGCCGGATTGTCACGTGTCTCATCGCAACCGAATTGATCGTCTGGCCTGGCGCACGATCGCGATGGGACTGCTTTGTCTGACGGCCTCGTCAGGCGCCGCCTGCGCCGCTGATGAGGAGGACACGCCGGCAAAGCCTGCCGTCCCGAATATCTATCTCGATCTCCGTACCACTTATGCGACGATCCCGGCGGGGACGTTCGGGCTCGGCTTCGGCAACAGCTCGCTCTCGGCCGCATTCGAGGCGCTGGCGGCGCAGCGCGGCGTGACCTTGCCGAGCGGCTTGCCGGCCGCAAGATCGATCGCCGTCGACCTGCCGCTGACCGTGGATGTCAGCGATCGCGTGTCGCTCTATGGCGGTGTATCAGGCTCGTCGGCGGATATCGGTGGCGGCTGGTCGTCCTTCGACATCACCAGCTGGAATATCGGCGTGCAGGCCGATCTCCATCAGCAGAACGGCGGCAAGATCCCGACCATCACACTGCAATCCACCCTGACGCAGTCGGTGCCGAACGAACAGGGCATGACGAATTCGTTCAACCACGTGCTGGAATTCGACTACGCACTGGACGAGGACGAGACGCGGGGCTGGCTTGCCGGCGTGCAATACACCCACACCGATATCGCCAGCCAGCTCGCCCGGATCAAGCCGAACACGATCCTTTATGCCGGCGGCTATTACCAATGGCCGAGCAACTGGAAATTCACCGGACGCCTCGGCGTGCAGTCGTTTGGCGGCGCGCAGCTTGCGCGCCGGACACTGGCGGAGCCCTTCACGCAGCCGATCCTGCGGCTCGACCTCGACCGCATGGACGACAATGACAACCGTCTGTTCGGCATCACCGCGCAGATCGCGTGGATGCCGAAGCCGTCCTATCAGCTGACGCTGCGCACGCCCCTTTACGCCGTGCGCAATTAGCCTCTATGACTCCGGATTATTCCGGCACCGGCACGTCGAACGTGTTCAGCGTGACCGAAACCATGCAATAGACCCCGACGAGGTAGGAGAGCTCGGCGGCGCCGTGCTCGCCGAACTCCTTCACGGCGGCGCGCCAGGTCAGCTCCGGCAGAACGCCGCCGCTGACCAGCGCGGACGCCATGTCGTAGGCGACGGCTTCCTGCTTGGTAAGATCGACCGGCCGTTGCCCGGCGACGATGGTCGCGAGCTTTTCGTCGGAGAGACCGCGCTGTTCGGCGACCAGCACATGGGCGTAGAGCTCGTAGCCGGAGCGGAAATGCGAGCCGGTGACAAGGATCGCGACCTCACGCACCGGCGCGGGCAGCAGCGGGTTCGACGCGATCGCCTTGACCAGCTCCCACACCGGCTTGCCGAAGCGCGGCTCGCGGATCCAGGGATTCCAGGGACCGAGCAGCGCGCCGTCCTCGCGCATGTTCACGAAGCCCTTGAAGTGGTCCTTGATGCCCGCTTGCATGTCGGCATAGAGCGGCTTCTGCTCGTCGCTCAGCTCTTTCGGATCGAGAATGGGAAGGCGCACGGCCGGATCTCCTCGTTGAGAAGCGGCGACCGTCGCCCGCGTGCGCTCACATGGCAAGTGAAGTTGCCGTGACGACCGTGCGATTTTGCAAGCGGTGTGGAGCGTCTCGGTGCTCCGCGCCCGGCTCAGAGCAGGAGTCGTCCGTGATCGTTCGACACCGCTCAGAACTCCAGCGGCGCGTTGTCGACGACTTCTTTCATCACGAAGAAGGTGCGGGTCTGGCGGACGCCCGGCAGCGCGATCAGCTGCTCGCCATGGATGCGGTTGAAATCCTCCATGTCGCCGACGCGGATCTTGAGGAAGTAGTCGAAATCGCCGGCGACGAGGTGGCAGTCGAGCACGAATTTCAGCCTGGCAATCGCCTGCTCGAACGTCGCAAAGCTCTCCGGGGTCGAGCGGTCGAGCACCACGCCGACCATCACCAGCGTGCCCTTGGCCACCTTCTTCGGCGCCACCATGGCGCGAACCGCGGCGATAAAGCCGTCCTCGAACAGGCGCTGGGTGCGGCGATGGCAGGTGGCGGGGCTGATCGCGACAGTTTCGGCCAGCTCGGCGTTGCTGAGCCTGCCGTTATTCTGCAGCAATCTCAACATCTTGAGGTCGATACGATCGAGTCGTGCGGACATGAAAGGAACTTCCGGACTAGGGGATATTCTCGGAAGGAATCTTAGCTTTCAGCGCATCTTTGGCAAGATTACGCGCAATATTGGTGCAATATTCGAAAGCACCTTTTTCCGGCGAATTGCTAGTCACATCCCAGCCATAACGCCATCAGGGATGATCCCATGAATCTGGACAAATTCGCGCGCTATCCGCTCACCTTCGGCCCGACCCCCATCGAGAAGCTCGAGCGGCTGTCGAAACATCTCGGCGGCAAGGTCGAGATCTACGCCAAGCGCGAGGACTGCAATTCGGGCCTTGCCTATGGCGGCAACAAGCTGCGCAAGCTCGAATACATCATTCCCGATGCGATCGCCTCCAATGCCGACACGCTGGTCTCGATCGGCGGCGTGCAGTCCAACCACACCCGCATGATCGCGGCCGTCGCGGCCAAGATCGGCATGAAGTGCCGGCTGGTGCAGGAAGCCTGGGTCCCCCACGAGGACGCCGTCTATGACCGCGTCGGCAACATCATGCTCTCGCGCATCATGGGCGCGGACGTGCGCCTGGTCGACGACGGCTTCGACATCGGCATCCGCAAGAGCTGGGAGCAGGCGGTCGAGGACGTGAAGGCCGCCGGCGGCAAGCCCTACGCCATTCCGGCCGGCGCCTCCGTGCACAAATTCGGCGGGCTCGGCTATGTCGGCTTCGCCGAAGAGGTGCGCAAGCAGGAGAAAGAGCTCGGCTTCAAGTTCGACTACATCATCGTCTGCACCGTCACCGGTTCCACCCATGCCGGCATGCTGGTCGGCTTCGCCGCCGACGGCCGCGCGCGAAAGGTGATCGGCATCGATGGATCGTTCACCCCGGCGCAAACCAAGGCGCAGGTACTCTCGATCGCGCAGAACACTGCAAAACTCGTCGAGCTCGGCAAGGACATTGTTGCAGACGACGTCGTTCTGATCGAGGACTACGCCTATCCCGCCTATGGCGTGCCGTCGGAAGAAACCAAGGAGGCGATCCGCCTCACCGCACGGTTAGAAGCGATGATCACCGACCCTGTCTATGAAGGCAAGTCGATGCAGGGCCTGATCGACCTGACCAAGAAGGGCTATTTCGAGAAGGGCGCGAAGGTGCTCTATGCCCATCTCGGCGGCGCGCCTGCGTTGAACGGCTACGGATACGCGTTCCGGAACGGGTGAGAGGCTCTACTCGCGCATCCTCACCAACGTCGTCCTGGCGAAAGCCAGGACCCATTACCCCGCCGTCAATTGTTGAAGCGCGCTGGGGCAACCAGCATGCCACGTGCCTCAGTCCGTGGTTATGAATCCCGGATCTGCGCGCGCGCTTTGGGCGCGCTTGTCCGGGATGACGATGTGGGGAGATCGGGGCGCGCCTACCGCGTCCCGACGATCTGCAACAGCTCCTCGCCGTAATGCTCGAGCTTCTTGTCGCCGATGCCGGGGACATTGCGCAGCTCGTCGAGCGTGGTCGGCCAGGCCCGCACGATGCCGTCAATGGTGGCATCGTGCAGCACGACATAGGCGGGCACGCCGCGCTCGCGCGCCACATCCGAGCGCCAGGACCGTAGCCGCGCGCGCAATTCGGGATCGACATCGCCTTGTGGCGCGCCGGCAGCCGGCGCAAGGTCGCCGCGGCGGGACTTTGCGCGGCTGGAGCGGACGCGCGTGCCAGGCGCCTCCTCCCGCAACCACACCTCGGTCTCCCCACGCAGCACGCCGCGCGCCGAGTCGGTCAGTTTCAGCGCGCCGAACGCCTCGCTGTCGGCGTGCAAATGGCCCATCGCCACCAGCTGCCGCAGCACGGTGCGCCACTGCTTCTCGTTGAGCTCGCGCCCGATGCCGAACACCGACAATTTGTCGTGGCCGAACTGCGTCACCTTGTCGGTCAGACGCCCGATCAGCACGTCGATCAGATGCATCGCGCCGAATCGTTGCCCGGTGCGATAGACGCAGGACAGCAGCTTTTGCGCCAGCACCTTGCCATCGCGCATCTTGGGCGGCGTCAGGCAATTGTCGCAATTGCCGCAATTCTCGGCCATCACCGTCTCGCCGAAATAGGCGAGCAGCCGCCTGCGCCGGCACTGCGCGGTCTCGGCGAGGCCGACCAGCGCGTCCAGCTTGCCGATCGACACGCGCTTGAACTCGTCCGAGCCGCTGGACTCGTCGATCATGCGGCGCTGCTGCACGATATCGGACAGCCCATAGGCCATCCACGCGGCGGACGGCTTGCCGTCACGACCGGCACGACCGGTCTCCTGGTAATAGGCTTCGATGCTCTTGGGCAGATCGAGATGGGCGACGAAGCGCACATCGGGCTTGTCGATGCCCATGCCGAAGGCGATGGTCGCGACGATGACGATGCCGTCCTCGTTGAGGAAGCGGTCCTGGTTGCGCGAGCGCACTTGGCTGTCGAGCCCGGCGTGATAAGGCAGCGCCGCAATGCCTGCGTCATCCAGCGCAGCTGCGACCTCTTCGACACGGTTGCGCGACAAGCAATAGACCACGCCGGCGTCGCCGGCATGGCGTTCCCGGATGAAATCCTTGAGCTGCGACACCGCGTTGCGCTTGTCGACGATCTCGTAGCGGATGTTGGGCCGGTCGAAGCTGGAGACGAATTGCGGGCTGTCGGTCAGCTGGAGGCGCTGGACGATCTCTTTCCGCGTCAGCTCATCCGCAGTCGCTGTCAGTGCGATGCGCGGCACATCGGGAAAGCGCTCGGCGATGACGGAGAGGCCGACATATTCAGGCCGGAAATCGTGGCCCCATTGCGAGACGCAATGCGCTTCGTCGATCGCAAACAGCGCCACCTTGGCCTGCGCCAGCATCGACAGGCAGCGCGGCGTGACCAGCCGTTCCGGCGCGACATAGAGCAGGTCGAGATCGCCGGCGATCAGACGGCGCTCGATCTCGGAGGCCTCCTGGAACGACAGCGACGAGTTCAGCGCAGCGGCATTGACGCCGGCCTCGATCAGGCCCGCGACCTGATCGCGCATCAGCGCGATCAGCGGCGAGACCACGATGCCGCAGCCTTCGCGCAACAGCGACGGCAATTGATAGCACAACGACTTGCCGCCGCCGGTCGGCATCAGCACCAGGCAATTGCCGCCGTCGGTCACATGACGGATGATCTCGCCCTGCGCGCCGCGAAAGCCCGGCAGCCCGAACACCGAATGCAGCACCGACAGCGCATCGCGGCCATCGGCCGACACTGGCAGCGGAGAGGTGGAAGGGGCGGACATGGGCGCGTCGGGGGTTTGAGAGATTCGTCACGACGCAAGTCGCATGACGGCGGGGACGTTGCAAGACGATTTGGGCGGCAAGGCGCCGTGTTTCCCTTCTACGCCCCGATCCTGCGCAAGGCCTCGGCGACCGTCACGATCGGCATGCTGCGCTTCTCGGCCGCCTCCAGCGCGTGGTGCAGCAGGGCCGGTGTGCAGCCATAGGGGCTCGGCGCATCGACGACGTCGTGGCCGTAGAAGATCAACCAGCCACCGCTCGCAACGGCGTCGTCGAAGTAACGGTCCACCCCATCCGTATCGATCTCGCAATTGACCAGGGGCGAAGCGCGCAGGAACTGGAGATCGATCACGTCGCTGTTGACGCCGGGAAGGATGCCCCGCGCCGAGCGGAAAGTTTTGGCGAGCTGCGGCTTGCGCCAGACCGAAGCGAGGCCATAGGGATAGGCGAAATTCTCAAGCCGGATCGAGGAGTCGATGCCGCGGAAATGGCTACGGTTCAGCTCGATCTCGCGCGCCATCGCGCTCTCATCAAGATCCACCGCGCGCAGATGCGAGAAGGTATGACAGCCAATCTCGTGACCAGCCTGGTGCAGACGCACGATCGCATCGTTCGACAGGCCACGCCAATGATCGTCGGGCTGGTCGATCAGGCTGCCGGCGATATAGAACGTGCCGCGGCCGCCATGGGCTTCCAGCAGCGCAGCGCCCTCGCCTGCGGCGCTATCGGGCGCGTCATCGAAGGTGAAGCTCACCATCGGTGCATGTGTCGGCAAGCGGTGCGGCGTGGCGCGGAAATGCCGGGCCAGCCGATTGCTCAAGCGTCCGTTGAGGCTCGACAGCACGAGTGCATTCCCTGTGACTCTGTATTTCTGCACTGAAACATTTGCGCGGGGTGTGACGCAAGTTTAACGCTTGGGTAATCCTAACGCGGAACCGGAGGCTCCGAGGTTAAAGGCGCGGGCAGTGGAGCATCCGCCTCCGCGCCGAGATATCGCAACCAATTGCGAAACAACGCCGCCGCCGCGCTACCGGCCGCGATATCTGTCCGCAAGGTCAGCGCAGGCAACTCGTTGGTCAGCGCCGGATGACGCTGATGCTTCGCGCGCTTCTCGAAGCGCGCGAGTTTCTCTTCGGTCGCCGCGTCGAAATAGCTCACCGGGAGGGCGGGATAGACCTCCCGCTCGCGCGCGAGATAACGACCGATGTCGCGCAGATATTCGCGCTGCAGCGACAGCGCGTCATACTCGGGATGGCCCTGGAAGAACACGAAGCGGCTGGCATATTGCCTGACGAAAACGTCGACGCCAGCTTGGGCCGACCGGGTCAGCACCTGATAGCCGGCCTGTGCGAGATCCCTCTCGGTCACCTCGTTCAGACGCGAATGCGAGACCTTGAGCGGCGCCGGCGCATCGCGGGTCAGCGGGTCGCCGGTCACGGCCTCGCAGTCGAAGATGCCATGGCATTTCGACGGCAGCCGCTGCCGTTCAATCCGATCAAGATGCAGCACCGCGGCATGGGCGGCGAGGCACGACCAGATCGTCGAGCGCGTATTGACCCTGGCCCAGTCGATCAGCTCGGTGAGATCGCGCCAATACGGTTCCTGGTCGAGGTCGGGCGCGATGGGTTCGGCGCCTGTCACGATCAGGCCATCGAATTTCTGGTGCTTGAGATCCACCAGATCGGAATATTCGCTCTCGACATGCCATTTCGCTTCCGGCGAACGCTTCACCGACGGCAGCGAGAAGCAATGGAAGCGGATGCGGCGCGGTCCCGCGGCGGCCTGCAGCAGCTTCATGAACTGCCGCTCGGTCGCCTTCAGCGCTGCATCCGGCATGTTGTTGATCAGCCCGATGGTGAGCGCAGCACCCGCATGATCGCGCGCGAGGTCGCCCTCGGCCGGAACCAGCGCCGGGCTTGCGATCCCTTGATCCCTGGCGATCAAGATGCTCATCGGCCCGATTGCTTACTCCGCCGCCTGGAGACGCGCGGCCGGACAGGCCTTTTCCAGCGCCTGATCGATGTCCTCGATGATATCAGAGGCGTGCTCGATGCCGATCGAGAGACGGATGGTCTCCGGCAGCACGCCGGCAGCGCGCTGTTGCTCCGCCGACATCTGGCGGTGCGTGGTCGAGGCCGGATGGCAGGCCAGCGACTTGGCGTCGCCGATATTGACGAGACGCGTGATCAGCTTCAGCGCGTCATAGAAGGCCTTGCCAGCCTCCATGCCGCCCTTGATGCCGAAGGTGAACAGGGAGGAAGCGTTGCCGTCGAGATATTTCTGGACCAACGGATAATAGGGGCTATCCGGGAAGCCGGTATAGTTGACCCAGGCGACGCGCGGATCGTTGCGCAGGAATTCGGCGACCTTGCGGGCGTTCTCGCAATGGCGCTCCATGCGCAGCGCCACGGTCTCGATCCCCTGCAAAAGCAGGAAGGCGTTGAACGGCGACAGCACCGAACCCATGGTGCGCTGATAGACGCTGCGCGCGCGCTCGATATAGGCGGTCCTGCCGAAGCGCTCGGCATAAACGAGGCCGTGATAGGAGGCATCCGGCTTGTTGTAGGCCGGGAAGCGGTCGGCATGCTCGGCCCAGGGGAAATTTCCGGAATCGACGATGGCGCCGCCGAGCGTGGTGCCGTGGCCGCCCAGGAACTTGGTCAGCGAATGCACGGCGATGTCGGCGCCGTAGTCGAACGGCTTGAGCAGGATCGGCGTTGCGACGGTGTTGTCGACGATCAGCGGCACGCCATGGGCATGCGCGATTTTTGCGAGGGCCTCGATGTCGCAGACATTGCCGGCGGGATTGCCGATGGTCTCGGCAAACACGGCGCGGGTGTTCTCGTCGATCAGCCTTGCGATCGCCTCGGGCGCATCACTCTCGGCGAAGCGGCCGGTGATACCCTGCCGCGGCAGGATGTGCGACAGCAGCGTGTGGGTGGTGCCATAGAGCTGCGGCACGGAGACGATGTTGCCGCCGTGATCGGCGACGTTGACGAAAGCAAAATGCAGCGCAGCCTGGCCGGTCGCGACCGCAAGCGCGCCGACGCCGCCTTCAAGCTGGGCGATGCGCTTCTCCAGCACGGCGCTGGTCGGATTGGCGATGCGGCTGTAACGAAAACCTTCGGCCTCGAGATTGAACAGCGCGGCGCCGTGATCGGCGCTGTCGAAGGCGTAGGCGGCGGTCTGGTAGATCGGCACGGCGACCGCATGCGTGGTGGCTTCGGGCTCGTAGCCCGCGTGAATTGCGATCGTCTCGTTGCGCATCGTACCACCTCCGCAGGGGAGCGGGCCGCACTTATTGGCCTGTATGAGGCATGTGCGTTGTCCGCCGTCCCTCTGTTAGAGGCGGGTGGTAAAGCGGACAATAATTCGCTTAGAGATCGAGGAAGTAACCCTAATGGTTGTTGGTGAATTGGCTAAATTTCGAGTCAATTGGATTAACGACTGCGGCAGTTCAGTCGCCAAGCGGCCCATTTGAATTCCCGTCGGCGCCCTTCAGCAGCTCGTATTTGATCCGGCGCATCCGTGTCTGGGCTTCGAGCGGCTTGCAATAGGCCGTCGATGCCGCGAGCAGATCGATGGCCGCAAGAAGGGCATAGCGCGACGCAGTCGGCTTGAGCGCATCGGGCGCTTCGGGCACGTGCACGCCAAGTGCGATATCGGCGATCGAAGCCAACCTGCTGTGCGGCTTGGTGATCGCGACAACAAGAGCACCGTATTGCTTGGCGATAATGGCTGCCTCGATCACCTCCTTCGCCATACCGGTGGTCGAGATGGCGACCACGACATCGTCCCGGCCAAAGGTTGCGGCGATCATGCGCATCAAGCTCGGGTCGGAGCTGTGCGAGACGGCGATCCCAAGACGAAAGAAGCGATTTTGAACCTCCATCGCCGCAAGGGTCGAGCCGCCACCCACGCCGAACGCGGCAAGTTTCGAACAGCGGGAGATGGCTTCGGCAGCCCTCTCGACGTCCTCTCTCTGCAGCCCCTCTTCGGCGGCAGCAATGGCGCGGCGAATTTCCTGGAACACCGAGCGCCAGAGCGCAGGACGCGCCAGATCCGTGCCGACATGCGGAGGCAGTTCAAGGTAAATCCGCCCAACCGCCATCGCCTGGGCCAGCCTCACCTTGAGGTCACGGACGCCACGACAGCCAACGGAGCGGCTGAACCTGGTCACTGTCGGTTCACTGACGCGCGCGCTGCGCGCCAGCTCCGCATTGCTAGCGTGAATGGCAAACTCAACGTCAGCCAGCAGCGCCATGGCAACGCGCTGCTCCGAGGGACTGAGATCAGGAGCACTTTGTCTGATGACGGAGACGATATCGCCGGCCACGAAAGCGTCGCGGCGCGATGGCGTCGAGGCAGCTGTCCCAGCGGTTTTCGCCGTTTGAATTCGCTTCGCACGCGGCATGCGCGCCCTTCCTCAGGTCGGATTAACCTGCGCCTTGGCCCGGAGATCGCCGTAAGAAACCTTCAGTGTCGACCGGTTCAGCTAATGGCGGGTGAGCAATTCCTGGCAATTTTTCGCTTGAAACTTAGCATAATCTGCCTGTAACTTTCAAACAAACGATAACGGGCCGCCCGATCAAATCCGGAAGGGCGCATCCCCCGCACGTCGAGGCAGGCGGCGGAAACAAGCTGGGAGGGGCGATCATGAGATGCGACCTCAGTATATTGATGCGCGGCGCGGTCGGGATCGCCACCGCATTGTTTCTGAACGCACAGGCCAGCGCGGCCACCCTGCTTCGCGAAGCCACCATCGGCGAACCGCCGCCACTCGATGTCATGCTGACGACAGCCGACGTCGCCTCCGTCATCGGCCGTCACATCTTCGAAACATTGTATGCGCTGGACTCGACCTATACGCCACGCCCGCTGCTGGCCGAGAGTGATCGCGAGGAAGACGGCGGCAAGACCATCGTCATCAAGCTCCGCGAGGGCGTCCCTTTCCACAACGGCAAGGAAATGACCGCCAAGGATGTGGTCGCTTCGATGACGCGGTGGGGCAGTGTCGGCGCGCGCGGCAAGCTCCTGATGGCCGCAGCCGTCTCGGTCGAGGCGACTGGAAAGTATGAAGTCACGCTGAAGCTATCGGCGCCCAACGGCGCCTGGAAGACTCTCATTGCGGACGTCAATGGTGGCCTTGCGATCTATCCGGAAGAGATCGCCGCCAACGCAGGCAACAAGCCGATCGAGCAGAAGGACTATATCGGCACCGGGCCTTACAAGTTCGTGGAGTGGCGGCCCAACCGCTATGTCGAGGTGGAGAAATTCGATGGCTACAAGCCGGTGAAGGAAAAGGGCGACGGCTTCGCCGGCGCCCGCGTCGCCAATTTCGACAAGATCCGGTTCATTCCGGTCCCGGACGTCGGTACCCGCGTCAGCGGCGTGCAGGCCGGCGACTACGATTACGCGGAAATGATCTCCGGCGATCTGTACGAATCCCTGAGCAAGGACCCGTCGGTTCAGGTGCAGCGTACCAACGCGCCGATCTTCGGCCTTTTCTTCATGAATTCGAAGCAGGGAATCCTGAAGGACAATTACAAGCTCCGCCGCGCCATCCAGACCGCGCTGGACAAGTCGCAGGCCCTGCGCGTCGCCTTCGGCTCCAAGGAGCTGTGGAATGCCGAAGGGTCGATCTTTCCCAAGGGCACGCCCTGGTACTCGGCAGAAGGCGTGTCCGGCTACAGCCCCCACGATCCCAAGAAGGCCAAGGAGCTCGCCAAGGAGGCGGACTACACGGGGACTCCGATCCGCCTGCTGGTCTCGACGAACTATCAGGCGCACTATGATGAAGCCTCCGTCTTCACGCGCCAATTGGCAGACGCCGGCATCAATGTTCAGATGATGGTCGTCGATTGGGCGACGCTTCTGAAGATGCGAGGCCAGCCGGAACAGTGGGACATCTTTGTCACCCACCATTCCTTCTCGCCCGATCCGCTGCTCTTCACCTTCCTGAATGCGAGCTATCCCGGATGGTGGGACAGCCCCGAGATCAGCTCGCTTCGAGTCGAGCTGATCAGATCGACCGATCCGGCCGCACGCAAGGCGACATGGGACAAGATCCAAGCGCTGATCTATGACCAGGTTCCGGTGATGAAAGTAGGCGATGCCTACACCTATGACATCGCGTCTCCCAAGCTGAAGGGACTGAACCCGAATGGTCCCGCATTCTGGAATGTGTCCACGAAGTAAGGACGGGCAATGAGACCACCGGGAATGTCCAGCGCCGCCAGCGCGCATCGCCGCCGCTGATCGGCCGCACGATCGCATGTGGTCTTACTCACTCAAGCGCGCGGCAACGACGGCGGTGACGCTTCTGGCGGCGTCCGTCATCATCTTTGCCTTCATCCATATCGTCCCAGGCGATCCCATCTACGTTCTGCTCGGTGACACCGCGACGCCCGATCAGATCGACGCCCTCCGACACCAGCTCGGCCTCGACCAACCGATCGTCCTGCAATATCTGACCTGGATCGGCCACGTGACCGAGGGCAACCTCGGGCGGTCGATCTTCTTCCAGGCGCCGGTGTTGTCGGTCATTGCCGATGGTGCCGAGACCAGCGCCTTGCTCGCCACCATGACGATGATCTGGGTTACGCTGATCGGCGTGCCGATCGGCATGATCGCGGCGGTCCGGCACGGCACCTGGCTCGACCAGGGACTATCAGGCGCGGCGATGCTGATGGCCTCGATTCCCACGTTCTGGGTCGGGCTGTATTTGATCCTGATCTTCGCCGCGTGGCTCGGCTGGTTTCCGAGCTCCGGCTATCCATCGATTTTCGAAGGCGGCATCGTCAATCTCCGCTATCTCGTCCTGCCGAGTCTCGCGCTTGCGGCGCCGAATGCCGCGTTGATTCTGCGGCTGACCCGCGCCAGCATGCTCGACGTCTCCCGCGAGGATTACGTGCGCACGGCGCGTGCAAAGGGCATCCGCCCCTGGCAGGTCGTGACCCGGCACATTCTGCGCAACGCGCTCCTCGCGGTGGTCTCGGCATTCGGCTTCACTTTCGCGGCGCTGCTGTCCGAAGCCGTGGTGACTGAAACCGTGTTTGCCCTGCCGGGTATCGGCCGCCTCGTCGTTCAATCGATCCTCCGCCGGGACTATCCAGTGATCCAGGGCGTCATTCTGGTCATCGTCGTCGTGTATCTCCTGGTCAACCTGATCGTCGATCTGAGCTATCGCCTGCTCGATCCCAGGGTCGAACTGCAATGAGCCGTGAGGGCGCAATCTTCTGGCTGAAGCCGTTCATCGCGCGACCGATCGCACTGATGGGGCTAGGCATCCTGCTGGCGACCGTGCTCGCCGCGACTTTCGCGCCCTGGCTCGCACCTTACGATCCCTACGCCATCGATCCGTCGATCCGTCTGACACCTCCAAACGCGCTTCATTGGTTCGGCACCGACCAATTCGGCCGGGACACCTTGTCGCGCGCCATCCAGTCGGCGCGCATGGCGCTGCTGATCGGTTCGGGCGTGGTCATGTTCGCGCTTGTCACAGGCGTGCCGGTCGGCGTGCTGTCCGCCCTGTTCCCCCGGCTCGGCCATGTGCTGATGCGCATGGTCGACGTGCTCATGGCGTTTCCGAGCCTGCTGCTCGCACTTGGGCTGATCGTCGTCCTCGGTCCGAGCGTGGTGAACGCCATTCTGGCGATCGGGCTCGGCTACATGACCACGACGACGCGGATCGTTTACGGCCTGACGCTGCGCTTGCGCACGGAGACCTATGTCGAGGCGTCCCGCAGCATGGGCGCCGGAACGGCCTGGCTCATCGGCAAGCATATCTTGCCGAACCTGGTCTCACCGCTTCTTGTGCAGGCCAGCTTCGTCTTTGCATTCGCGCAGCTTGGCGCGGCATCGCTGGATTTCCTCGGCCTCGGCGCGCCGCCGGAGATTCCGAGCTGGGGCAACATGCTGGCGGAATCGCGCACCTTCATCACCCGCGCGCCGTGGCTGCTGTTCTTTCCGGGCATGATGATCGTGGCGACTGCGTTTTCGCTCAACCTGGTCGGCGATGCCCTGCGCGATCGCCTCGATCCCCGGTTCCGTCAGCTCCTTGGCGAGAAGGGCTAGATCGTGCTGTCCGTTCGCGACCTTACCGTGTCATTGGGGCCCGCGACTGCACCGGTCGATATCGTCGCCGGCGTGTCCTTCGAACTTGCCAAGGGCGAAATCCTCGGCCTCGTCGGCGAATCCGGCTGCGGCAAGAGCATGACCTCGCTCGCGGTGATGGGATTGCTGCCGCAGCCAGGGCCGCGGATCCGCGCCGGCCGCGTCCTGTTGGAGGGCAGCGACGTGACACAGCTGCAGCCCTGGCAGCGCGTCGAAGCGGGCCACGGCCGCATGGCCATGATCTTTCAGGAGCCGATGACCTCGCTGAACCCCGTGCGTCGGATCGGCGATCAGATCGCCGAAGCCGTGCGCGTGCATGATCGCGTGTCCGACGCTCCGGCGACCGCCCGGGCACGCGAGCTGCTCGAGCTGGTGCGCATGCCGGATCCCGCAATGCAGCTGTCCGCGTATCCGCATCAACTCTCCGGCGGCCAGCGCCAGCGGATCATGATCGCGATCGCGCTGGCCTGCAGGCCCCAGGTTCTGATTGCCGATGAACCGACCACGGCCCTGGATGTCACCATCCAGGTGCAGGTTCTCGGCCTGCTGCGCGAGCTCTGCAACCGCCTGGACATGGCGATGTTGTTCATCACCCACGACATGGGGGTGATCGCGCAGCTCGCGGATCGCGTTTCGGTCATGTATGCGGGTCGGATCGTGGAGACCGCTGATGTCGCGGCGTTGTTCGGCAGACCGCGCCATCATTACACGCGCGGACTGATGGACTGCATGCCGTCGCGGAATTCCGGCGCGCGCCGCCTGCCAACCATCGCGGGCCAGCCGCCGGCACCCGGTACGGTCGCTGCCGGCTGCGTCTTTGCCTCACGATGCCCGGCGGCGCGCGAGCCGTGCCGCACGGCGGATCCGCCGCGCGCGGAAGTTTCGCGAGGACATGAAGTGCTCTGCGCCTTCCCCCTGGACGATGGGGGACCGCGATGAACGGAAACGCTGTCCTCGACATCAAGGACCTGAAGGTCTCCTTCAAGGTCAGGCGCGCTGGCCGAAAATATCAGGTGCGAGCGGTGGATGGCGTGTCGCTGTCGCTGGCAGAGGGCGAGGTGCTCGGAATCGTCGGCGAGTCAGGCTGCGGCAAGACCACGGTGGGCCGGTCCATCGTGGGGCTGGTCCGGCCCGACAGCGGCAGCATCAGCTTCAAGGGAAGGGACGTGACGGGCGCCGGCCTTCGCGACATGCGCCTGAACATCCGGATGGTGTTCCAGGATCCCTATGCATCGCTCAACCCGCGGCGCGCGATCGGAGACTCGGTCGCGGAGGCTGGCGATATCAACGGCTTCTTCACCAGTCGCAGCCAGCGCAGCGCCGCGATCGCCGCCACGCTGACGGCGGTCGGACTGGATCCGTCCTTCGCCGCTCGCTATCCGTACGAACTCAGTGGCGGACAGCGACAACGCGCCGGCATCGCGCGAACAATTCTCCCCTCTCCGTCCATCGTGATTGCCGACGAGCCGGTCTCGGCCCTCGACGTGTCGGTGCAGGCCCAGGTGCTCAACCTGATGATGGACCTGCGCGAGCAGCTCGGACTGTCGATGCTGTTCATCTCCCACGATCTCGGCGTCATCGGGCAAATCAGCAATCGTGTTGCCGTGATGTATATGGGCCGGATCGTGGAGCAGGCCGCAACGCGCACGGTTCTGGATGATCCGCGCCATCCCTATACGCGATCGCTGGTGGCGGCCATTCCGAAGCCGGACCCATCCAGGCGAATCCTCGGTGCCATCGAAACGGGTGAACCGCCAAGCCTCTTCAAGCGGCCAAGCGGCTGCGCCTACGCGCCACGTTGTCCGCTGGCCAGCGATCGCTGCCTGGTCGACGTTCCCGAACTTCGTTCCGTGGACGACAGAGCACTCGCCTGCCACAACGTATAGCCGGCGAGCACGTCTACCCTCATGATCGTCATCGGCTACGCCGAGCCGAGCCAAAGACCTCGGCAGCGTGTATAATCGCCGGCAACGTGGCGGAGTAGCAGAGCATGCTAACTTTTCTTGCATTCATCGGGACGTCGATCATCGTCATCGTCACGCCGGGGCCCGATACGGCGACGACAATCCGCAGCACCCTTTTGGCCGGGCGGACTGGCGGGATTTGCACGGCGGCCGGCATAGCAGTTGGACAGACAGTCTGGGCGCTGGCGACCAGCGTCGGCCTTGCTGCTCTCCTGGTGGCGTCGGCGCCACTGTTTCTCACGATCAAGTATTTGGGGGCCGCTTATCTTATCTATCTGGGCCTCGTCGCGTTGTACGAAGCCCTTTGGCCGCCGGAACAAGGTTCGGGGATCGCGGTGGAAATCCAGCCGCATGGCCGCGTAAGCCCTTGGATGGCCTTCAGGCAGGGCCTCATCAGCGATCTCGGCAATCCCAAGATGGCTGTTTTCTTCACCAGCCTGCTTCCCCAGTTTGCACCGATGGGCGGTTCGACCTTTGCCACACTGCTCGCTCTTGGAATTGTCTTTGCAGTCGTGACCTTTCTCTGGCTCGCATTTTATGCCGCAGCCATTCACAAGGTGCGGCGTGCACTTCAACGCCCCACCGTGCGTCGCCTTGTGGAGGGCGCGACCGGAGCGGTCCTGATTGCCCTGGGTTTGCGCATCGCCACCGAGCAGCGGTAGAGCATACCAGGAAGCGTACTCTCACAAACCGACGTTCCGAACCCGCCGCGTGCTCAAAACGTCGGCGCGGTCATCTTTGCGCGCGGCACGTCGAACCGTTTGGCGCTGACTGAACACCAACCTTCTTGGATCTGGACCAAGCAAAGCGCGTCATCGACCTGCCTTGTTCGTTCGGGCTCAGCACAACCTCGATGCAATCGCGGTGCGGATCAGGAGGCGTGAGATGATCCTCGAATGGCGACGGAAAGCCGCAGCGCTGGCGGCCGGGTTCGCAACTGTCGCGGTGCTCGCGGTGGCGCCGGCGGCGGCACAGCGCGCCGATATCGAAACGGTGCAGAAGCACTTCAATGCGTTGCTGGCCGCGGGCAAATATGAGGACGCACTCGTCGAATGGCAGAAGCTCGAGGCGGCCGTAAAGGCCCGATTCGGGACCGAGCACCCGAACTATGCCCTCATTCTGCTCAAGGTGGCCGTGACCTACCAGAACCAGGGCCGCTATGACGACGCCGAAGCGGCCTACAAGCGCGCTGCCGCGATCCTGGAGAAGGCGCTCGGGCCAAATCATCCGCTGGTCGCGACCGCGCTCGACGACATGGCTGCCGTATATCTCCACGAAGCGCGTTACGGCGAGGCCGAGGCGCTGTTCAAGCGCGCATTGGCGATCCGCGAGCAGGCCCTCGGACCGGATCATCCGGACCTCGCCGCGACGTTGAACAACCTGGCCGTCGTCTATCAAGGCCAGGGTCGCTTTGGCGAAGCGGAGCCGATGTTGAAGCGCGGGCTGGCGATCACGGAAAAAGCCCTCGGCCCAAACCACACCCAGGTCGCGGCGGCGCTTGTCAATCTGGCTATTCTCTATCAAGACCAGGCGCGCTATGGCGACGCCGAAGGCCTGTTCCGGCGGGCACTGGCGATCCAGGAGAAGGCCACTGGCCCCGTTCATCCGATCGTGGCCAACATCCTGCACAACCTTGCCTCGACCGCCGAGGACCAGGGCCGCACGGCCGAGGCTGAAGCGCTCTACAAGCGGGCGCTGGCGATCAAGGAAAAGATGCTGGGGCCGAACCACCCCGATCTGGCCGACACCCTCGACAATCTGGCCGTGCTGTACGGCGGCGAGAACCGCAGCGACGAGGCGGAGGCACTGTACCGGCGGGCGCTGACAATCCAGGAGCGGGCACTGGGTAAGGATCATCCCGACGTCGCCCACATCCTCAACAATCTCGCTCTCGAATTCGAGGCGCGCGGCAAGTACGCCGATGCCGAGGAGCTCACTGCGCGCGCGCTGGCAATCTACGAGAAGGCCCTTGGCGCGACCCACCCCGACACCGCCAACGCCCTTCACAATCTTGCGCGCGAATATGCCGAGGCCGGCGACGGTGCCAACGCCCTCGCCTATTCACGCAAAGCCACCGCCGCGGTGCTGGCCCATGCCGCCCGAGAGGCCGATAGCGCCCGGCAAAAGCAGCGATCCGGCGGCCTCGTCGCGCAGCGCGCACTGTTCTTTCGCCGCCACGTCGCCAATCTTGCCCTTGCGGCGCGTCAACAGATCGCACCCGAACCGACTCTCGCCCGCGAAGCATTCGAGATCGCCCAGTGGGCCGACCAGTCGTCCGCGGCGGTTGCCGTGCAGCAATTCGCTGCGCGCTTCGCCTCCGGCGGCGGAGCACTTTCCGCCCTGGTGCGCGAGAACCAGGACCTCGCTGGCGCGTGGCGCGAGACTGACCGCAAACTTGTCGAGGCTTTGTCGAAGCCCGAGGGCGATCGCGACCGCAAGACGATCGATGCTTTGCGCCGGGCGAGCGGCGAGGCCGAGGCACGACTCGCCGAAAGCGACTCGAGGCTGGCGCGGGAGTTTCCGGAGTTTGCCGCACTCACAAGGCCGCAGCCGCTGGAGGTAAGCGCAGTCCAGAACCTGCTCGGCAGCGACGAGGCGCTGGTCTTCTTTCTGCCTGATGACAAGGAGAGCCGCGTCTTTGCGGTGACGCGCGATGGCTTCGCCTGGCACGACATCGCGCTCGGCGCCAACGCCTTGGCCGACAAGGTCAAGGCTTTCCGCCGCGGCCTCGATGTCGGCGAATGGGTGGCGGCGCGCAGCGCCGGCGCGCCGGGAATGTTCGACCTCGGCCTGGCGCGCGACCTCTACGTCGCCCTGCTCGACCCCGTCGACGCCTTGATCAGGGACAAGCGCCATTTGCTGGTGGTACCGACCGGCGCGCTCACTGCCCTGCCGTTTCATCTGCTGCTGACGCAGCAACCTGCCGCGCCGAATCCCACCGACATCGCGGGCTATCGCGACGCCTCCTGGCTGATCAAGCGGCAAGCCGTCAGCGTCCTGCCGTCGGTCGCGAGCCTCAAGGCATTGCGCGCCTATGCGCGCCAGCGGCCGGCGGCGCAGCCGATGATCGGCTTTGGCGATCCGGTGTTCGGCATGCCGGACGCGCGCGGCGCGGGTGCCGCCCCGGCCGGCGTCCCGTCGGCCGCCCCGCGGACAGCGGCACACACGCGTGCCTACACCGATTATTGGCAGGGCGCGGGCGTCGATCGCGCCATACTCGGCAAAGCACTGCCGCCCCTGCCCGAGACCGCCACCGAGCTTCGCGCGATTGCCCAGAAGGTCGGTGCGGCCGCGAGCGACCTTCACCTTGAAGCCGACGCGAGCGAGGCCAACGTGAAACGGCTGCCTCTCGCCGACTATCGAATCGTCTATTTCGCAACCCACGGTCTCGTTGCCGGCGACATCAAGGGTGTGGCCGAACCGTCGCTGGCGCTGAGCATTCCGCAACGTGCAAGTGATTTCGATGACGGACTGCTGACCGCGAGCGAGGTGGCCCAGCTCAAGCTGAATGCAGATTGGGTGGTGCTGTCGGCCTGCAACACCGTGGCGGGTGACAGGCCCGGCGCCGAGGCCCTGTCGGGGCTGGCGCGCGCCTTCTTTTATGCCGGCGCGCGCGCCCTGCTGGTTTCGCACTGGGCGGTCGCTTCCGATGCCGCGACCCGGCTCACGACCGCGACCTTCGACGCCATCAAGTCAGAACCCGGTATCGGCCGTGCCGAGGCCCTGCGCCGCGCCATGCTGGCCTATCTCGGCGATACGGCGAACCCGGAGAATGCCTATCCGGCGTTCTGGGGACCATTCTCCATCATCGGCGAAGGCGCTGCGCGGCGGGAGACGCTGGAATGACGAATTCAGGGCAGAGCCGCGGCGTGGCAACGGGGATTGACTGACGCCCTGTCCGGCAAGTGCCTACCTACGGTTCTCGCTACCGGTCACCGTCTAAGCCGCCTGTGTGTCCAGGAAGCGCTCGGCGTAGTGGCAGGCGACGAGGCGGCCGTCGAGCGGGCGCAGTAGCGGACGCTGCGTGCGGCAAAGATCCGTGACATAGGGGCAGCGGGTCGAGAACACGCAGCCTTTTGGCGGATCGAGCGGCGACGGCAGCTCGCCCTTCGGAACAATCCGCTGGCGATTGCGGCCGAGGCCCGGCGTCGCGTCAAGCAAGGCCTGGGTATACGGATGCAGCGGCCGCGCAAAGATGCGCTCTTTCGGCCCATGCTCCACTGCGATTCCCAGATACATGATCATCACGTCGTCGGCGATGTGACGGACCACGCCAAGATCGTGCGAGATGAAGAGGTAAGCCAGCCCCAGGTCGCGCTGCAGATCGGCCAGGAGGTTGAGAACCTGCGCCTGCACCGACATGTCGAGCGCCGAGACCGGCTCGTCGGCCACAAGCAGTTTTGGCCGCAACATCAAGGCGCGCGCGATGGCGATGCGCTGACGCTGGCCACCCGAGAACATGTGCGGATAGCGGCCATATTGCTCCGGCCGCAGCCCGACCTTCGCCATCATGTCGAGCGCCTGTGCGCGCCGCTCCTGCTTCGAAAGCGTGGTGTTGATGATCAGCGGCTCTTCAAGGATGGCGCCGACGCGCTTTCGGGGGTTGAGCGACCCGTAGGGGTTTTGAAACACGATCTGCACAGTGCGGCGCAATGTCCTGGCAGCGCCGGCCGGAGGATCGACCGCATCGACGCCGTCAAGCATCAGCGCGCCGGCGCTCGGCTTCTCGATGAGGGTCACAAGCCTTGCGAGCGTCGACTTGCCGCAACCGGATTCGCCAACCACCGCCAGCGTCTTGCCGGCCTCAAGCGCGAACGACACGCCGCCCACGGCCTGCAGATGCGCGGGCGGACGAAGCCAGCCCTGCTTGACCTCGTAACTGCGCTTGAGATCGGTGGCGGTGACGAGCGCCGTCATGACGTGGTCTCGCGCTCAGGGATCGGCGCGCTGCCGCCATCGGCCGCGATGCGCTCATCCCGTGTCGGATCGCCGAGCGGATAATGACAACGGATCAGGCCGTCCATCCAGGGGCGCAGATCGGGACGCACCTTGTCGGCCAGCGGCGTCGCATAGATGCAACGAGGACCAAACAGGCATCCCTGCGGCCGATCGCTCAGTCCCGGCACCACGCCAGGAATGGTGGCGAGCCGTCCGCCATCGCTTGCCTCCGGGCGTGCTGCCAGCAGCGCGGCCGTGTAGGGATGCTGCGGCGAGGCAAACAGGCTCTGCGTCGGGCGCTGCTCCATGATCTGGCCCGCATACATCACGGCGACGCGCTCGGTGGTATCAGAGACCACGCCCATGTTGTGCGTGATGAGGATCAGCGCCATGCCACGATCGCGTTGCAGGGACAAGAGAAGATCGAGGATCTGCGCCTGGATGGTGACATCGAGCGCCGTCGTGGGCTCATCCGCGATCAGGAGCTTTGGGTTGCAGGCGATCGCCATCGCGATCATGACGCGCTGGTTCATGCCGCCCGAGAGCTGGTGCGGATAGGCCGACAGCCGGCTCTCCGGCGCGGGAATGCCGACCTGCTCCAAAAGCTCGATCACGCGGCGCCGCGCGGCCTTGCGATCCATGCCTTCATGGACCTGCAACGTTTCGGCCAGCTGATAGCCGATCGTGAAGGAGGGATTGAGCGATGTCGTCGGCTCCTGGAAGATCATCGCGACGTCCTTGCCGGTGAGCGCGCGCCGCTCGCGCTCGGACAAGGTCTGCAGATCCCGTCCCTCGAACAGCAGCTTGTCCGCCCGAACGCGCCCCGGATAGGGCACCAACCCCATCAGGGCCAGCATGCCGACGCTCTTGCCGGAGCCGGATTCGCCGACAATCCCCAGCACCTCGCCCCTTTCGAGCATGATGTCGACGCCATCAACGGCGCGCACCATCCCGTGCTGGGATGGAAACTCGACCGACAGATTCTTGATCTCGAGCAGCGGCATCGGATCTACTTCAGTGCGCTATCGCTTGAGCTTCGGATCGAGCGCATCGCGCAATCCGTCGCCCAGAAGGTTGAAGGCCAGCACGGTCACGAGAATCGCCAGGCCCGGAAGCGTGACGACCCACCAGGCCCGGAGCACGAATTCGCGCGCGTCGGCCAGCATGGTTCCCCATTCCGGCAAAGGCGGCTGCGCACCGAGACCGAGAAAGCCGAGCGCGGCCGCGTCCAGGATTGCCGTCGAAATGCCGAGCGTGGCCTGCACGATGAGGGGCGCCGTGCAATTCGGCAGCACCTCCTTGAACATCAAGCGGAGCCGGCTGGCTCCTGCGACCTTGGCCGCGACGACATAATCCTTCGAGACCTCGCTGATCACGGCGGCGCGGGCGATCCGCACATAGTGCGGCAGCAGCACGATCGCGACCGCCAGCATGGCATTCATCAGGCCTGGCCCCAGGATCGCGACGATCACGATCGCAAGCAAAAGGCTCGGCAGCGTCAACGTGATGTCCATGAGCCGCATGATCACGATCTCGATCACGCCGCGGAAGAAACCGGCGATCAGACCGAGCACCGTGCCTGTCACCACCGACAGGGTGACCACCGCGATGCCGATCAGAAGCGACAGCCGCGCGCCATAGATGAGACGGGACAGAATATCGCGGCCGATCGCGTCGGTGCCGAGCGGATAGGCCGTCGATCCGCCCTGCTGCCAGAACGGGGGCTTGAGAAAGACCGCATTGTTGGTCACGATCGGGGAATGCGGCGCAACGACATCGGCAAAGAGCGCGAGCAGTATCAGAACCACGATCACGACGAGGCCTGCCACGGCGCCGAAATTGGCCTTGAAGTCGGACCAGAACTGCGACAGCGGATGCGGCGGCGCGCCCGGTTGCGACACGATGGGAGTTTTGAGGACTTCGGCTGTCATCGCGTGTACCGGATGCGGGGGTTGATCAGTCCGTAGGCGACGTCGACCAGGAGATTGACGATCATGATGATTGCGCCGATCAGAAGCGTGCCGCCCTGCAGCACCGGATAGTCGCGGCGGTTGATGCCCTCGATCAGCCATTTGCCCACGCCCGGCCAGGAGAAGATGGTCTCGGTGAGGATCGCACCGGTAAAGAGCACGCCGACCTGAAGCCCGATCACCGTCACCACCGGGATCAGCGCATTGCGCAACGCATGGATTGCGATCACCCGGAAATACGGCAAGCCCTTGGCGCGGGCGGTACGGATGTAATCTTCGCCCAAAACCTCCAGCATGGCGGACCGCGTCATGCGGGCGATGACGGCGAGCGGCACCGTGCCGAGCACGATCATGGGCAGCACCAGATGCGACAGTGCCGAGCGAAACGCGCCGAAATCACCGGCCAGCAGCGCATCGATCAGCAGGAAGCCGGTCACCGGTTCGATGAAGTATTGCACCGCGATCCGGCCCGACACCGGAGTCCATCCAAGCTGTACCGAAAAAAGCAGGATCAGCAGCAATCCCCACCAGAAGATCGGCATCGAATAACCGGTCAGCGAGACGCCCATCACGCCATGATCGAAGATCGAGTTGCGGCGGACCGCGGCGATGATGCCGGCCGGCAATCCCAGGCACAGCGCAAACAGGATCGCGCAGACCGATAGCTCGATGGTCGCCGGGAACAACGTGCCAAATTCGGAAATCACCGGCTCATGGGTGACGATCGAGCGGCCGAAGTCGCCATGCACCAGCCGCGACAGGTAGAGGCCATATTGCACCAGCACGGGCTGATCGAAGCCGTACTCCTTGCGCAATTGCTCGTGCCTGAGAGGATCGATGCCGCGTTCGCCCGCCATCGTCTCGATGGGATCGCCGGGAATCAGGCGGATCAGCACGAAGACAAGCAACGTGATCCCGATGAAGGTCGGAACCACAAGACTCAGCCGGGTAAAGATGAACCGGAGCATGTCGTTCCCTGCCACCCTCTCTGGATAAGGAGAGGGTCAAGAAGAATGGGCGGAGCAACGTTGGTCCGCTCCGCCCTTGTCTCCTGCTATTCCTTGACGTCGACGCCGTAGAAGGTGTGGCGACCGAACGGCGACAGCTTGAAGTCAATCACTCTCTTGGTCACGGGCTTCAACTGCACGGCATGCGCGATGGTGAACCACGGCGCCTGCTCCTTGAAGACCACCTGCGCCTGCTCGTACAGCTTGGTCCGCTCGGCCTGATCACTGATGGTCTTGGCCTTCACGACCAGATCGTCGAACGGCTTGTAGCAGAACTTGGCAATGTTTCCGCCGGATGCCGTTTGCGCGGAATCGCAGCCCAGCAAGGTGTGCAGGAAGTTGTCAGGATCGCCGTTGTCGCCGGTCCAGCCCAGCATGCCCATCTGATGTTCACCGGCCTGCATTCGCTTGCGGTATTCGCCCCATTCAAACGATTTGATTTCGGCCTTGACGCCGATCTTGGCGAGGTCGGCCTGCATCAGTTCGGCAATGCGCTTGGCGTTCGGATTGTAGGGCCGCTGCACCGGCATGGCCCACAGGTCGGTTTCGAAGCCATTCGGAAATCCTGCGTCGGCCAGGAGCTTCTTGGCCGCCTCCGGATCATAGGGATCGTCCTTGACCTCGTCGTTATAGGACCACATCGAGGGTGGGATGGGATTCTTGGCCGCGATGCCGGTCGACAGATAGACGGCGTCGATGATCGCTTTCTTGTCGATGGCCATGCTGATGGCCTTGCGCACGCGCACGTCGTCGAAGGGCTTCTTCTGCGTCTGGAAGGCCAGATAGCCGACATTGAGGCCCGGCTGCTCCAGGACGGTCACGTTCGGATCCTTCCTCATCGCGTCGATGTCGGCCGGGTTCGGATAGGGCATCACGTCGCATTCGCCCTTCTGAAGCTTGGCCCAGCGAACGGATGAATCCGGCGTGATCGAGTAGACGAGGTCGTCGATCTTCGCCTTGCCGCCCCAGAACGCGGGGAAGGCCTTGTATCGGATCACGGCGTCCTTCTGATACTGCACCAGATAGAACGGTCCGGTCCCGATCGGATCCTGATCGATCTTTTCGGGCGTGCCGGCCTTCAGCATTGCGTCCGCATATTCCTTCGACTGAATGGCCGCGAAAGCCATCGCGAGATCGGCAAGGAATGGAGCTTCCGGCCGGTTGAGCGTCACCTTGACGGTGTAGTCATCGACCTTCTCGACCGACTTCAACAATTTCGGCATCCCCATGTCGCCGAAATAGGAATGGTTCGAACTGGTGACCTTGAAGTACGGATTATCCTCTTTCCACTGCCGCTCGATCGAGAAGATGATGTCGTCGGCATTGAAGTCCCGCGTCGGCTTGAACGATTTGGACGTCGAATGCCACTTCACGCCCTTGCGCAGCTCGAAAGTATAGGTGGTGCCGTCAGGCGAGATCGTCCACTTCTCAGCGAGTGCCGGCACCACCTTCGTGCCGCCACGCTCGAACTCGACAATGCGATTGTAGATCGGCTCGTTGCCGTCGAACGACGTGCCTGTGGTGTTGACGCCGGGATAGAAGTTCTCCGGGCTGCCTTCCGAGCAGAAAATCAGGGTTTTGGCTGATACGGGCGAGGCCGCAGCCAGCGCCAAAGCGCAGACGCCGGCGAGCAGGGTTGATCTGTTCACTGTCGGAACTCCCTGTGAATTGTCTCGGCGCGGTTAGGCTGCGCCAAAGACGCCTGGGGCAAGATTGCGATTGAGATTGCGATTGGGCATTGCAGCTGTCAATGCGTCGGGCTTGAGCGCCTTGGCGTGCATTGCACGTTTGCCAGCTCTCGAAAACGGCCCGCAATTGCTTGCCGAGAACGAAGGCCAAACGCGATGCAGAAAGTCCATACTCGCTGGGATGTGCGGGCTGGCGGAGAGAGTGGTAACGAACCCCAGTCCCGTACCTTGCCTTTGATTTATTTAAGATTTTAGGCTCGCTCGATATAAAACGTGTACATACGTGTGTTAACTTGTCAACGCTGCCTCGAAGGACCCGGCGTCCGGAATGGCGAGAACTAGCAAGACGCTCCACGCACCGGCCGCGTACCTTGGGCGGCCCCTGACCTCTGATTCTATCGGATCGCGCTCGCGCCGGAGTCTCCTGTCCAGGAAACAAACATGGCTGAGCGCATCCAGCGCCGCCGGCGGGGCGTTCATTTGGGGATTAAGACGGCAGCCGGAGGCGCGGATTGGTTCCGAATTTCTTCTCAGCCCACTTGCACACCCGATTGGTGATCTTGCTCATGTTCTCGGTGCAGTCTCCGATCACGTCGGCACCCGAGTTCCAGTTAATGATGTAAATCCAAGCGAAGTGTTCGCGCTTGCCGACTTGGTAGACGTACATGTCGATTTCATCGACGTCGTCGAGCATCGACAACAGCTTCTCGCGTCCGCCCTTGCGGCTGACGTAGTCTTCGATTCCGGGATCGGAGAGCGAGATTTCGTAACCTGCCGCGAGCAGGTCATCAACGAGCCGTTCGCGGACTTCGTAGTTGACCCGCTGGCGCCAGTCCTTGACGACAGGAACGAGACTGCGGTTGCTGTGGATATCGTAGGCGGAGCCGTCGAGCCAGACAATGTGCTCTTTGTCGCCGCCGGGGGTACGGAAAATCGCGGGGAACGGCTTGTTGTCGAATGCCTTCTGATTTTGAATGACCTGATCGGGGATAGTCACGATCTGCTCGTCCTGGCTGGTGTGGGCGATGTACTTCGCAGGGGCCTTGCGTTCGAACGTGAATTCCGGATTCATGTTTAGAGTCCTCTGTCGTGGTTGCTATGTCGTCTCAAGGACGACCTTCTCGCAAGCGGTCCGGTAACGGTCCTCGCAAGCGTGGCAAAGGATCATGATCTCTCGGCTGCCGGGGCGCAAACCGCGGTGGGAAGCTAAGTCGTCTACATGCACTATCTGCCAGTTCTCCCCACGAATATTTAGAGGTCCACAAGGCCGACTTGCTGATGCTGCGGGCCCAACAAACGCTCCGGGCCGCCGCACGAACCTAGATAACTTTAGGTCAACATGCCGGAGGCCGAAGCTACGCTGGCCGTCCCTTAGACGTGACGAAGCTGATCAACACTTCAAGCGATGACCGCAGTGGTGCACACCTCGCGCGTCTTGCACGCTCACCGGGCACATAAAAAGGCTTGGATCGCGGCGGATGCGGCGGGCATGATCGCGAGACCCGCCACCCGAGCAAATGATGCTTCGACCGCAACGCGGATCGCTTACAGTCCGGCCCAGCGGCAGAAGCCGCCGGCCGACGTCTGATTATTTCTTGTTCGGGTAAGTGTAGATATAGCTCAAGTCGGCTCCATCAGCATTGCCGCCGTTGCCACGACCGCCCGCGCCGTTGCCACCGCCGCCCGCGCCATTTCCAGCCCCGCCCTCGGAAGGTGCCGCGCCGCCAGGGCCCGCAGTGGTGGTCCGCGTCGACCTTTGGGCCTGCTGCGTCTGCACTTCGGCCCTGGCACGCTCGTCCCTCATCTTGCCGATGCTGTGCCTGCTCGCTTCAGCCTGCGAAAGTGGCGTTGCACCAGGTCCGGCGACGGCCTGCTTGATGGCAGTATTCACGTTGAACCTCGCTCCCGGCGAAACAGGCGGTTTGGCCGCGTTCGTGGAATCCGAGCTGTCGACTTTGGCTTCGTCCGAGCCTTGCATCGCTCGCACCGCAGCACCGGTGCTGACGTGAGCCTCATGCTCGACCTGTCGTCTGGTGATGATCCGGTCGTAGTCGCGCACGATCCGCTCATAGTCGGAGACGATGCCCGACATTCTCGGCTTCGCTTCTACGGCGACATCGTACCAAGCGAACCCGAGGTCTTCCTTAAACACGCCCGACGCCGGTTTGTCCGCCAGCGCCTTCTCCAAAGCCTTTTCCGCCTTGTCGAGCGCGTTCTCCCGGTCCCGATAGCGATCGAGAGCTTCTTGCTGTTGGGATCGACGCTCCTTCAATCGGGCGATCTCGTTCTCGTCGTCTTCGAGAAAGCGGTCCCACCCATTTCGGGTGCGCTCGCGAACCTGCTTGTCCGTGGAGAATACGTCGGCGCCGTCAAGCTTCGGAGGCTTCACGTATTCTTGCGGTTTGAACGACGCCGCGCGCTTCGCAAGCTCGTCGAGATTCGCCTGGGCTTGCCCGAGGGAAGGACCGACATGATCCAGCTTTTCGACCTCTTCATACTGCTCCTTGATATCAAGTGCGAAGCGGATGAGCTCGACGGCTTCCTTAATGACTTGGATCTGGGTGTTCAGCTCCATACTGTGAGCTGAACCTCCAGGTGAGGTCAACATGGTGGAAGCGAGCAACGCCACTAGGAAAATTCGCGAGTTCATCGCATTCTCTCCGTTTGCATTTGTCTACAACCGCAGCCCGGTTACATCGCGCTCTGCTGTTGCCCGAGGTACCGCTGCTTCATCTCGTCGAAGGAGGCATTCAGCTCCTTCTTCTTGCTTTCAAAGAGGTCGTGCGTGTTGGCCTCCGCGCGATCCATCGCCTGGCGGGCAAGATCGATCTGTCGGCTGAAGCCGTCGATGGTTTCCGCAGTCGCTCCAGCGCCACGCAGCGCCGACATAGCGGCCGCTGACTTGGTCTCTAGATCGGCGCGGGCGGTCTTAAGCTTTTCGGTCGCAGAACGTTCTGCGGAATCCAGCTCGCGCGTGGCGTTGTCGCGTCCCTGCTGCCACGTCGCCGTCAGCTCTTCGAGTGCCGCCTTGCGGTACTTGTCCTCCATCGACGAGAGATCCTGTTGGAGTCGCGATTTCTCTTCGGCGATGTGTTCTTCGTGCTTGCGCATTTCGTGATCAGGCGTGCGCTCGGTGAACTGAGGCAAGTTGAGGGAGAATTCGCGCGTCTTCATCTCCACCTTGAAGGTGGGAAGCCTGATGGTCGTCTCGCCCGCCGTGAATTGGGGGAGGTCCATCTTCACCTGTTTGGTGGACAGACACGGAGCCAGGATGTCTTGCTCTTTGAAGGTGATGCGCAGATCACGAAATTCGGGAATCTTCCAGGAGCCCACCTTGCACTGCGCAGGAACCGGGACATTGAAGCTCGTTGTATCCATCTTGGTATGAATGGTGGGAATGCGGGTTTCCTCGTCGCCGACAGTCAACTCGGGCACGTCCATCTTGAAGCCCGTGCGGTCGGTATTCATGAGGATTTCGTACCGGCCATCCTTCGCGCTCTTCGCCTGCGCTTCCTCATCGCGGATGTATGCGCTCGATTTCTGGGATCGCGCCGTGGACTCTGCCCTCGCTTCGTCAGCCTTCCGATCCAACTGCCCCTGCATCTTCGATTCGGTTTCGCGAACGCTAGGCGCGACGATTGCGTCGGGACCCTCGGCAAAGCTCGCGCCTCCCATGGCAAGCAGCGCTACGCCGGTTGTGAAGAATCGGGAAAACATTGCACTCATCACGACGTCTCCTCTGATGAAAATCTATCTTACTGAATAGAAATTATAATTGTGAATAAAGTTTGGCGCAGACCTAGTCATTGAATTTGTTATGGAATATAGCATGTTTGGATAGATCTTATGTAACCGAATAGAATGAGGGTGGTAATATGGAACCTAAGTCCCAATCCACTGATCGTGTTCCCGCCATTGGAGCCGACCCCGGACTCGGTCCCACGCCATACGACGAGCAAATAGCAAGGCTCATTCGGGGCGAGATTGCTCGAATATGGAAGCGCGTGAAAGAGACTGGGAACTTTACGCAAACCCAATTGGCGAGCGCGCTGCAAACCTCGCAGGCTGCCGTAAGCAGACTGCTCCGTCCAGACGACCCTCACCCTTGGACGATCGCGAATATCGTAACGTTTTGCGAGTTCTGCAAAGTAGATTTGCAGAAGGAGATTTTGGATCAACTTCCCCGGGGGATCGAGAAATGGTTCGCCGATTACGACAAGCTAAGATCCTCGGATGAAGCCTTCACCGAAGAGTGCGCGAAAGCGTTGACGAAGTACTATGTCGATAGGGGAATTCAGCCGTCATCGGATCAGGTCGCTAGATTGGCGGCACAACTGGCGATGAGCATCAATAGGCGTGCCAGTGCAGAAGACATTGCTGCCGGCGTGGAATTGGTTGTTCTGAGAAGTTCTCTGAAACACGCTACTTCGTGAGTTCACGATGGATGATACGCCGGAAGATCCTTTCGACAACAAGCGCCAGCAAGTCCAGCTCGCCCGAGCGCTGATCGCGCAGCAGCGCGCCGTGCTGCTTCATTATCGACTGCAAGACAGCTTTTCGAAATTGTACGCGGACTACAGTGAAACTGCCGAGCGGCTTGAGAACACCCTGAACGAACTCAGCACTACGCGAGCCGAGTTCGAAGAATTCAGATCTGCTACGACCGACGAAATGCAGCGCCTCAAGATCGGCTCGGACCGCTATAGAAGGCACCTGAAGCGCTTGACGCGCTGGAAGGATTGGCTGATCGCGCTACTCATCATCGGTTTGATCGCGGCGATTGTCGATAAATGGCTTCCGTTGGCGGAAATCTTTCGTAATTTAGCACGCTAATCCCGGTTGCTCGTTCTCGCGTGTGATCGTGTTTCCGAGGTTCAGGGCTGTCGGGCTTTCGTCTGTCAGATATCCTTACATCATCTCGGTCACCCACGCGATCCGGTCCAGGCCATGAGCGAGGGCGGGATTGGCAGGGGGGCGATGCGCAGGAAATTCGTTTCCTTCGGCATACGACTGGACCATGAGCTCGCGGCCAGCACGACACCAAACCTCATGGTAAGCTATTTTTTAGGTGGCCTTTTTGACGGCTCTCCATCTAAAAAATGTGAGAGAGCTTCCCGCGATCGGATTCACCGAGGACTGATCTTGCTAAAGGCGTGGCATTCGTATCGCCAACGTTTACAACCGAGGTAGATAGGCCAACCGATCGGAACGAGGCAAGCTATTGGAAGCGGAGATCAAAACGAAATTGCTCGCGTCAATGCATGCAGGACGGCTGGTAATTATTTGCGGCGCTGGCCTCTCCATGGCGGCGCCAAGCAACCTTCCGGCGGCGTGGCGGGTAGCTGAAGCTAGTTTCGACAAGTATATTGTAGAGACGGACCCCACCTGCAATCCGATTATGCGCCACGATCTGGAAGCCTTCGCGCAGCACTTCGTCGACCTTCAGACGCTCCAGTCGGTGTTCATCGAAAGTCTTGTGCCTTGGCAGATGTTCGTGAAGCCACCCAATGCTGGCCACGCTGCGGTAGCGGATTTCCTTGTCACGCGAGCAGCCGTCGCCGCCCTGTCCGCCAACTACGACACGTTGATCGAGCAGTCCGCTGTTGCGAACGGGTTTGATTTTCAAAATTCGCTCGACGGAGACGAGGCGACCACTCGATCTCGGACTCAAAGTCCGCTCTTGAAGTTTCACGGATGCGCGACGCGTGATCGGCTGGCGACGGTATGGGCTCCGTCGCAATTGGCCGAACCGCCGATCGCAGATCGTATTGCGAAGAGCAAAACGTGGATGGCGGCAAACCTCCGGCAGAAGGACCTGCTGGTGGTCGGCTTCTGGTCGGACTGGGCCTATCTGAACATCCTGTTGGGCACGGTCCTGGACGGGCTTGCTCCACTTTCTGTCACAGTAATTGACTTGGCGGCTCCGGCGGCGCTCCAAGCTAAAGCCCCGGACCTATGGGCCTTAGCCAACGGGCAACAGGTCCAATTTACGCACGTGCAGGAATCTGGAGCAGAGGCGCTGGCTGAGCTTAGAAAGGACTTTTCCAGGAATTACCTTCGTGGTGTTCTTGCTGCCGGCAAGCAGGCATTTGAGGCTTCGACCGGAGTGGCTTGTGATCCTGCATGGCTGGAACCGCCGGACTTCGACAACGAGACACTGTATAATCTAAGGCGCGACGCTGAAGGAGTTCCTGCGGGACAGCCGGCCAGCAGGTCAAAGCCGAGCCAGTGTGAGATCCTAGGGGTTTTCCATCTGCTGCTCAGGCAGGCTGGAGCAGCCCCGACAGGCTTGGGCTACGATCTCGCCGGCCGATCAATTCGGGTCGTGAATGGCGCGGGTGCGGTTCTCAACCAGCTCCGCACCAAATTTATTGAAGCACCTGCGATCTCTGCAACGGATATTGTCGTGGCGGCCGGTGCTACTAACCTACCCCTGCCAGGAAGCGTCGTTCGGCCGGGGTCTGCCGGTAGCTTTATCCGTCCGACAGGGATGGGCGACTGGTACGATCTTGACGGCGCGAGGTCGGAGTTGGGCATCTGATGGACATAGGCACACAGTCCGAGGTCGTCCTTCGTGGGGCTGGTTATGAGACCTGGCCATGGACCGGCACGTCTCCACCCGTGATCTGCTTCGAGAGCGCGACGGTGGTCGGCTTCGTGCACGTCTTCGGCAGCGCTAAAGAGCTGCTGGATACTTGGCAAGCGGCCCAGCAGCGAATTCTGGCGCGGCACGCGGCGGCACTGCGGGCGGGCGGGGCCAAGGCATGGAACGTCTACTCTGTGTTTTTGACCTCCGAGCTGGCGCCAACCCTCCAGCACCAGGTCGAGAAGCTGGAGGAGAACTTCGCTCTCACGCGAAAAATCGCACGAACCGCGATTCAAACGGCAGAAGACGTGACGAACGTGCTGATGCCCCTAACCCCGATCAAGGCTAAGCCGCTTCTCGAAAGCGATGACATCGCCGACCGATTGCGCTCTCGCGCCAAAGACGTTCCGGTCGAGGCGCTGAACGCCTTCTTGGGAGATCTGCGGCCAGAGGACGTCGCCGAAATATTGGGGAGTCCGACATGAAGCTCGACTACGTTGAAGTTTGCGGGTTCCGCGGGTTTCGCGAAAAGGTCCGTGTCGACTTCGGACGGGGCTTCACCGTCATCACCGGGCGCAATGGGGTGGGCAAAAGCACGCTCTGTGACGCTGTCGAGTTCGCTATTCTCGGCGAGATTGCGAAATACACGGTGGAGTCGGCCTCAAAGGAGTCGGTTCGTGACTACATATGGTGGCGGGGTGACGGTTCACCGGCCAGCCACTATGTGACTGCGTCCTTTGTCGATCGGGACGGAAAAACGTTTTCCATCACACGCACTCGCGACGGTGGCGCTGATAAGAAGCCGAGCGAAATCGAAAACCAGCTCTGTCAGGGTGCGGCCCCCGACGATCCGCTTAGGCAGCTCTGCAAAACCTCGGTCATCAGGGACGAGTGGATCGCGAGCCTCAGTCTCGATCTGAGCGAAACGCAACGGTTCGATCTGGTTCGCGCGGCCCTTGGGTCCGTCGAGGGCGCCGACCTCGCGGCTAAGGCGAAGGCCGTGGTTACACTCGCGGAGGCGGCCTGCGGCCGCGTTGAAGAATCCTATCAACAGGCCCGGTCGATACTGCAAGGCGGGCTTGTGCAACTGTCGGAAGCAAATGACGCAGCGAACCGGAGCGGCGACATTTCCACGGCGATGGCGGTGCTCGATCGGGTCATCCCGCCGACGGGCGGAGAACTTGCGCAGAGGATCGACCTCGCTCAGCGAACGCTTCCCGATCGACGTAGGCGCCTCGAAGGTCTCGGCATTGCTGCCTTCGAGGGACATGAAATCGCAGCGCACCAAAGGGCGCTTGATTCATCAGACGAGGTGGCCCGCAGAGAGGAGGCGAATGCGGCGTTGGAAACTGCACGATCCAACTTTGATCGCCTCAAGGCCGAGTTGGAACTGGCGCAGCGCGCCTATGACGTTGAGGCGAGGGCGAATGAAATTGCCGCTTCGTTGTCCATCTTGGTAGAACACGGCGAGGCGCTGGGCCTCCACGACGAGCATTGTCCGCTTTGCGCGGCAACGCGGACTAACGCCGAATTCGCTGCGGGCATCCAGAGTGCCCGGGCGCGGATCGATCAGCTTGCCGAGGGCGTGAATTCCGCGCGGGACAATCTCGCCAGCGCCCGTCAGGCGGCCAGTCGGGCGGAACAGCAAGTTGCCGAAGCGCAAGCTGCCTGGGATGCAATCGAGCAACAGTTGCGGGCTCTTCGGTCGCGAGAGGAGGCCCATATCGAGATCTTCGAACGCTATGGGCTGGATCCAACCAACGCGGCGAACCCGAGCGCGCTTGACCGGGAAGCGCTGGACGAGCGCGAGCAGTTGGTCGAGCTGGAGCGTGCGCTCAACGCCTTGGAGGCGTCGCGGGCCGTCGAGGCCTTGACCTCGGTTGATGCGCGAGTTTCGCTTTTGCGGCGCCAAGCCGACGCTGCTGCAGACGAACTCGCGCGCGCTCAAAGTGCGGTGGCGGCAGCCAAATCACTAGAGAAGAGCGTTCGGCGTTCGGCGGGCGAAATTGTTGATGAGCGGCTTGCCCGCATCAGCCCGCTGCTGAACGAGATTTATCAGCGGCTCCGCCCGCACGCGAACTGGCGCAGCATCGACTACAGCATCCGTGGCGATGTTCGACGCTTCCTCAGTCTGAAGGTAGGCGACGACCTCAATCCGCAATTCGTCTTCAGTAGCGGTCAGAGGCGAGCCGCGGGTCTCGCTTTTCTTCTGTCGGTCCATCTGGCTAGACCGTGGTCCCGATGGGAAACGCTCATGTTGGACGATCCCGTTCAACACATTGACGACTTCAGAGCACTACAGCTTGTCGAAGTTCTTTCGTCGTTCCGACAGGCTGGGCGCCAGGTTGTCGTGGCGGTCGAGGATGAAGCCCTCGCCGATTTGCTTTGTCGACGGATGCTCAGCACACCGGAGCAAGGGGGGCGGCGATACACGATCGACTTTAATGAGCGCGGAGCGGCCAACGTGACCGCGCGGCTGGACGTTCCACCGATGGCGCCAGGCATACTCCGTCAATTTGACAGCGTCCAGGCAACGGCGTGATCCGGTCCACGGCGAGGTAGCCGGGTCCATTTTCAAGCGGCTGGATCGGCATGGCCGATGCGTTTTCACACAGCCGGGATCATAAGCCGACCGTCGGCGGACCGCCCAGAAAGGCCGGCAATGCTCCATATGCGGAAGTCATGAGCTGGAGAGAGTGATGAGGTGACCAAAAAGAAACGAGAGCGCAAGCGCAAACTGCCGCCGGAGCTCGAGCACACGCTACTCGCGACTGTGAAATCGGTGACGGTAAGTTACTATGTGGGCAACCACGGCGATGGCGTCTCCGACGAAGCCCTCACCGATGTGCTTTGCGACATCGTCGCAATAACGCCCAACGTGCCCAAGCATCTCGGCAAGGAAGTGACCTGCTCGCTCATGTGCTCGCGCCAATACGACTGTGTCGATGATCCTGACGAAAAGGTCTGGCCGCGCATCGGTAAGGGGCAGACCGTTCCGGAAAGACCCTTTTTACTCAACATGCGGCTCGGCAAGGATCGAGGATTATTCTCCGCCTATCTACCCGAGGCTGCATACTGGGCCTTGCAAGCCGACTTTAAGAGCGGGCGGTTGAAGTTCATCGAGGCGAAATTCATCAGGCCGCGGCACGGCTATGGTGATCTGACCAGTATCTACTTCTCGGAGACCCGGCCGGAGAGTGCGAAGGCCACCGCCGCAATCCCCGGTGTGTAGTTGAGAGTGATGAAGTGCCGCAACGTTTGAAACCCTCAGTATACGCTGCTACCACTTAAAAAAGGACGGACTAGGGACCCAAAAGTGCGAATGGAGCTGGAGAGATGAGCATGCCGCAGCGTTCCGTGTTCTACGGAAAAGGCAGCGAGTGGACCCTCACCACCTACTTGGGAGACCTTCTCGAAGAGGCGGAGCGGCGCTTCGGTCCCCGACTTCGGCAATGGACGCCGATCGGCGTTCAGATCGGCGACGCCGGGCCGCCTGGCGTGCGTTTCCTCGGCGACACCGACAAGGTATTCATCCGCCTAAGCTCGGGATCGGAGTTCGACATCGACTGCGCGCTGCTCGAGCTGGCGCACGAAGTCGTGCATCTGCTCTCGCCCGTCCATGCAGCAACCTGCCTTGAGGAGGGGTTGGCAACACATTTCAGTCTCACGAACCGCCACACTGAGAAAAATGCGGCCGAGAACCGGAAGCGGATCCGATCGGATCATCCGAAGTATCACTCTGCCCTCGTCGTCTTCGAAGAATTTCAACAAGCAGGCGGTGATATCCGTACGCTCCGCCACCACGAACCTGTAATCTCGAAGATTTCGGCGGCGCTTCTTCGAGTATGTGTTCCGAATCTGAGGCCAGAGTTCATCCCAAAGTTGCTCGGTCCGATCGACGCTTTATGAGACGGCAACCGCCTGCCGACGAGGCCGCCCTTGGCGACTTCATTGTCCGCTAAGGCTCACAGGCTGCCCTCGGTGACTCCGTTCGCCAAAGCCGGCTTATCCCTCGGCAAGCGGCGTCGTTCGATCTGAGATGGACCAACGCCCATCCGGATGCGCAGGGCCGGACCGCGGTCGGTGCCAGCGCGTCCAGGAGCGTCCGCCAGTGCTCGAATGGCAAACGGTCGTCTGAAACCAGGTTACGCCTGGAAGTGACCTTTCTGCCGACGACAGCGGCCATCTTGTTAAATAGCTGGGGTGTAGCATGCGCCGAAAGATTGGCGACCCGCTTGCGGCAGCTTCTAGGCAGGCACGGTCGCTTCCACGATGGCCGTTTGCGCAAACCTCCCGGTCAGCCCCGCCAAGGTGACGTTTTCCAGCATCGCATCATGTGGGATGAGCACGTAGCGCCACGGCTTGCCGCCATAGGTTTTGGCATGATCGTTGGCATGCCCCACCCATGTCCGAGCGGCCTTCGCTTTGGCCCTCACCGTCTCGTCCTCAAGGTCGCGCCGCGCCTTGATTTCCACAATGAGCTTCTCGGCTTTCGTTTCCACCACGAAATCGGGCTCATAACGCTCCCCGCGCCGGAACTCGATTTGAAATTGCTTGCTGCCCGGTTTCACCCACCGCAGCACGTCCGGCTCATGATTGGAATCGATCAAGACTGCGAAGCGCCGTTCTTCGTCGGACTGGAAGCTTTGATGCTCATAGAGGCATCGCTTGAAGCTGCCATAGACATAGCGCCGCGTGTCGCTTGGCGGCACGACAGGCGCTCGGAAATCACGCACTGCCTTGGCGTCGGAGACCCGGAAATTGATGCTTTGCAGCACCTGAAAGCCCTTTGAAACCCGCGCGCGATATTTTGTCGGCGTCTCGACGTAATGGCCGTCTGCCATCATCTGCCGGAAGATGAACTGCGCGAGACTCTTGCCCTGATGCAGGAGCACGCTCTCAATGTCCTCATCTGACGACAGGTAGGAGCGTAGATGCGCCACCATTTGCCCGGCGAGCTTATAGAGAAGATCGGAAGTGGCGTCGTAGTCCACTTGATTGTAGTCCAAGAGATGGACGACGAGGTAATCCTCAAGCCGGTCCTCGCGAACGACGGCCATGTTGCGGGCTATCGTCAGCCGCGCGCCGGTGCGCAGGTTCTGCACCATGATTTCATCGGACAGCGGCTGCGGCGCGATCGTGTCGAGATTGGCTAGATCGAAATCTGCGAACGAGAACGTCACGTCGCCAGTCGGCAGCACGACGATTTCGGGGATCTCAATCATGTGTTCGGCGATGTTGGTCGCCACTGCGCCGACGATTTTGGCAACGTCTGGCTTGTCCAAGATGCCTTCAAGGGTGCCCTGGATCGGGCGCGTCAGTTCTTCGACCCGCTGCGCGATCTTGGCTTGCACCTCCGGCGCGCGAAGCCGGTCGAGGTTGGGCAGTTCGCGCTCCATCTGGCGGATGACCTGATACGTCACATGCGCCACGGTCTTCGCCTGCTCACTTTGAAACACCGCCAGCGGCTGTTCGCCGAATGCTCCAGCGCCAGCGATGATCTGCTCGACGACGGTTGGGGATGACAATTCAACCTTGCCATCGCGCCACACTTCGCCGTCACCGCCGATTTGCACCGACTTGAGGACGATGGAGCCCGGCTCCTTCGCCTTCTGGATAATTTCGTCGAAGCGGTCATGGGCAATGATGGTAAGTGTATCGACGGCCTCATCGCCCGTGCGCTCGCCATAAGGCAAGCGAAGCCCCCGGCCCAAGGTCTGCTCGGTGAGAATATCCGATGCCGAAGCGCGCAGCGGCACGATTGTATAGAGGTTGGTCACGTCCCAGCCCTCTTTCAGCTTGTTGACGTGGATAACGATTTCCGTGGACCCGTCCTGTTCAAGTGCGACCAGCCGCGCGGTCGCTTCGTCGCTTTCCTCGCCGCGCAGGGCGGAATCGACGCGAATGACGCGACCCTGATAGCGCCCGCCAAAGAAGCCTAGGGCTTCAATGGTGCGTCGGATGGCTTCAGCGTGCGTCGTATCCTGCGCGACTACAAGCATGAAGGGATGCACCAGGGGGCGGCCGGTCAGCTCCGCATAGTCCCGCAGCTTCAGCTTGACGTTCTCATGGGCATGGATTCCGTCTTCGAGTTTGATCCGTTCAAGCTCCACATCATTGACTGAATTTGGATCGAAATCCTTGCGCGTGGCGACGGCGGGCTCCTTCACAAAGCCGTCGGACATCGCGTCGCCCAGGTCATAGCGATAAATCACGTTCTTGAAGTCGCTAGACTTCGCGCCGACTGTCTTAGGCGTTGCCGTCAGTTCCAATCCAAGCATGGGCTTCAGATCGGCGATGGCTTTGAAGCCCGCCTTCGCCCGGTAGCGATGAGCCTCGTCCATCAGGAAGACTAGGTCGGGCAGGCTGGCCAAATAGTTGTAATACCCTTCCTCCCCGATTGCGTCGTGCGGCCCACGAATGCGGCCGACTTCCTTGTTGATCTTGTCGACGTTGAAGACGTTGATGACCACGTCCGCATCCAGCAATTCGCCTTGCCGCCTTAGGCCTCGCCCTTGGTCCCAATTCTCTCCAGTAACAAGAACGGGCGGGTTCTGCGCAAACTCCGAGATCCCCTTGAAAACATATTTCGGCGTGCCCGGCTTGAAGTCCTCAAGCAGCTTATTGTAAATCGTCGTATTCGGCGCGAGCACGAAGAAGTTCTTTGAGAATGGCTGATCGGAGCCGTTCCGGCGCGCGAGATAAAGATAAGTGATGAATGCGCCCATCAGCCGCGTCTTGCCCACACCGGTTGCCAGCGCGAAGCAAAGCGACGGGAAATCGCGCTCGAAATCCTCCACCTTCCGGAGATCGCTCTCGGCGAGAGCCTGAACGGCATGTAGAGAGGCAGCAAGATCGGTGGCCGGAAGCTGGATCGCCCGCAGCACGTCAGCGAGCACTTCGAGCGAACGCGCTTGCGGCGGCCGCAGCGACATGCGTGCGGCAATCTGCCGAATGAGGCGATCGGACCTGCTTTCGAACGTGGCTTCCAACATGCCTCATGCCTCCCCTTCGCCAAAAAGGGTCGGCTGGCCATCGGCCGCCTTCCCGCGCCCTCGCTTGCGACCATTGAGCGCGTGCCCATTGTCATTCCCGTCGCCATTGCCCCTGTCTAGCGCGCGGGGCGGCAGATCGGCGATCTCAAGGCTGTAGTCATCCCTTCCCCACTCACAGCGATTGAGAATCGCGTGCGGAATCTTCGTGACGGTCAGGTTTTCGAAATCGTCAAGCCGGGCGTTGAATGCCTTACAGCAAATGAGCAGGGTGCGATCCGGCCGCACGTCGTGCGAAATCGCTTTGAGTTGATCGTGCGTGAGGCTCGCCGTCGTCACGAAGATAAAGTCTCGTTCCGAGGAGTGGCCATGCTTCCAGTATTCGGCCACGTCCTGCGACGGCTCATAGGTGAAGCCCATGTGGCGGCACATGGCCTCGGCAAGCATGGCAGCATTGTAAGCCTTGGCGATGACCCAGTTGCCCCACTTGTCCTTTTCGAGAAGGGACGGTGCAAGATGATAGAAGCGGAAGCCCCCACCACCTTGCCAACCAGTGGCTTCAGTGACGCCGCTTCTATCATCACCATCAACGACAGCACGAAGACGAGGGATGACGTGGCTTACAGCGTGGGGGCCAAGTTCGATCATTATCCATCGCCGCCCCATCTTGTGGGCGACGGCACCAGTCGTGCCCGAACCAGCGAACGAGTCGAGCACCAAATCACCGCGCTCGGTCGACAATTCAAGACAGCGCTTTATCAGCGCTTCCGGCTTTTTTCCGTTCGGGAATGACACGCCGCCTTCTGCGTGCAAATTGTTTGACAGCAAATCATCCCACAGGTTCGTAAGCGGGCTCGCCGTCGTAAGCTCACCATCCACTTCTTTTGTCTTCTGTTTATAAAAGATTAGCTGCTCGCCGTTGATAAAATAATAGTCTTCCTTTTCGGCCCGTTCTGATCGATAGACCCTTCGCGTATCGCCAAGCGATTTAGCCAACGCCTCGCGAGCATTTTCATTGACGTCTTTCGGCGCAACGCGAGCCGTTCGGATTACACGGTCTGCGTTGTTCAGCACGAAGGACGACAATGCTTCCTCTAGTTTGTCGGAATAATGCTGTCGTGCCGCCTTCCATGTAGAGAGACCGGACCACGCGAGAAACGCTTCACGAAGTCCGACAATCGACCACTCGCCGTAGTCGTCGGATATGTTCTCTATGAATTTCGTATATCGATCGTCCCTCTCGCTCTTTACGTACACCCTGTTTGGCTTCCATGCTGATTTGTCTTTCACGTAGTAAAGTATGTAATTATTCGTTGTTACAATCCCAGGATTGATCGCCTTCGGCCCCGACGCCGAGCTCTGCTTGAACGTTATTACGCTTACACGATTGCTTCTCCCGAAAATCTCATCGGTAAGCGCAATAAGATAACCAAGCTCATTGTCATCTATGTGGATAAAAAGCGATCCCGCTGCAGAAAGAAGGCGATGTATGATTCTAATGCGATCTCGCATTAGTGACAGCCATAGAGAGTGTTCTAATCCGTCGTCATAGTTCTCGAATGCTTGCTTCGTATTGAATGGCGGATCGATATATACGCATTTGACCTTACCAGCGTAGTCAGACTCCAGCGCCTTCAGCGCCAGCAGGTTGTCGCCCTGAACGAGCATGTTGTCGAAAATGTCGGCTTCGCGCTTCGCGGTTGCGTGATAGCTCTTCTCCGCATCTTCGATCAGGATGCGAGGTTCAAGGCGCGGTCGATCGTTCTTGCCGATCCACGTCAGTTCAAGTCGCGCTCCGCCATTCCGTCCCATCGTCACTCCCATCACCCTTTAGCCCTGACTGCGACGGACTTCATGCGCGTATTTCCCACCGGATCGTGAAGAGCGGCGTCTGCTCCGGCGTCAACTTGAGGCTGGCTTGAATCGCGTCGAGAAGGTCCTCCACCTCCTTACGGATGTCCTTCTTGCGCTGGAATTTTGACAGCATCAGTTCGTCCCGCTGGCCTTCCAGCTTCCTGATCGCACGTTGCCTCTCCACCTTGTCCGCCACTGAAAGCCCTGGCGCCGTGCGCAGCTCTTTACGCTTGGCTCTGATCTCGTCCTCAAATTCCTTGATCTCAGCATCGGCCGCCTTTTCCAGATCGTCGGCATAGTTGTCCAGCTTATCGGTTTCTTTGGCGAGGAATTCGGCATTGGCCTGGTCCGCTTCGTCCAGACGGCGTTTGCGCGCGGCAGCTTCGGCGGCGTCGATTGCGTCCTTTGGCGGTTTCAGCCCCAACACCGTGGACGCGGTTGCCGGCACAAGAAACAAACGGTCAGCTACATCATCGTCGAGGATCGTTCCATCATCCGCGACAACCGACGTAAGAAGATGCTCAACGGTCTGGTTCGCACTCCTCACCGCCAAGCGCGATACCCGCAGCCAACCAGAGCGGCCGATATGTTGTTTCACATTGGCCAGAACGCCGTTCTCATAGGCAGAATAATTGAATGTGAGGCTCGCGATCGGCAGGGTGCGGAGCTTGGCGTTGGCCGTGAGCGTTGAAGCAAGATTGCCGTCCGCCAGCCGGAAGAACTTCCAATGCTGTTCGTCGGCGAGCGGCCAGCCTGTCGTCCACGTTTGTCCGCCGTGAACGAAAATCGGGCTGCCATCCGTGTGCTTCGAGAAGGTCGCGCCGGCCAGTTCGGCCCGAGCGATGGTGATGAGACGCTCCTCGAACTCGCTCATCATCCGGTCGATGGTCTCTTTGCGACTTTTCAGGATGCGAACAACATCCTGATCGAAGAAGCCCATGAGCTTGCCCCGCGCATCGACAACATCGGCCTTGATCTGTTCGTCGAGTTCGGCTTGCAGCCGGTCGAACTCGGCATCAATTTCATCCTTGTTGCGCGCCAACTGATGGATCTCAAAAACGCGCCGCTCAAAGTCGGTGCCGCTTTCGATCGCGCCCAAGACTTCATCGCTCGCCCCGAACACGCCGTCGAACAGCTTGAATTTCTTATCGAGAAGCTCAAACACCCGTTCTTCGGCCCGGTTTTTTAGATTCAGGAAATTGACCACCAGCACGTCGATCACTTGCCCATAGCGGTGGCAACGGCCGATGCGCTGCTCAACACGCTGCGGGTTCCAAGGCAGGTCGAAATTCAGCAGCAGCGAACAGAATTGGAGGTTTATGCCCTCGGCTCCGGATTCAGTCGCGATAAGGATGGTTTTGCTTTCACGGAAGGCTTCGACGATCGCTGCTTTCATATCGGCCGTCTTCGAGCCGGAAATGGCATCGCTACCTTCGTGGCGTGCCTTCCAGTCGGCATAGATCTCTTGGCTTTCCGGATCGTTGTTCTGGCCGTTCATGAGTGCGATTTGCCCGGCATAGCCGTTCGCGGCGAGGAGATCCGCGAGGTATTTTTGGGTGCGGACTGATTCCGTAAAGATGACTGCCTTGCGCTTGCCGCCCAGCGAGGCGATGCGCTCAAGTACCTCGTCGAGAACGCCAATGAGCTTCTCGCCCTTGGCGTTGATATTGATGCTGCGCGCAAGTGCGAGATAGGCTTCCAGTTCGCCGATTTCGGCTTCGAGCCTGGCAGGGTCAATACTCGCTTCTGCACCCTCGCCCGCATCGTCGTTGTTCGTCCATTCCTCAGCGATTTCGTCCGCATCGTCGACGTCGGACAGGTCTTCGATGTTCGGTCGCTGCATTGCCCTGAGGCGAACAAGGATGGATTCGAGCGTCTGCGCGACCGCGAATGTCGAGGATCCAAGGATTTTGCGGACGACAAGCGTAATAAGCTGATTGGGCTTCTCACCGAAGGCAATCGTGTCCTTGCGCTGGAGATAAAGAGAAAGACCTTCGTAGAGCTTGACCTCGTTATCGTGGGGCTCGAACTTGAACGTGACCGGGATGCGCCTGGTGTAGTTGATATGTCCGGCCTCCTGCACGTCCTTGCGCAGGGTGCGGCGGCATATCGGCCTAAGCCTATCGCGCAAGATCAGAAGGGTCGCCGGGTCGGGCCGGCCCCCATACGTCGTCTTGAAACTCGCCTCGTCGCCGAACAACTTGTCGTCAACGACCGACACTAGTCCGTAAAGCTCCATAAGCGAGTTTTGCAGCGGCGTCGCCGTGAGAAGCAGCTTGAACGTGCCAGCCAACGCATCGCGCAGCGCCTTCGCCCGTTTCGACGCACCCTTTCGATAGACGTTCCGCAGGCGGTGAGCCTCGTCAAAAATAACGAGGCTCCAATTGGTTCTTCGAAGATCGTCGGCCTTCAGCGCGCCGAACTCATAGGAGGTGACGACCACATGGTTGTCGACCTCAAAGGGGCGCGGGTGCCCCTGCTTCTGGCGTTCCTTGTAGCTCTTGGCTTCGAGGATGAATGCCGGGATGCCGAACTTGTCGAATAGCTCTTGGGTCCACTGCTTGCGCAGCGAAGCTGGAACAATCAGGAGAATACGCCGGTGGCCTTCCGCCCAACGCTGCGCGATGACGAGCCCGGCTTCGATCGTCTTTCCAAGGCCGACCTCGTCGGCGAGGATCGCGCCGCGCGGGATAGGCGGCTGCAAGGCGAAAAGCGCCGCGTCGACCTGATGTGGGTTCATGTCCACCCGCGCCGTCGAAAGGGACTTCGCGAAGGCATCTTCGTCAACGCCTTCGAGGGTGATTCGGTGCGCAAGGTATTGGCTGTGGTAGGCGGTGTAGTCGGCCATTTGCCCCTTCGTCGATGGCCGGCACGGAATCACCGGCTCAACCCCGATTTCTTGTTCGTTTTAGCCCGGTCCACCACTCGCGCAAAGGGAGATGCCCCGCATACTCGCTCACGGCAATTGATTCTTTTGGACAATTTAGGCGCTTGGCGAGCGGCAGAATAAACACACGAAGTCGAAGACCGTCGGCGCAGGGGCTCCGTGTTTTTCCCGTTCTGAGGTGCAATGGAGCGATTGCCACTCCCCGTTGACTCCAGCGCGCGCCCTGCCCTAAATTGAACCTACCGCGACTCAGCGTCGTGGGCCCCTCAACCCTTGCGCTTCGTGCGCAAGGGGCGGTTACGCGGGACACCGGCACTCGCCTCTCGTCCCGTACGCCTAGACAAGGTCCTATTCCGCTGATGCCGCCTTCGGTAACGCCGAGCTTCGCTCGGTAAGCGGAAGGAGGGAGCGCACGACCTTACGGTCTTGGCACCTCGGATCGACGTCAACCGTCGCGACCGAGGCCCCCCACCAGGCTTCTGGCCCGGTCGCGCATGCCAAGGAAACCGTACAATGGCTAAATTCAACGACACACCAGTCCTCCCCCGTCCGGTGGAGGCGCTACCCGAATATGCCCATGCGGCGGCTCGCAAGACGCTCGCTGACAAGCTGACCGAAGCTTTTGGGCTTTCACGCGGGGCGGCGACCGCCATCGCCAACGCGGTTGTAGACCCCTCGTCTGTCCGCAAAAGCATTGGGGAGCCCAGCGATCCTAATGCTGAGCGCATCGCGGTCCCCGGCGGAGAGCTGCTCGGCATCCGCACACCGGTCTGGGCTCGCAAGGCCATGCCGGACGCCCGCAACCCGCGAACTCTCCCCTCGCGCAGGCATCCATTCGCTATCGACCCTGGTACCGGGAAGGAGGATTCGAAGTTTCGGCCGGTGCCCGAGCCGCGCACGCCGGACGGGGTCCCGCGGTCAACGGCTGAACTCGCCGTCGACATTGAGAGCCGCCACCATCTGGTTTGGGCGTCTGAGCAGGCGAAGTCTTACGTGCTCGCCAACAACGACTGGCGCGAATCTATCCGCACTCAGGGCGTGATGGAGGCGGTGTGGTTGGTGGCGACTACCTATCGTCATGCTGACGATTCCGATCCAGTCACGGCCCTGACATCGGCGGAAGGCTCATCGCGGCTCACCGCTGATCACGATATTCTCGGCATCCGTTCAGCGGATATTCCGTACGAAGACGCCGACGCTAAATTTCGAGCGCACATTCGCCGCCTCAACGACGCGTTCCAGGCAGGCGAGGCGAGCCCGGAGGACCTGGCGGTAATGCGCTGCGAGCGTGTACCCGCGCTAGTCATCGTGGGCTTTGTGCCGCACGATGCGGGGCAAACCGGCTTCGCAACCGGATTCCCGACCGCCTTGAAGTCGCTGGTGGCACTTCGCCACGTCGACCCGCCCACGCCGTGGGGCGAAGGTCCCGAGAACGAGTCGCTCGCGGACGAGGTGTTGGACGAGCTTGAGCGGCGCAAACTCATCACTCCGACGCAGGCCGCCTACTATGCCGGCAGCGTTACGAAAGAGGAGGCGCGCGCCGCGCACCTGTCCGACGATCCGGCGCGTCGAGCGGCGGATATTGTGCGTTTGCTCACCAATCCCGAGCCGCACGTTCGCGAGGCGATCCGCATCGCGGTGACCAGCCAGTCCACCCGCAAGAATGTAAACCAGGGTCTTTTGAATTCGCTTGCGACCGCGCTCATCCTGCGCGCGGTCGTCGAGGATCCTGCTCGGCATGATCAGGTCCGCCGCTACCTGCGGAAAGGGTTCGGTAAGGCGGTCCACACGGGCGATTGGGCGCCGACCGGGCGCGACACGGATGCGCTCGCCGCCGCCGCACTTGATGAAGTTCGCGCGGCCATGACGGCCGGTCGCGCCGACGAGCCCGGCCCCTCAACGCTGGAGCTTGCCGTTCGATCGGCCCTGCCGCTTGTACTTGATGGCCGACTGAGCGGCGACCGCGGGACTGCGAACAATCAACAGCCCGATCGGCGCACCCCGGCCGAAGTCCTTGAAGCCATGCGCCAGACGCCCCAAGGCGTCCAGCAACTTGCCCAGGCGCTGCGCGACCACGCAGCCGGCCGACCAATTCGGGCGGTAGACGAGTTGGGCGTGGTCGCGCTGAACCAAGACGGCTCAGAGCGCATCGTCAACGACACCTATCTCCGAGGCGAGTTTCCGCCTCCGGGCAAGTCCAAATCGCAGCGGCCAGGCGACACTCCGGCTGACCGCTTCCATAACTCCACTGCGGTGCTGGCTGCTGCAATGGACGCAGTAGCGGCAGCTTTCGAGGCGCTGGGCAATGTGGTTAGCGACGATGGCCGGCCGATGGTCGACGTGAAAGGTGTAGACGCTCGGGACTGCAAGGCTTGGCGCGACCTCCTTGACCGGATGGACGAGGAATTTGTCGTCTGGTCGAGGACGTTCCGCCGTGTCCATGGGGTCGATTCGACGCCGCCGACACCCGCAGCAACCGAACTCGACGACGTCGACGACGAGAACGACAGCCCGGATGCCGAGCAGGACATTCTCGACGAGGCCGAGTGAAAGCGAGGGCCCGGCCTAGCCGGGCCCTTTATGTCCCGGAGGCGGGCCGCGGTCGCACTGCCCGGATGGCGGCCTTTGGCTTCGCGGCCCTCGCGTCGCCGGCGCGGCCTTGGGTTGGTGGCGCGATAGGCTCGACGATCGCCACGACCCCGGGGCGAGATCAGAAGATCTTTGGCGGCGGCAATCGAGGGATTCCCCACAGGTCGAAAGACGGCTCCCAGTCGTCCCACGGCTCATCGATATGCTGCATTCGTGCCCGAGCGGTTTGCAGGGCAGCCGCGATCGCAAAGAGGCGGGCTGCTCCCCATCGAGCACAGCGAGGGCTTCTCTCGGCGATTGAGCGCGCCAATCGGGCCGCTGCTATCTGACGGTCAGCGTGTGCGCGCCGATCGGGCAACGCAGCCTGGTGACGCACTTGCGCCGTCTGGAATTTCTTCTCCTCGGTTCGCAATGCCAGCCGGGCGGCCGAGAGACCAGCGCCGGCCGTTGCGATTTTGTCCTTCAGTCCATCCAGGCGGATTTCGAGTGACCGCCGATCAGGACCGGTCGCGGTGCCGAACAACCGCGTCCAAATCGACTGCGATGGATGGCGCGCGATGCTCTGGGTGAGGCGATCGGCTTTCTCCTCAAGCGATCGGACGAGCGAAGCCGCCTCCTTCACTTTCCGGCGGGCGGCGAGAAGCGACGCAGGCTCCGCAAGCTGGGAGACCTGCAGAGCAACCGTCTCTCGCTCGACGACACCATCGAGACCCGAGATAACTCGCTGTAGCGGCGGCAACGCTGCACACCGCGCCGCCCCCAGGAGATCAAGCAGCGCTCCTGTGTGCCGAACGCCGCCCGCGGCGAGCTTCAACCGTGCGCGGAGCTTTTGATCGCGTTCATCACGGTCGCGTCGTCCAGGCGGGCTTCCAACGCCTCCAACCTGGCTTGCAACCCTTCGATCCCGGCGACCGTCTGTTGGAGGAGTTCGATCATCGTGTCGATCGGGTCGACGGCGTTCGGATTGTCCTCCCCCTGCATCAATTTCGAGAGCGGCTCGATTTGCGCTGCGACCTTGTGCACCAATTGGTAGGTCGCCCGCTGGATATTCGGCCGAGGCTTTGAGTTTTCCTGCTGCATTGAATGTCAACCTTTCTGCTAACGCCGCTTTTCGGAGCCGAACGAGCCGCGCGAGCGACCCGACGAGTTCACCATCGACGGTCTCGACGATCGGGATGTTCTTTTCGTCGCCAGACCTGAGCCGCAGACCGACGCCCGCTAACCTGTTTTCGAAATCGTTGCGACTGGTCGCGCTGGCGAGCGCCTGTGCGACCATCTCCCGCACGCGCGGAAGGTCGATACCGCTCCGCTTGGCTCGCTGGTGGTCTGCCTCACTGAAGCTCGCGGCATGATCCGGCGGCGTGACCGCCTGCAGGGCCGCGGCGGTCTTGAGATCGCCCTCTTCTTCCAACGCGGCGACGATGCTCTGCATGCGCGGTGCGGCCACGATGTGATGACCCCACGCCACCTCGACCACGCGCGCGATTTTGGATTGCCGATCATAATCATGGGCCGACGACATGACGCGTCCGCTGACGGGATCGACTTCGGGGACAAGTACGTGAAAATGCTGAGCGCAACCACCGCCTTCGATCGCGCGATCTTTGGTATGTTCGAATACGACGATGCACTCCGGATCGAACTCGAATTCCGCTGCCAGACGATCAATCGCCTCCTCCCGCTGCGCCGAGGTGATTGTTTGATCCGGCGACAGAATCCAATGCCGAACGCAATATTGCTTACCGAAGCGGAGAGCATCACCGCGAGCGTCCTCAAGATCCGCGAGATTGCCGCGGACCAATAGAACGTAGTCGTTGTCCTCTCCGTCGCGAATGTGCGCGATAGCTCGCTTTAGAGCACTCCCCCGCGCTCGGATCCGCTTCGATTTGATGATCACTGGCCGGACTCAAGGTGACGCCGAACGATGACGCGCAACGCCTCGGCAGCGGCCTTGATCTCGGCGGAGATCTTAGCAACATCGCCACCGGTAACCGCAGCGAGCGCGTCGAGCCGATTCGCCGTGGAGCGGACGTGCGCAAGGTCCACAAGTATGGGCCTGGATGCGATCCTGCCTTTGATGGCCGCCTTGCCAGCCCGCCGCATCAAATCGGAAACCGTCATCCCCGCAGCCTCGGCGGCATCGAAGAGTGCGGTCTTGTCGCCGCGGGCAATGCGAAACTTGATGACCTCGGACTCCATCGACTTTGATCCTACCGGGTCCACGGGGCGGAGCCCCTGGGAAGCACGCGGGTCCACGACCCGCATGGCTTGCTGCTCTTTTTTCTAAGGACCTATCAGGCCCACGGACTCAACATGAATCGCCGCTCAAGAGGGATCAAGCTACTGTGGCCACAAATCTTGATCGGATGGGAAGCTAAGATTCGTACAGGAGCGATCGCACGGTAACTCAATGTGCGATCGCTCTTGGTGTCATAGAGACATTGGCCCCACCCTGTCGTCTCAGCCGATGCGACTCCGGCACGCAGTTGGTTGCTGTGACGAGGTGATCGAAGGATTGGCTTAGTGCTGCTCGGAGTGAACGCCGGGCATGCAAAGGCGAAGCGTCGCCGTCGCCGGTCCGCTCTGAGCCTGAACGGTCAGCTCAAGCGTAAGACCGGCGAGAGTGCGATCACCCGTGTCGGAATTGATGCCGGCCTCGCGTTCGAGAGTCAGTGGGAGATCCTTCGCTCGCCCATTCACCGAGGCCTGGGCATCGGCCGTCCCGTCCTCGGCCACGGCCTTCGGCCCGCCGACATGTTGGGACTCCGCCGCCGGGCGGCTCTCGCCGACGCCGGCCGCGGTGCCGGCCGTCCCGTCCTCGGCCACGGCCTTCGGCCCGTCGACATGCTGGGGCTTCGCCGCCGGGCGGCTCTCGCCGACGCCGGCCGCGGTGCCGGCC
>NZ_LBJP01000087.1:0-251877 GCF_028128715.1 Bradyrhizobium sp. CCBAU 51745 | reverse complement strand
GCCCGCAACGGACTTCCCCGCGTGTCGGCTGTTGTGCCGCTGTTCAGGGGGCAAGCGGACACGACACACGAAACCGGCCGCGCCGGGCGGACGCGGCCATGTTTCTCGCGCAGGCAGGCAGCTCGCCCGCCTGCGCCAGATTCCGCTCGTCTAGCTGCTCGGGCCGCCCTGCAGGGCATTGAGCAGCTTGTTGCCATCGGGCACGCCCCAGCCGGTGCAGGCGTCCCATCCCGGGCCCGCCTGATATTGGCCGCCGAGCAGGCCGTCGGTGTCGTTGTTGCCGACGGTGATGTCGCGCAGCACGCCAGCGGGGCCGAACTTGGAATAGAGCAGGGCATTGAAATTGCCGGACCGCGCGCCGAGCGCGGCGTTGATCCGGGCGATCAGGCCGGCCCAGAGCGGCGCGGAGGCACTGGTGCCGCCGACAACGCCGAGCTTGCCGCCCGACATCGTCAGATAACCGGTGGCCGGATCGGCATTGGCCGCGACATCGGGAATCGCGCGTCCGGCAAAGTGCCCGGGATTGATCGACTTCGGCACGATGCCCTGCTGCCAGCTCGGAACCGGCGTGATGTCGCTGACACCGCCGCCGGTGCCGCTGCGGGGGCCGTCGTTCCAGACGGTCTCGGCGACCTGCACCTGCTTCTTCGCGTTCTTGCGCGCGTGCAAGGTCGTGCCGCCCACGGCCAGCACATAAGGACTGCTCGCGGGGAAGTTCACATGGGCCCGGCCGTCCTGCATCTGCGCTTCCGAGCCGTCGTCGCCGGTGGAGACGCAGAACGTGATGCCGAGATGGGCCGCGGCGAGGAAGCTGTGGTTGCAATGGTCGATCGCAGCCGGTGACCAGATCACGCCGGCATTGTTGAAGGCCTGGTTCTCGTCCCAGCCCCAGCTGATCGAGACGACTGAAGGATCGTTGTCGGAATCGCTGACGACCTTGGCGAGACAATCGACCAGTCCCTTCTCGTCGAAAGTCGAGAAATAGGTGGCGATCTTGGCGCCGCCGCCGAGCGCGCCGGCGACGTCGACGTCCAGCATCACCTCACCGGTCGAGTCCGGATCGCCGGAAGGATCGGTCGAGACGCCGTCGACCGCGATGACGGCAACCTCCGGCGCGGGAACGCCGATCTTGCTGAAATAAGCCGCGACGTCAGGCGTCTCCACGCCGCCGCCGAACTCGAGCAGGCCGATGCATTGCCTGCTCGCATCGATGTTGGGGAAATTGTAGATGCCCGCGAGCTCGGTCGGAATGAACCAGTGCCGCACCGAGCTTGCGAAATCCGGCCTGGCGCTGGTCGCCGAATGGCGCGAACGGCGGAGCACACGGTGGTTGTTCAGGCCGAACACGCCGGTGATGGCATCGCCGACCTCGGCCGGGACGTGCACCGGACCGGTGCGGGCGTGGAAGTCGCCGAGATGCGGATGGGAATAGTCGAACAGCGTGACGCCGAAGGCGCTGCTGACGTCGTCGACCGTCCCGGCGATGCCGAGCCGCGCGGCGGCGGGTTCGTTGCGGGTGACGACCAGCTTGTGCGCCCTGGCGAAATCCTCGATCGTCTTGATGGCCTTGGGATCGGAGCCGTAACTGCTCGCAAGCTGGTCGCGCGTCATGTACTTGCGATCCTTGGGGAGCTTCTTGTCGAGATCGGACAGATCAGGCAGATCGACGGATCGCTTGACGCCGACCGTCAGCTCGATCCAGCGCTGGCCGTTGGTTCGGCGCATCGCTTTCGAGCCCGTCGGCAGTTGATGGACGGAATTGGGAAGCTGGACCATGTGGGCTGTTGCACTAGGGGACATAGTATTTCCTCCTTGTACGGGGGTGGCGCGCTGGAAAACTGGGATTGCGGACGCGGGTCCTGTCGGTTCGAAAGTGTTCAGGTGTTCGAAAATGGATCGCGGTGATCAGGCCGGAAAAGCCGGCACGGAAACGGATCAAACCTAAAATAGTAAAACGACGCATTGCATCCTAGCAGCGGGATGCTGATGCGGCAAAGCCGATCGTGCCGTGCGCGTCTCACAATCGCGTCAGCCTGTCGGAAGGCACGCCTCGGCAATGAGCCAATCGATCTGACGTAGTTGCTCATCGCAATCGTCGCGCGTGCGCGGGCGCGGGATGCACGCCGGCGGATGGAGCGCGCGAGTTCGTTCTACTGTGCATGGGGTTGTTTTCGACTTTTTTGCCATTCGCGCGTCCGTGATGGAACCTAATCGCGGCTGGTGCGACTTATCCATGACACGGGAAAACACGTGCGAGGCAGTCATGGCAGATAAGCATACCGCCGATCCGGCAGAGATCATGCGGGCGACTGGTCATCCTGAGCTGGAATACGCCGCTGGCTGGACCATCGCAGGTCTCGTCACCATCGGCACCATCGTCGCCGCCTGGGTGTTTGCGATCTAGGCAGCAGGGAATTGAAGCTCGAAGGCGACGCCGTCGTCGGCGGGCTTGAGCCTGATCGAGCCGCCATGGCTCGCCATCACCGCGCGCGCAATCGCAAGGCCCATGCCGGTCCCGCCCTGATCGCGGCGGGTCGTGAAGAACGCGTCAAAGATCCTGTCGCGGTTTGGCGCCGAGATCGGCTCACCGTCATTGCTGACTGTCAGCTTGAGCGTCGTCCGCTCGTCCACAGCCTCCAGCCTGATCGTCCCTGCCTTGTGCCGCACCGCGTTGTCGGCGAGGTGCGACAGCACGATCAGCGCCTTCTCGCCGGACATGCCGATCGCCCGGTCGAGGCTGCCGCTGGCCTTGATGACGCTTTCCGGAAACCGGCTCCTGAGGTCGGCGATGACGGGCGCAAGCTCGGTGCGCTCGTTCTGCGGCAGGCTCTCGGCACGCGCCAGCTCCCGTAGCCGCTGCGCCATCGCCTCCAGCCGCTTTGTGTCGGAGAGGATGTTGGCGACGAAGGTCCGCTGCTCTAACGGCGTCAGGCTATCGGGCTTGCCCTGAAACGAATCCTGCAACAGCTCGGCCGCGCCCTTGATCGAGGTCAGCGGCGATTTCAGCTCATGGGTGAGATGGGCCGAGAATGTCGCGATATAGTCGGAGCGCCTTGCGAGCTGCTCGGCCATGCCGAGAAAGCTGTGCGAGAGCTGCGCGAACTCGCGCGTGCCGTAGTGCCGGAGCGGCTGGAACGCCTCGCGGTCGCCGCGGCCGATTCTGGCGGCGCGGTCGATCAACTCGCGCATCGGCAGCGTGATGGTGCGCGAGAATACCAGGCCGATCGCGATCGTGCCGAGGATCACGGCCAGCCCCGCCAGCACGAACTTTGCGCGCTCCTGGTAGAGATGGTCGAAGATATTGCTCGGCGTCCGCGTGGTGTAGATCACCCCGGCCACGCGGTTGTTGACGATCACGGGCATGGCCGAGAATACGTGCACGCCAAGCCCGCGGCTGAAGGAATAGATCGGTGGCGGCGGCTTGTCGGGCACGCGGTTGCGCAACGTCGCGCGGTACTGCCCGTGCAGCGCGTCCGCGACCTCCTCGATATGCGCAAGCGACTGTCCGACCTCCTGCCGCCCCGCGACCACCACGCCTTGCGGATCCAGGATGCGAAACCCCGCCAGCGTCACCTTCTGGGTCTCGCGGATGATCGGCGTCAGCTTGGCGCCGATCTCGACGTAAGCCTGCTGCGCCGGCCGGGATGCGGGCATCGCGTCCGGCCGCCGTCGCAACAGATCATTGGCGGTGAGATCGAGCGCGGGCCGGATCGGCGTGAACTGATCGCCGGGATCTGGCAACACGTTCGGCGCCACCTCGGCGCCGAGCATCAAGCCGCTGTCGAGCCGTGCCGTGACCTCCTGCGCATAGATCGTCGCCAGCACGCGGCTCTGCGCGATCAGCTCGGCCTGGGTCTGGCGGATCAGCTGGTTGTCGTAGAGGCGGAAGAAGAACAGGCCGACCAGCGGCAGCACGGCGACGGTCGCGAGCACCGCGAAGATCACGAGTCCGAGCGATGGCCGCCATTTGTCAGGCGGAGCGCTCATGCCTCTTTCTCGCAGCGGCCGAGCTTGAAGCCGACGCCGTGAATGGTCTCGATCACGTTGTCGCAAGCCAGCGCCGCGAGTTTGGCGCGGATGTTGCGGATGTGACTGTCGATGGTGCGGTCGGAGACCTGGATGTTGAGCTGGTAGGCCGCCCGCATCAGCTGCTCGCGGTTGAACACCGACGTCGGCCGGGTCAGGAATGCTCGCAAGATGCCGAACTCGATTGCAGTCAGCTTCAGCGGCGTACCAGCGAAGGTCGCCACATGCTGCTCGGGATCGATCAGCAAGCCGCCTTGCGACAGCGCGGCGGGACCAGCCTTGGGCTCGCCATTGCGCGGGCCGAGCCGGCGCAGGATGACATTGACCCGCGCTACCAGCTCGCGCGGGCTGAAGGGCTTTGTGACGTAGTCGTCGCCGCCGATCTCGAGGCCGAGGATGCGGTCGATCTCCTCGTCGCGCGCCGACAGGAACAGGATGGGCACGTCGGAGACTTTGCGGATCTCGCGGCAGACGTCGAGCCCGTCGAACTCGGGCATGCCGATGTCGAGCACGATCAGATCGGGCTTGTCGGCGGCATAGCGGAGAAGCGCCTCCTTGCCGTCGCGGGCCTCGACCACGTCCATGCCGGCTTTCTTCAGCGCAACGCGGATGACCTCGCGGATGTGGCCCTCGTCGTCGACGATGAGAATGCGATGCGCCAAGTCTCTCTCCGCTCACCCTGCCGGCTGATTGCTCGGCGGCCTCTAGGCTTGCGCGTCGAGCCGGCGTTGCAGCCGCCAGCTCCGAAAGCCCCAGGCCCGCCAGGTCAGGTCCTGCCGTTGACCTTCTACAAGTCGATTCCGACGTCCCGCAAGACAGTAATCGCCGCCGCGCAGCGCGATGACCTTGTCGATTGCAGGCAGCGCCTGCGGGCCCAATGTGAGGAGGTAGTTGGCATCGATCTTCACGCCGTTCCCTCCCATTTCACTGCTGTGTTTCAGATTGTAGTCGGCAATGAATGCATCGAAGTTCACCAGAGAAGCACTATACAGCACCATCGTTAACGCGATCAGGTTGGCGCCAACAAGCCAGCGGTTCGACCTGTCGAGCGCGATGCGTGCGACGATCAGGATGAGCCCCAGCGCCACCAGTCCCATCCAGATGAAGGCCGCGATGCGCCAATAGGTCAGCATGTAGATGTCCACGTAGAGATCGAGGCGGAGGATGGACGAGGCGACCAGCAGCACGTTCTGCGCCACCCAGAGATAGACCAGCGGGCGGATCACGGTGGATTTCTCTGCCGGCCCGCCCGGACGCATTGCGACCAGCACGAAGGCGGCGGCGAGCAGCGCGGTTGCGATCAGCGGATAGGCGCCGCGATGGGCGTAGGCCGCATAAGTCATGTTGGCGGGCAACGCCACATGCCCCCAGAGATAGAGGCCATCGAGAACGGACTGCGCCGCGAACAGCAGATTGAACAGGATCAGCGAGCGCAGGATGGTGGAGGGGCCGAGGAATTCGATCGAGACGACGGGCGGCAGTGGCGGTGGCACGGGAGCCTCGGCGACGTCTGTGACGACAACCTTCCTGCGCCGCCAGCGCACATGGATGAACGGCCAGACCAGCGCCAGCATCGTGGTCCAGAACAGCACGCGCGAGATGCTGACATATTCGAAAATGACATTTGGATTGAGCAGGGACAGCCATTGCTCGATCACCGGATTGGCCGCCGCGAACAGGGCGACAAAGACGGTGCCGAGCCCCGCCGGCAGCAGCCAGAGTGCGATGCCACGGGTGAATGCGGACATGTTGAAGACCTGAAGTGCTTCGAGGAAGACCCTGAAGGGGCCGAACAGAAAGAAGTTGCGCAGTGCACGCGCACGATCGGCGAGCCCGCTCGTTTCCGGGCTGGTCGCAAACAGCAGGGCAATGGCGAGCGCCGCCACGAGAATCAGGAAGGACAGCGCGTTGAGCTCCTCGATCGCCGGTATCAGGCCCGCAACGAGAATGACGGCCCCGACCATGGCGCGACGCCGATCAAGCGTGGCATAATTGAACAGCATCGACATGCAGACCGTCGCGACCGCAAACAGCGTCAGCGACAGCCCGATCCGATGGCCATAGAACAGCCAGTCGGCGAGCGCAGCCAGCGCCAGCGCGCAGCCAAGCTTGGCTGGAATTGCGGATTGCCTGATCGGCTGGATGTCCGCCGCGATCGTCGAAGCCAGGCTCGTCATGTCCAGAACACCTTTCGTGATGGGTGGCATCACGAATCTGCACGGCAGATGTGCAGAAGGCGGGATCAACGTCTGCACCGTTTCAGGAGTCTTTTGCAGATTTCGTGCAGGCGCGCTTTTGCCTCTCGCGCAGCGCAAATCGCTTTGATAGGTGCGGATCATCCGCCATTCCTCGGACGTAACGCATCATGCAGTTCCTCCGTCGTACCGGCCTGATCTTGCTATGGTGTGCCGCGCCTGTCGTCGCGGTCGCGGCCGCGAACAAGAACGATCCCTATCTGATCCCGCTGCGTGGTGGTGGGAACATCGCGCTCATCATCGCGAGTATCGCGATCGCCGTCCTGCTCCTTCGCCGCGGGCGCTGGCACAGCCTCTCCGGCAGGTTGCTCGTCATGCTCTGGTGCCTGCCGCCGATGCTGATGGCGGCGGCGCATTTCAGCTTCGAGCTGCGCAAGCACGACGTGCTCAGCGCTGACGTGGCCGAGGCACGTCAGCTCGGGCCGCACTTCATGGTCGGCTATTCCTCTTTTCCAGAGGTCTTGCGCCTTGCCGAACAGGGCTTGATCGGCGGCGTCTACGTCACCCGGCACAACATCCGTGGCCAATCGGTCGATGCGTTGCGTGCCGAGATCGCGGCGCTCCAGGATGTCAGGCGTGCTGCCGGCCTGTCGCCCCTGATCGTCGCCACGGACCAGGAGGGCGGCATCGTCGGCCATCTCGCGCCGCCGCTGACCAAAGTGCCGGCCCTGGCGACGCTCTCCGGGCTTGCTCCAGAAGACCAGCAGGCCAGGGCGGAAGAGTTCGGCCGCATCCATGGCCGCGAACTCGTCAGCCTTGGCGTCAATCTCAACCTCGCGCCCGTACTGGATCTGAAGCCGCCGCAGCGGCGCAACCGCCTCGACTTTCATACGCTGATTGGCCAGCGGGCGATTGCTACAGATCCCGCCGTCGTCAGCACGATCGCTACTGCCTACGTTCGCGGGCTCGAAGAGTCCGGCGTGGGCGCCACGCTCAAACATTTCCCCGGCATCGGCCGTGTGCGCACCGACACACACCATTTCAACGCCAAGCTCGATACGCCGGTCAGGGAGCTGGAAGCGACCGACTGGCTGCCGTTCCGCGAAGTGCTGTCGCAGTCGCACAGTGCGCTGATGGTCGGCCATATCACACTGACTGCTGTCGATCCTGATCGCCCCGCCTCGCATTCGAAACGCGTCGTCGACGGCATTATCCGCAGCACTTGGAAATACCAGGGCCTGGTCATGACCGATGACCTCGTGATGGGTGCGATCTATCAGCACGACGTCTGCAAAGCCGTGGTCGAGGCCATCAACGCCGGCGTCGACCTGCTGCTGGTCGCCTATGACGGCGCGCAATTCTACCGGATCTTCGGCTGTGCGCTCGACGGATCGCGGCAGGGCAAGCTCGATGCGGCCATGCTGCGCGCAAGCGCGGCGCGGCTGGAACGGGGGCTTCCGATCGCGCAGGCGCGGGCGTCTTCAGGCGCCGTCCGCGTTGTCGAAAAGAACTAACCCTTTGCGAACTGACGATAGTCCGGCTCGCGGTGAAACCAGAATTCGTAGCCGCTGACGTTTTTCTGCATGGCGACGTCGTGGATCGGCTGGTTAAGCGGAATGACGGGAACGTCGCGCATGCAGAGCGCTATGAAATCCCTCACGCACCTGTCGTACTCAGCGGCGTCAGTGGTGAAGCGCGCCTTGTCGATCAGCGCGTCCATCTCCTTGTTCTGGTAGGAGGAGATGTTGAAGATCGAATTGTTGCCGTGAAAATTCCAGTAGAAGTAATATTCGGGATAGTCGAGCCAGCCGCTGAAGCGGTTGAGCGCGAGCGGCAGTTCTTTCTTGTTCAGCGTCGTGCGCCAGTTCGCGCCGGGGATCTTTTCGATTGAGGTCTTGATGCCGATCTTGGCGAGGCTCTCCTGGATCAGGATCGCGGTCGGCTCGCCGACGGTGGCCGTGCCCGTGTCCAACGACAGCGACGTCTCCAGGCCGGACTCGAAACCGGCCTCCTTCATGAGCGCCTTGGCCTTGTCGAGATCGGTAACGTAGGGCGACGGTTGAGGCCAGACCGGCTTTGAGACGTCTGCCGCGCCGCCATACATGGGAACGGCGCGGCCGAAGAAGGCACTGCTCTGGATCTGCTCATAAGGCATCGCCCAAGCGATGGCCTGACGCAGCTTGGCATTGTCGAACGGCGGCTTGGCCGTATTCAGTGCGACGTACCAGAGTGCGTTCGGGATCGGCACGCCCGAAACCTTGACCTTGCCCTCCCTGATGATCTGCTCGAAATCGCGCGGCGCAAAGCCGCTCGAAATATCGGCATCGCCCCGTTCCAGCATGGCGCGGCGGGTCCCGGCAGAGGGGACGTCGCGCGCGATGACGCGCTTGACCTTCGGCAGCGGCCCGCTCTTCCAGTCGTCGAAGCGCGCCAGCACGGTCTCGCTGCCCGGCTTCCAGCTCTCGATCTTGTAGGCCCCGCCGCCGGCCTCGTTGTTCTTCAGCCACGCCAGCGCCCACGGGTCTTCCGCCGTCGCGTTCTTCTTCGCCAGCTCGGAATTGATGATGAAAGGCACGACGACGGCGACGTTGAACAGCAGCATCTTGTCCTTGCGGACATAGTCGATGCGGAAGGTGTGATCGTCGACCACCACGAACTGCTCCGGCTTTTCGAGCGAGCCCGCCGACATCTGGAAGGTCGGGAAACCGCCGACCTTCACCGCACGGTCGAATGACCATTTGACGTCTTTGGCCGTGACCGGCGTGCCGTCGTGGAATTTGGCGTCCTTGCGCAGCTTGAAAGTGCAGGACATGCCGTCGGCGGCAACCTCCCAGCTCTCGGCGAGCTCCGGCGCGAGCTTTTCGCGGTCGTAAGATAATGTGCCGTCGGGCAGCATCTTCGACGCATAGGTCAGCAGGCGGTCATAGCAATTCCAGGACAGGCCGTTCACCGTCTGGTTCGAGCCGACGCCCTGCATGTCCAGCGAGTTCGGCCCAAGCTCCTGCACCACCAGCAGCGTCTCGCTGCGCCCCTGCGCCCAGACGAGCGACGGGGCGATCGTCAGTCCAGCGAGGCCGAGGCCACCAAGCACGACGTTGCGGCGAGTCAGATCGAAAGACGATGGGCTCATTGATGCCTCCTTCAGAGCGATTGCTCGTCAAAGAGGCAAGGCGCATGCCACCGGATGCGCTTCGTGACGTCGCATGTTGCGCGAGCGGTGCTGCTACGGCGTGACTGCTCCGCGCTCGACGCCGCGCGGGGCGGTCAGCTCCTTCCAGGTCGAGTTCGCGACGTGCACCGGCGAGAACGCCGGCCGTTCGACATAATGGCCATCGCCGGCCTCGGCACGCAGATCGCCATCCTTCCAAACGATGCGACCGCGCGAAAGTGTCGCGGCCGCACCGCCGGTGCAGGCAAAGCCTTCGAACACGTTGTAGTCGATCCGGCTCATCTGCCGCTTCGCGCTGATGGTTTTCGTCGCCTTCGGATCCCACACCACGATGTCCGCATCCGAGCCGACGGCGACCGCGCCCTTGCGCGGATAGATGTTGAGGATGCGGGCGATGTTCGCCGAGGTGACCGCGACGAACTCTTCCTTGGTCAGACGGCCCGTGGCCACGCCGGCGGTCCAGAGCAGCGCCAGGCGATCTTCGAGGCCGCCGGTGCCGTTCGGGATCTTTCTGAAGTCACCGAGGCCGAACCGCTTCTGCTCCGTCGTGAAGGCGCAATGGTCGGTCGCGACCACTTGCAGCGAGCCGGACTGCAAGCCCGCCCACAGACTGTCCTGGTGCGACTTGTCGCGGAACGGCGGCGACATCACGCGCTGCGCGGAATGATCCCAATTTTTGTTCTGATATTCACGCTCATCGAGCAAGAGATGCTGGATCAGCGGCTCGCCATAGACGCGCTTGCCGGCAGCCCGCGCGCGGGCGATCGCCTCATGGGCCTCGCGACAGCTGGTGTGCACGATATAGACCGGCGTGCCCGTCATGTCGGCGATCATGATGGCGCGGTTGGTGGCTTCGCCCTCGACCTCCGGCGGCCGTGAGTAGGCGTGCCCTTCCGGACCCGTGACGCCGCGCGCGATCAAGGCTTCCTGCATCAGCGCGACCACATCGCCGTTTTCGGCGTGCACGACCGGCATGGCGCCGAGATGGGCGCAGCGCGCGAACGAGTTGTAGAGCTCGTCGTCGTTCACCATCAGCGCGCCTTTGTAGGCCATGAAATGCTTGAAAGTGTTGATGCCGTAGGTTTTGACCACGGTTTCCATCTCGTCATAGATCTGTTTCGACCACGACGTCACCGCCATGTGGAAGCCGTAATCGCTCGCCGCCTTCTCGGATTTGTGACGCCATTCCTGATAGGCGGCGAGCATCGACTGGCCGGGATCAGGCAGGCAGAAATCCACCACCATGGTGGTGCCGCCGGTCAGCGCCGCTTTCGTGCCGGATTCGAAATCGTCGGCGGTGACGGTGCCCATGAACGGCATTTCCAAATGGGTGTGCGGATCGATGCCGCCCGGAATGATATAGGCGCCGCTGGCGTCGAGGATCTCCGCGCCCGTGGGCGCTGCGATCGATGCGCCGATCGCGACGATGCTCTCGCCCTCGATCAGCACGTCCGCACGGCGCGAATGATCATGATTGACGACGGTGCCGCCGCGGATGAGGAGGGACATGGGAAACTCCGAAAGGAGAGGGGAGGACGAAACGCGGCAAAACTAAGCACAGCGGGCATGATGTGACAGGCGAAATTTTAGTCAACCGCCGTCCTTGGATTTCTGCCCTTGGCCTCGCTATCGCTACGCTGCCCGCGCGATCAATCCGTCAATCATCGCGCGCACGAGGCCGTCGATTTCCTTGCGCAGCGCCGGTAGCGGCACGGCGACCAGCTTCTGCTCCAGTCCGAGCGCCACCATGCCGTGGACCGCCGAGAACAGGCTGCGCGCGGTGATGCCGAGCTCCTCCGGGCTGCGACGGGGAAACAGCGCGGCGAGCGGCACATAGATATGCCTGAACAGCCGCATCTGGTCGTCAACGGACCAGTCCGGGACGATCTTGTCGGCCGCCATGCGATGCTCGAACAGCGCGCGCCAGAGCTGGAGATTTTCCGCAGCGAAATCGCAATAGGCAATCGCGATGCGGACCAGCCTCTCCTGCGGCGCGGGCTCGCCGGCACCTTCCGCAGCGCTGAGCGCGTCGTCCAGTCGATGCAGTGTGCGCGAGCCGACCCGCAGGATCAGCTCGTCCACGTCGGCGACGAGATTGTAGACCGCCCCGTTGGCGCAGCCGATCTCGCTGGCAAGATCGCGGGTTTTGAGGCCCGCCAATCCGCGGGTCGCGATCATCCGCTCCGCCGCCAGGATCAGGTCGGCTCGAAGTTTCTCTCGTCGCTCCAAGGCTTTAGTCATTCGCCATTAATTCCGTGAGCGCCGCTCAAATTTATCTTGAGCGACGCTCAAGATGTGCTACAAGGCTGCTATGAGCAATGCTCATAACAGGGAGCAAGCAATGTTCAAGACCGTCGTCACACTTTTCCGCGGCAGCGTGGCCGCCGCCGGCGAGGAGCTGGAGGACCGCACGGCCCTGCTGATCCTGGACCAGCAGATGCGCGATGCGGCTGCGGCCGTCGAGCGCAGCAAGCGGACGCTGGCGCTGGCGATCGCACAGGATCAGCAGGAAGGCCGCAAGCTCGAAGCCACTGTCGCCCGAATCGCCGACCTCGAGGCCCGCGCTGTGGCGGCGCTCGATGGTGGCCGCGAGGATCTGGCCAAGGAAGCTGCCGAAGCCATCGCGGGCCTCGAGGCTGACCGTGACGCGGCGCTGACGGCGAGGGCGCTGTTCGCAACCGAGATTGCCCGGTTGAAGCGCCATGTCGCGAGCGCGCAGGCCCGCATCACCGAGCTCGAGCGCGGCCGCCGTGTCGCCCGCGCATCGGAGGCGGTGCGCTCGCTCCGTCGCAGCGGCATCGAGGCAGCGCGCCCTTACGAGTCTACGCTGCCCGAGGCCGAGGGCACCTTGCGGCGTCTGCGCGAGCGGCAGATCGAGGCTCAGGCCGCCGACGATGCGCTGGTCGAGCTCGATGCGGCCAGCGGCCCGCTCGCCACCGCCGAGAGACTCGCCGAGCAGGGCTTTGGCCCCCGGCTCAAGACAACTGCGGACGACGTGCTGGCGCGGTTGAAGTCCAAGCGCACACCGACTGCCTGATCTCGAGCCCACTCATCATCAGAACCAACAGGAGACGACCATGAACCAGAACGGCCAACCCCACAGTGGTGCCTGGGTGACCTTCACTTACGTGTCCTTCGCAGCCTCCGCCTTCCTCGTCGCCCTCGGCGTCTTCTTCCTGCCGATCGATCTCTGGATGAAGGGCTATCTCTCCATGGGCGTCGTGATGCTGATCCAGACCTGCGTCACCTTGACCAAGACCGTGCGTGACAACCACGAGAGCAGCCGCCTCGTGAACCGCATCGAGGACGCCAAGGCCGAGCGGCTGCTGATGGAGGTCTCCAAAGCCGCGTGAGCCGAACGCCTGGAAGCGGCTTGCAATCTGACGCGGTGGGTGCCGGCGCATCCACCGCGCGTTTGATCCGCATATCGCGCCTGCGAAATGCAACCGAGCCATGACGGATCGCACAGGTCTGCGGCCTTGCGCCGTGGCATCGGCCGGAGCACTCTGCGCTGGCGGTGCAGAGAACGCCGCCAACAAAGAAGGCCCGAGGAAGCATCCATGGCGGTGACGCGGATCGACTGCGACATCCATCCGGCGGTTGGTGGCACGCGCACGACGCTGCTGCCCTATCTCAGCGATCACTGGAAAGAGCAGGTGGTGAGCCGCGCCATCGACGGCCTCGATCTGACTTCTTATCCGCCCAGCATGCCGCTGTCGGGCCGTGCCGACTGGCGGCCGGCCAATGGCAAGAGGCCGGGTTCCGACCTCGCCATGGTGCAGAAGGGCGCCTTCGACCAGCTCGGCGCCAGCCACGCCATCCTCAACGTGCTCTACGGCGCCCAGGCCGTGTTCGATGCCTATATGGCGGCCGACTTCTGCAAGGCCATCAACGACTGGATCGCCGCCGAATGGCTGTCGCGCGACCCGCGCCTGCGCGCGTCGATTGTGGTGCCGATGCAGGCGCCGGATCTCGCGATCGAGGAAATAGAACGCCGCGCCGGCGACAACAGGTTCGTGTCCATCCTGGTGCTGGCGCAGGGCGAGACTTTGCTGGGCCGGCGGCATTTCTGGCCGGTCTACCAGCTCGCCGAGAAGTACAAGTTGCCGCTCGCGATTCACGCCGGCACGCAATATCGCCAGGCACCGAGCTCGGCCGGCTGGCCCTCGCACCGCTACGAATATTACTTCGTCGAGGCGCAGGCGTTTCAGGCGCAAATCTTGAGCCTGATCTATGAGGGCGTGTTCGGCAAATACCCAGGTCTCAAGGTCGTGCTGATGGAATCAGGCGTGAGCTGGTTGCCGGCCTTCATGTGGCGCGCCAACAAGACCTGGCGCGGCGTGCGCGTCGAGGTGCCCTGGGTCGAGCGCGAGCCGGCCGCGATCATCCGCGACAATTTCCGCGTCACCATGCAGCCGTTCGATGCACCGGGTGATGCCAGAAGCGTCGAGGCGATCATCGACCAGATCGGCTCGGAAAAAATGTTCCTGTTCGCGTCCGATTATCCGCATTGGCAGTTCGACGGCGACGATCCGATCCCGCCGCATCTGCCAAAGAGCATCATTGCGAAAATGTGCGTCGACAATCCGCTGGAGACGTTTCCGCGGCTGTCGCTGGTTAACTAGTTCAGGAGGTTCGCATGAGTGAAGTCATCGACCGCCCGCTGCGCGACGACGAGAAGCCCGCTGTTTCGAAGCTGCGCATCGTCGATTGCGACGTGCATCCGAGCCTGCATTCGCACGATGATCTCAACGAGTTCCTGCCAAAGCGCTGGCAGCAGCATCTGAAGGAATATGGCAGCCATCTGCGCACGCCCTATCTCTTCACCACGCCCTATCCGCGCTCCTCGCCGTTGATCGCGCGGCGTGATGCCTGGCCGCCGACCGGCGGGCCGCCCGGCTCCGATCTCGCCTTCATGCAGAAGCAGCATCTCGATCCGCTCGATGTCGAGTTCGGCATCCTGCAGGTGCTCGATCTCTTCATCTTCTCGCAGCAGAATCTCGAATTCGGCGCCGCAATTCAGCGCGCCATCAATGATTGGCAACTGGCGTTCTGGTCGCATCGCGATCCGCGCCTGAAGGCCTCGATCCTGGTCGGGCAGGACGGGGTGGATCTGGCGATCGCCGAGATCGAGCGCTGCGCCAAAACGGGCGAATACATCCAGATCAACGTCTCGCCGCGCGCCAACGAACCGCTTGGGCGCCGCCGCTACTGGCCGATCTACGAGCGCGCCCAGGCGCTCGACCTGCCGCTCGGCATCCATGTCGGCGGCTATGGCGGCCACGCGCCGACCGGCGGTGGTTGGCCATCTTATTATGTCGAGGAACACCAGTCCAACGCGCACACCATCGCGGCGCAGCTGGCCAGCCTCGTCATCGAAGGCGTGCCGGAGCGCTTCCCGAAACTGAAGATCGTGTTCATCGAGGGCGGTTTCGGCTGGATTCCGTCGGCGGTCTGGCGGATGGACCAGCATTTCGAGCGGTTCCGCAGCGAGGTGCCGCATCTCAAGCGCAAGCCGTCGGAATATGTGCGTGAAAACTTCTGGTTCACGACCCAGCCGATCGACGAGCCCGACGAGGCGCGGCATCTGCGCGCGCTGATCGAATGGGTCGGCATCGACCGGCTGCTGTTCTCGTCGGACTATCCGCACTGGGACTTCGATGATCCGCGCTTCGCCTTCAAGACGCCGCTGACCGAGGCCGAACGGAAGAAGATCTTCGGCACCAATGCACGTGCGGTCTACAAGTTCTGAGATTGGTATGGCCCGTCACATCGTCGCGTCGACTTCAGAGATCCCGCCCGGCGGCAACAAGGTCGTCGACGTCGCCGGCCGCGATATCGTCGTGTTCCATGTCAACGGGGAGTTCTTCGCGCTGCTCAACCGCTGCCCGCACGAAGGCGCGCCGCTGGAGAAAGCGGCCTGTGTGGCGCGGCTGACCTCGCCCGAGCCCGGCGTCTATGAGCGCTCGCGCGTTGGCGAGATGCTGCGCTGTCCCTGGCACGGCTGGGAGTTCGACATGCGCAACGGCCAGTCCTGGTTCGACCCGAAGCGTTTCAGGATCCGGTCCTATCCGGTCGCGGTGGAACGCGGCGAGGAATTGCAGAAGGGGCCGTATGTCGCCGAGACATTTCCGGTCCACGTCGAAGATAGCTATGTGATTGTCGAGGTCTGAGATCCCATCGTCATTCCGGGGCTTTCGCGAAGCGAATGAACCCGGAATCTCGAGATTCTCGTGTGCGCAGTTACGAACCCTAGCCGTGCATCGCCCCGGAATGACTTCGTCGGTCGCAATGTTTCAGCTTGCCGATTGTGATTCCAACGCAATTACGATATGGCTCTCGCGCTTCCAGAGGCGGAGACCAGCTTTGTCGAAACAATCCCTGCGTGAAGAGGCCGAGCGCCTGATCCGCGAATCGATGGAAAAGAAGACCATCGTCGTGAAGCAGGGCACCACCCGCATCGAGGCGGTCTGCGGCAAATGCGGCGCGCCAAACCGGGTCCAGGCGGAAAAAGGCCAGAGCCGCGTCAAGTTCGCCTGCAAGAATTGCGGGCACAAGCAAGAGACGCTGTAGGTTTCTCGCCTACTCCCCCTTCACGAACCTTGCGAACGCATCGGCGTAGTCCGGATGCCAGCGCGACAGCGGCGGGCGGTTCTCGACGATGTCGCCGGCGGCCCACAGCATGCGCTTCTCGTCGAGCGCGCGCGGCACGTCGTTGTCAGGGCAGAGGATGTAGAAATCGCCGGCCTCAAGCCGTGCCAGCATGAAATCCACCGTCTGCTCCGGCGTCCAGGCGCTATCAGGCTTTTCGGTACGGCCCTTGGCGGTAAGGGCGGTGAACACAAAGCCGGGGATCAAGAGATGCGCGGTGATGTGGCAATCCCTGGTGTTGCGCAGCTCGTGCTGGAGCGCCTCGGTAAACGCCTTCACGCCGGCCTTGGAGACGTTGTAGGCGGGATCGCCGGGCGGGGTTGTGATGCCCTGCTTGGAGCCGGTGTTGATGATCAGGCCTGCCTTGCCGCGCGCGATCATGTTCGGCGCGAAGATGCGCGCGCCGTTGATGATGCCCCACATGTTGACGCCGATGATGTGCTGCCAATGGTCCGGCTCGCCGAACATTGTGCTGCCCGGCTGGATGCCGGCATTGTTCATCAAGAGGTCCGTGCCGCCAAAATGCGCGCCCACGGCGCGTTCCAGTTCCGTCACGCTCTCGGTCCGGCTGACGTCGGTCACTGATGTCATCACGTTCGCCGCACCTGCGATCGATGACAGTCTTGTTGCGGCTTCCGCCAGCCTCGCCTCATCGACATCGGCGATGCACACCTTCATCCCGGCGCGTGCGAACGCCGTAGCTGCGGCGAGACCGATGCCTGACGCGCCGCCGGTGATCACGGCGATATTGCCCTTGGCAATGACAGGATGCGGCATGGCTGTTCTCCGGGATCTGCGCTTGATCGAGCTATAACATGGCATCGCGCGACCCTGCACAAGTCGGCATGGCAGGGCTTCGTTCCCCGCCGACTTTACGCCTTTCAGGCCTCGCTGTATTCTGCCTGACCTAACGATCTCGGCCAGATCGAGCCCATCAAAATCATAAACCCAGGGAGTGCAGACATGGCTGTGTCGCAGGCTATTCCGATCACGCGCCATCCGTTCGCCAACGGGTCCTACAAGCAAATGCTGATCGACGGGAAGTGGGTGGATGCGGCGTCCGGCAAGCGCTTCGAGACCCATAACCCTGCCACCGGCGAACTGCTCGCAACCGTTGCCGAAGGCGACAAGGAAGACATCGACCGTGCGGTCGCGGCCGCCCGCCGCGCCTTCGAGGGCCCCTGGAGCAAGGTCAAGCCATTCGAACGCCAGAACCTGCTCTTGAAGCTCGCCGACCTCGTCGAGAAGAATTTCGACGAATTGTCGCAGCTCGATACACTTGACATGGGCGCACCGCTCAGCCGCACCCGCGCCTATCGCCTGCGCGCCGTCGGCATGCTGCGCTATTACGCCGGCCAGACCACGGCGATTCACGGCGAGACCATCGAGAACTCGCTGCCCGGCGAGATCTTCTCCTACACGCTGAAGGAGCCTGTCGGCGTCGTCGGCGCCATCATTCCCTGGAACGGTCCGCTCACTGCGACGATCTGGAAGATCGGCCCGGCGATCGCGACCGGCTGCACCGTGGTGCTGAAGCCGGCGGAAGAAGCGCCGCTGACCTCGCTGCGCATCGCCGAGCTCGCGATGGAAGCCGGCATTCCGCCCGGCGTCGTCAATGTCGTGCCCGGCTATGGCGAGACCGCAGGCGCCGCGCTGGCCTCGCACCATGACGTCGACAAGGTCGCCTTCACCGGCTCGCATATCACGGGACAGTCGATCATTCGTGCGTCGGCCGGCAACCTCAAGCGCGTCTCGCTCGAGCTCGGCGGCAAGTCGCCCGATATCGTGTTCGCCGATGCCGATCTCGATGCCGCCGTACCGGGAGCGGCAATGGCGGTGTTCGCCAATTCCGGCCAGATCTGCAGCGCCGGCACCCGTCTGTTCGTCGAGCAGGCGATCTACGAAGAGTTCGTCGGCCGCGTCGCCGAGTTCGGCAAGAGGCTGCAAGTCGGCAACGGCCTCGATCCCAACGTGCAGATCGGCCCGCTGGTCTCCGAGCAGCAGCTCGAGCGCGTCACCGGTTATCTCGACATCGGCCAGAAGGAAGGCGCGCGAGCGCTCGCCGGCGGTGGCCGCGTCACCGAAGGCGCGTTGTCAAAAGGCTTCTTCGTTTCGCCGACGGTGTTCGCGGGCGTCCAGGACAACATGCGCATCGCACAGGAGGAGATTTTTGGCCCGGTCATCTCCGCGATCGCATTCAAGGACATGGACGAGCTGGTCAAGCGTGCCAACAACACCACCTTTGGTCTCGGCTCCGGCCTGTGGACGCGTGACGTCACCAAGGCGCATGCGGTCGCCAAGCGCCTGCGGGCCGGCTCGGTGTGGGTGAATTGCTACCAGGCGATGGATCCGGCCGTGCCGTTCGGCGGCTACAAGATGAGCGGCTACGGCCGCGAATCCGGCAAGCAGCACGTCGAGGAATATCTCAACGTGAAGGCCGTCTGGATCAAGACGGCGTAAGCGTGTTCTCTCACGTTCCGCGCGAGGGAATGTCTGCTTTTATGAGGGGCGGCGCCTTCTCCGGTGGCCGGCCCTCGCTATATGATCTGCATCCTTCCATAGCTATTCGGGGTCCCCATGAAGTTTCCGGCGTTGTTTAGGCCGTTGCAGGTCGGTCCGTACAAGCTTGCGCATCGCGTCGCGATGGCGCCGCTGACGCGCATGCGTGCCGAGCGCGACGGTTTCGTCCCGCGGCCGCTCAATGCCGAATATTACGGCCAGCGCGCGACGAAGGGCGGACTGATCATCGCCGAAGCCTCGCCGGTGCTCTCGCAGGGCCGCGGCAATCCGGCAACGCCGGGCATCTATACGGAGGCGCAAGTAGCCGGCTGGCGCAAAGTGGTCGATGCCGTGCACGCCAAGGGCGGCATCATTTTCCTCCAGCTCTGGCATGTCGGCCGCGTCTCGCATTCTTCCTTTCACGGCGGTGAGCTTCCGGTCTCGGCCTCGGCGATCCCGATCAGGGCCGAGGGCATGAGGGCGATGACGGCCGACGGCAAGATCGCCGATTACGAGACGCCGCGCGCGCTGGAAACAGACGAGGTCAAAGGCATCGTCGAGGCCTTCAGGCAGGCCGCGAAGAACGCGCTCGCTGCCGGCTTCGATGGTGTCGAGATCCACGGCGCCAATGGCTATCTGCTCGAGCAGTTCCTGCAGTCACGCAGCAATCAGCGTACCGACCAATATGGCGGGTCGGTCGAAAACCGAACGCGCCTGCTGCTCGAGGTCGCCGAGGCCGCGATCGACGTCTGGGGCGCGAGCCGCGTCGGCGTGCGGCTGTCGCCGCATGGCATCGCCAATGATTCCGCCGAGCCGGATCCGATGCCGCTCTACACCCATGTGGTGCAGGCGCTCGACAAGCTCGGCCTCGCCTATCTGCATCTGATCGAACCGCGCTCCAGCGGCGCCGGCCGCGCCGACGTTCATTGGGAGAACGTGCCCTCCGCCATGGTGCTGTTCCGCCCGCACTACAGCGGCGTGCTGATGACCGCCGGCGGCTTCACCGGCGAGACGGCAAATGCCGCAATCGCCGAAGGCCACGCCGACATCATCGCCTTCGGCCGCATCTTCATCTCCAACCCGGATCTGCCGCGGCGTCTCGAGCACGACTACCCGATCACGCCGTACAACCGCGCGACCTTCTATGGCGGCGAGGAGAAGGGATATACGGACTACCCTGCTTACGACGAGCTGACGCCGGCGTAGACACTCTCCTCGTCATTCCGGGGCGCGACGAAGTCGCGAGCCCGGAATCCATCAGGCCGCATACCTTGAGGTGGAATGGATTCCGGGCTCGATGCTTCGCATCGCCCCGGAATGACAGACTTGATTTGTTGCGCGACCGCACCCACAAATTCCGTCATTGCGAGCGCAGCGAAGCAATCCAGACTGCCTCCGCGGAAAGATTCTGGATTGCTTCGCTGCGCTCGCAATGACGACGGAGAGACCTACCATGGCCAAAGCCGCAGCCGCCGCAGGAACCGCCACGGGCCAATGCCTCTGCGGCAAGGTCACCTTCGAGATCGACGTCCCCGCGCGCTGGGCCTGGCACGATCATTCCGCCGCCAGCCGTCGCGCCCATGGCGCTGCTTACGCGACCTATGTCGGCAGCTGGAAGAAGCGTTTTCGCATCACATCGGGCGAGACCACGCTGACCCGCTACGAGGACAAGGCGACCAAGACCGCGCGCAGCTTCTGCTCGCATTGCGGTACGCCGATCACTTATGAGCGCCCGCGCGGCCCGCACATGGTCAACATTCCCCGCGCCCTCTTCAAAGAGCGCACCGGGCGCCAGCCGCTCTATCACATCGCGATCGAGGAGCTGCAGGAATGGGCCTATACCGGCGAGCCGCTGGTGCCGCTGAAGGGCTTTCCGGGCGTGGTCTGGCAGCGCTCGAAAAAGAAGAAGCGCGCTAGCGGCGAGGATCCATTCGAACTCGGGCGCGAGGAGATGTAACGCCCCGCTCTCGTGCCCCGGACGCAGTGCGGCGCGAAGTGCCGCATTGCGTCCGGGACACTAGAGCGCAGTTCGCTGCTCACGCGCAACGCAGCCATGACCGCGCTTCCTTGCGCGCGCCCCGAAAGTTCGGCCATCATGTCTTCCGTCCTTGCGGCAACGTCCGCTCCTGGAGGAAACATGAAGAACAAGATCACCGGCCGTTCCGCCTTTCTCGCGCTGCTCAAGGACGAGGGCATCACGCATCTGTTCGGCAACCCTGGTACCACCGAGCTGCCGATCATGCATGCGCTCAAGGACCATCCCGACCTGACCTATGTGATGGCGATGCAGGAGAGCCTGGTGGTGGCGATCGCCGACGGCTACAGCCGCGCCTCCGGCAGGCTCGTCGCCTGCAACGTCCATGTCGCACCGGGCCTCGGCAACGCCATGGGCTCGCTCTACAACGCCCGGTTCACGGGCACGCCGATGATCTTGACCGCGGGCCAGCAGGAGCAGGGCCATGGCCTGATGGAGCCGGTGCTTTACGGGCCGCTGGTGCGCATGGCCGAGCCGCTGGTGAAATGGGCGGTGGAGGTGACGCGGCTGGAGGACCTGCCGCGCATCGTGCGCCGCGCCGCCAAGGTCGCGATGACGCCGCCGACCGGGCCGGTGTTCATTTCGCTGCCCGGTGACATCCTCAACAGCGAAGCCGGCATCGATCTCGGCCGCTCCACCCGCATCGACACGCGGGTGAAGCCGTCGGATGACGCGCTCAGAGCATTTGCCGCACGGCTGCTGAAGGCCGAGCGCCCTGTCATCGTCACCATGGACGAGGTGGTGAAGAGCGATGCGCTGAAGGAAGCCGCCGAACTCGCCGAGTTGCTCGGCGCCGCCGCCTATCAATCCTCGACGCCCTATGGCGCGCACTTCCTCTCGGAGAGTCCCGGTTTCGTCGGCACGCTGGCCCGCGTGCAGAAGGTCGCGCGCGATACGCTCGCGCCTTATGATCTCTTGATCGCGCTCGGCGGCGATCCCCTGCGCATGTCGGTCTATAGCGAAGTCGACGCGCTGCCTGATGGCCTCGGCATCGTGCAGATCGGTCTCGTCGACTGGGAGATCGCCAAGAACTACGGCGCCGAGATCGCGCTGAAGGCGGATGTGAAGGAAACGCTGCGCGCTCTGATCCCGGTGCTGAAGGAGATGGGCGGAGCGTCGCTGGAGAGCCGCGGGAAACAGCGCCTGGCCGAGCTTGCGCCGAAGAACAGGACAGCGCGGCGTGCCGCACTGGTCGAGCAGATCGGCAAGAGCGCGGGCCGCAACCCCATCGATCCTGACTATCTCGTACTGCAGATGGTCGAGGCGATGCCTGAGAATGCCATCCTCGTCGACGAAGGCCTCACCTCGAGCCGCCAGATCACCAACTTGCGTCCACACCGCGATCGCTATGGCTATCATGGCCTTGCCTCCGGCGGCATCGGCTGGGGCCTGCCGGCCTCGGTCGGCGCCAGCATCGCCAATCCGGATCGCCCGGTGGTGTGCTTCTCCGGCGACGGCAGCGCGATGTATTCGATCCAGGCGCTGTGGACCGCCGCGCATCACAAGCTGCCGCTCAACGTCGTCATCGCCAACAATGGCGGCTACCGCATCATCAAGCAGCGCCTGCTAGCTTTTCATGGCGACGACAATTATGTCGGCATGGATTTCGTCGATCCGCCGGTTGATTTTGCGGGCGTCGCGAAGGCGCTCGGCTGCGAGGCGATCAGGGTCAGCGATCCGCGCGAGCTGAAGGGGAGGCTCACTTCGGCGTTTAGCCGGCCGGGGACGAAGCTGATCGAGGTGATGGTGGACGGGAAGGTGTAGGATGGGCTCCCTCCACCCGTCATTGCGAGGAGCCCTTGCGACGAAGCAATCCAGACTGCTTTTGCGGATACACTGGATTGCTTCGCTTCGCTCGCAATGACGAGGAGGGCGCAACTACCCCTTCCTCCCCACCCCATACCCCGCCGCCGGATGCGGCGCGTCTAACCGCGCCCGGCCGTCGCCGAACAGCTTTTCCCGCAGCGTCCCCCTGGCGTAGTCCTTCTTGTACCGCCCGCGCCTGGTCAGCTCCGGCACCAGCATATCGCTGATATCCTCGAAATCGCCGGGCGAGATTGCAAACGCAACGTTGAGACCGTCGACGTCGGTCTTCTCGAACCAGTCCTCGATCTTGTCGGCGACGCTCTCGGGCGTGCCGACCACGACCGGGCCGGCACCGCCGATGCCGACGTGCTCGATGACATCGCGCACGGTCCAGACGCGGTCGGGGTCGCCGCGGGTGACGTTGTCGAGCGCGCTGCGGCCGGCATCGTTCTGGACGTGACGGACCTGTTGGTCGAGCTCGTAGCCGGAGAAGTCGATGCCGGTCCAGCCCGACATCAGGGCGAGCGCGCCTTCCGGATTGATATGCGAGCGGTAGTCGGCATATTTCGCCGCGGCTTCAGCTTCGGTGTTGCCGAGGATGATGGTCATCATGCTGAACATCAGGATCTCGGCCGGGTTGCGGCCGAGCTTGGCGGCTTCCTCGCGGATCGCGGCGACGCGCGGCGCGATGATCTTGGCTGACGGTCCCGACATGAATACGCATTCGGCGTGTTTTGCCGCGAATTGCCGGCCGCGCGGCGAGGTGCCTGCTTGATAAAGCACGGGCGTGCGTTGCGGCGACGGCTCGCTCAGATGAATGGTGTTGTTGACGCGGTAGTTCGCGCTCTCATGATTGATGCGATGAACCTTTGAGGGATCGGTGAAGATGCCGCGTTTGCGATCGCGCAACACGGCATCGTCCTCCCAGCTTCCCTCCCAGAGCTTGTAGACCACCTCCATATATTCGTCGGCGATGTCGTAGCGGTCGTCATGTCCGGTCTGCTTGTCCTTGCCGGCGCCGCGCGCGGCGCTGTCGAGATAGCCGGTGACGACGTTCCAGCCGATCCGTCCCTCGGTGAGATGGTCGAGCGTCGACATCCGTCGCGCGAACGGGTAGGGCGGCTCGAAGGAGAGATTGCTGGTGACGCCGAAGCCGAGATTTTTCGTTACCGCCGCCATCGCCGAGAGCAGCAGCAGCGGCTCGTTCGACGGCGTTTGTGCTGCATTGCGTAAGGCTGCGTCAGGGCTGTTGCCATAGACGTCATAGACGCCGAGCACGTCGGCCAGGAACAGGCCGTCGAAACGGCCGCGTTCCAGCGTCTTGGCGAGATCGATCCAGTAGGGCAGGCGGTTATATTCGGCGGTGCGGTCGCGCGGATGGGTCCACAGCCCGGGCGATTGATGCGCGACGCAATTCATCGCAAATGCGTTGAGCCTGATTTGCTTGGCCATGCTGGTCCCTCAGCGCCCTGTACTGAGCGCTCTTTGAATGATAGACGTGCGCCCCAACTTGGCGAAGTTCTTGCATATAATTGGCCCTTGGCAAGGGCCAAGAATAGAAAGGCTTGAGCTTGGCAAGGCCAAAATCGGCGGCACACCCGCCCTTGGCAAGTCAGGCTCGAGAGAGCAAGAACGAAATCGCAAGCCCCGCCACTTTCGAGCGTCCGCGTAGTCCGCTACGCTGCCTCGTTCCAGGACGTTGAAGACGATACTGATGACCAGAGCCGACGCCATCGCCCGCGCCCGGGACGACTTCCAATCCGGTGCGTTCCTCTCCGAACTCGACCGCCGCGTCGCCTACAAGACCGAGAGCCAGAACGCCTCGCGCGGCCCCGAGCTGCGCGCCTATCTGGAACAGGAGATGGTACCGGCCTTTGCCGCGCTCGGTTTCGAGAGCCGCATCGTCGAATCCCCGAGCGGCAAGTCGCCGTTCCTGTTTGCCGAGCATCATGAGAGCGCGTCCGCGCCGACCGTGCTGGTCTACGGCCATGGTGACGTCGTCGACGGCATGGAAGGCGAATGGCGCGAGGGCCGCGATCCCTGGCGCACGACGAAGGCGGGCATTCGCCTCTACGGCCGCGGCACGGCCGACAACAAGGGCCAGCACAGCATCAACATGGCGGCGCTCCGCGCGGTGCGCGAGGCCCGCGGCGGCAAGCTCGGCTTCAATGCCAAGTTCATCGTCGAGATGGGCGAGGAGATCGGCTCGCCCGATCTCGGCAAGGTCTGCGATCTCAATCGCGATGCGCTCAAGGCCGATCTGTTCATGGCCTCGGACGGGCCGCGGCTATCGGCGGATCGACCGACTCTTTTTCTGGGCTGCCGCGGCGGCATCCGCATTCATCTGGATGTGAATTTGCGCGACGGCGGCAACCATTCCGGCAATTGGGGCGGCGTGCTCGCCAACCCCGCGACCATCCTGGTCAATGCGATTTCGACGCTGGTCGACGGCCATGGCCGTCTCCAGTTCGAGGCCTTGAAGCCGCCGCGGCTGACCAACCAGATCCGCAGCTATCTTGCGGATGTACAGGTGGTGCCGACCGCGGACGAGCCGCAGCTTGCCGAGAACTGGGGCGAGGAGGGGCTGTCCGCGGCCGAGCGGCTCTATGCCTGGAACACGCTGGAAGTGCTGGCGATGTCGTCGGGCAATATCGAGAAGCCGGCCAATGCCATTCCCGGCCACGCCAACGCCGTGCTGCAACTGCGTTTCGTGGTCGGCACCAAGGTCGATGGGCTGATCGATGCTATCAGGGCGCACCTCGTCGCAAAGGGCTTTCCAATGGTCGAGGTGCGGGCGGGCCAGAGCTTTGCCGCCTCGCGCACCGATTTTGACAGCCCCTGGATCAAATGGGCGGCTGACTCGGTCCACAACACCACCGGCAAGGCGCCGGCGGTGCTGCCGAATTTCGGCGGCTCGTTGCCGAACGACGTGTTTTCGGAAATTCTGGGCCTGCCGACGATCTGGGTCCCGCACTCCTATCCCGGCTGCTCCCAGCATGCGCCCAATGAGCACATTCTGCTGCCGTTGACAGAAGAGGCCTTGACGGTCATGGCCGGCTTGTTCTGGGATCTCGGCGAATTACCGCGGCCGTTAACCTGAGCTGGCATCCAGCCAAAAGTCACATTCTAATCCGGCCCGAGATGTGCTTGCATCCGGCCGCATCATCCGAAAGGGGAGAAAAAGTGAAACATTTCCGTCACATCGGCCTCGCGCTGGTCGCCACCTTTGCTGTGAGCCAGGCTGGGGCCGAGGAGCTCACCGGCACGCTGAAGAACATCAAGGACACCGGCGCCATCACGCTCGGCTTCCGCGACTCCTCGATCCCGTTCTCCTATCTCGACGACAACCAGAAGCCCGTCGGGTTCGCGATGGACATCTGCTACAAGATCGTCGACGCCGTGAAGAAGGAGCTCAAGCTCGACAAGCTCGAGGTCAAGCTCAACCCGGTGACCTCGGCCACGCGCATCCCGCTGATGGCGAACGGCACCATCGACCTTGAATGCGGCTCGACCACCAACAATGCCGAGCGCCAGAAGCAGGTTGCCTTCACCAATACCCACTTCCTGACCGCCAGCCGCTACGTCTTCAAGAAGTCGAGCGGCATCAAGTCGATCGACGACCTCAAGGGCAAGACGGTGGTGTCCACCGCCGGCACCACCAACATCAAGCAGCTCACCGAAGCCAATGTCTCAAAGGGCCTCGGCGCCAACATCATCCCGGCCAAGGATCACGCCGAAGCCTTCCTGATGGTCGAGACCGATCGCGCGGTCGCCTTCGTGATGGACGACATCCTGCTCGCCAGCCTCGTCGCCGGCTCGAAGTCGCCCGATGACTACGCCATCTCCAAGGATGCGTTCTCCAAGCCCGAGCCCTATGGCATCATGCTGCGCAAGGACGACGCGCCCTTCAAGAAGGTGGTCGATGCGGCAACGGCTGCGCTCTACACCTCTGGCGAAGGCGAAAAGATCTACGACAAATGGTTCACCCAGAAGATCCCGCCAAAGGGCCTGAACCTGAACACGCCGATCTCGCCCGAGCTGAAGAACGAGTTCGCCAAGCCGACGGACTCGCCGAATCCGGACGACTACAAGTAAGATGCCGTTCGCCTCTCCCTGCTCTTGTCCGCCGAAACCTTGGCGCAGCCGGATGCGGGGAGAGGTAAAAAATTCCGGCCATTCTGGAGGGAGTGGCCGGACATTTGCATAAGCGCCCGGGACACCTCTGACGGGCGCGTTCGCGCGGGGGACACGTGAACTACCATTGGAACTGGGGAATTTTCTTCGAGCCGAATCCGATGGGGACCGGCACCTATCTCGACATGCTGCTGTCGGGCCTGGTGTTGACCCTGAAGACGGCGGTGCTCGCCTGGATCATCGCGCTGATCTTCGGCTCGATCGTCGGCGTGATGCGAACGCTGCCGTCCAAGGCGGCGTCTTGGTTCGGCTTCTGCTGGGTCGAGTTCTTCCGCAACATGCCGCTCCTGGTGCAGCTGTTCCTGTGGTTCTTCGTGCTGCCGGAGCTGTTGCCGAAGCCCGCCGGCCTGTGGCTGAAGCAATTGCCGAACGCCCCGTTCTGGACGGCGGCGATCGGTATCGGCTTCTTCATGTCGGCTCGTGTCGCGATCCAATTGCAGGCCGGCATCTCCTCGCTGCCGCGCGGGCAGAAGATGGCCGCCACCGCGCTCGGGCTGACCACCATGCAGGGCTATCGCTACATCCTGATGCCGATGGCGTTCCGGATCATCCTGCCGCCGCTGACGTCCGAGTTTCTCAACACCATCAAGAACACCGCGGTTGCCATCACCATCGGCCTGATCGAGCTGACCGGGCAGGCGCGCTCGATGCAGGAATTCTCGTTCCAGGTGTTCGAGGCCTTCACGGCCGCGACCATCCTCTATCTCCTCGTCAACGCCGTCGTCGTGACCGCGATGCGCTTCCTCGAGCGCTGGGTCGCGATCCCCGGCTACATCACGGGGAAATAGCGCCATGTTCAGCAATTTCGATTTCGGCGTCATCATCCGCGCGTTGCCCTACCTGTTCTACGAGGGCATGACGTTCACGCTGATGCTGACCGGCCTCGCAGCACTCGGCGGCCTCGTCTTCGGCACGGCGATCGCCTTGATGCGGCTGTCCGGCTACAAGGTGCTCGGCCGCATCGCCGGCGTCTATGTCGACTTCATGCGCTCGCTGCCGCTGGTGCTGGTGATCTTCTGGTTCTATTTTCTGGTGCCCTATATCGGCCAGTGGCTGACCGGAGCGTCGCGCCCCATCAGCGTCGGCGCGTTCGCCTCCTCGCTGATCACCTTCATCATGTTCGAGGCGGCCTATTTCTCCGAGATCATGCGCGCCGGCATCCAGTCGATCTCGCGCGGGCAGCCGGCCGCGGCCAGCGCGCTCGGCCTGACCTACGCGCAGACCATGCGCTACGTCGTGCTGCCGCAGGCGTTCCGCAACATGCTGCCGGTGCTGATCACGCAGACCATCGTGCTGTTCCAGGACACCTCGCTGGTCTACGTACTGTCGATCACCGACTTCCTCGGCGCCGCCAGCAAGGTCGCGCAGCGCGACGGCCGTCTGGTCGAGATGTATCTGTTTGCCGCAATCGTCTATTTCACCATTTCCTGTATCGCGTCCTTCGGCGTCCGCCGCCTCCAGGCGCGCATCGCCATCATCCGCTAGAGTAAAGCCGGTCATGATCGAAATCAGCCACGTCAACAAATGGTACAGCCCGACCTTCCAGGTGCTGACCGACTGCACCACCAGCGTCACCAAGGGTGAGGTCGTGGTGGTCTGCGGTCCCTCGGGCTCGGGCAAGTCGACCCTGATCAAATGCGTCAACGCGCTGGAGCCGTTCCAGAGCGGCGACATCAGTGTCGATGGCACCAAGGTCAACGATCCCAAGACCAATCTGCCGAAGCTGCGTTCGCGCGTCGGCATGGTGTTTCAGCATTTCGAGCTGTTCCCGCATCTGAAGATCATCGACAATCTCTGCCTGGCGCAGGAGAAGGTGCTGGGCCGGGCCCACGACAATTCGGTCACCAAGGGCATGCAGCTCCTGGAGCGCGTTGGCCTGAAGGAGCAGGCGCAGAAATTTCCGGCACAGCTCTCCGGCGGCCAGCAGCAGCGCGTTGCCATTGCGCGCGCGCTCGCGATGGATCCGATCGTGATGCTGTTCGACGAGCCGACCTCGGCGCTCGATCCGGAAATGGTCAGCGAGGTGCTCGACGTCATGGTCGATCTCGCCCGCGAAGGCATGACCATGATGGTCGTGACCCACGAAATGGGCTTTGCGCGCAAGGTCGCCAACCGCGTCATCTTCATGGACCGCGGCGAGATCGTCGAGGACGCCCCGAAGGACGATTTCTTCGGCAAGCCGAGAAGCGACCGCGCACAGAAGTTCTTGTCGAAGATTCTGTCGCATTAAGCGGTCGTCATCCCGGGGGATCCATCGGGCGGCGGTCCATGGCGTGAGATGGATTCCGGGCTCGTCGCTACGCGCCGCCCCGGAATGACGAAACGAGGGTGCTTGGTGCCCCCGTTTCGCGTATAAGCGCCCCAAATCCCCCTTCCCGCCAGGAGACCCGCCTTGGACCCGATCGCCTACGTCAACGGCTCATTCGTCCCGCTCGCAGACGCGAAAATCTCGGTGCTCGATCGCGGCTTCCTGTTCGCCGACGGCATCTACGAGGTCTCGGCCGTGCTGGACGGCAAGCTGGTCGACAACGCCTCGCATTTGTCGCGGCTGCAGCGGTCGGTCGGCGAGATCAAGCTCAGGCTGCCGGAGACGCTCGATCGCATCACCGAGATCCAGAAAGAGCTGATCGCCCGCAACAAGCTCGAAAGCGGCCTCGTCTATCTCCAGGTCACCCGCGGCGCCGACAAGAGTCGCGACTTCCCGTTCCCCAAGGCCGACGTCAAGTCGAGCCTGGTGATGTTCACCTCGGAGAAGGACATTATCAACGCCGCCTCGGCCAAGGCCGGCATCAACGTCATCACGGTCCCCGACATCCGCTGGGAGCGCCGCGACATCAAGAGCGTGGCGCTGCTGGCGCAGGTGCTGGCGAAGCAGGCCGCAGCCGAAGCCGGCGCCGGTGAAGCCTGGATGCTGCAAGACGGTTACGTCACCGAAGGTGGATCGTCCACGGCGTTCATCCTGACCAGGGACGACGTCATCGTCACCCGACAGAATTCGAACGCGATCCTGCCGGGTTGCACCCGCAAGGCGGTGATCGCGCTTGCGCAGGAGCGTCAGCTTCGCGTCGAAGAGCGTTCCTTCACGGTGGCCGAGGCGCTCGCCGCCAAGGAGGCGTTCATCACCTCAGCCTCGGCATTCGTGCAGCCGGTGATCGCCGTCGACGGCAAGACGATCGGCGACGGCAAGCCCGGCCCGATGGCGACGCGCCTGCGCGAGATCTATGTGGAGTTCGCCAAGGCGACCGCGGTTTAGGCGGTACGCTCCGCTGCCGTAGCTATCGTAGGGTGGGCAAAGCGAAGCGTGCCCACGTCTTCTTGAATGCATGGAGAGATGGTGGGCACGGCGCAAGTGCGCCTTTGCCCACCCTACGAGACCGTCGTTGTGGTGAGCTTACGCCACTGACGCCTTCACCTTCACCGGATGTACCGCGCGGAACGCGATCGCCAGCCTGTTCCAGGCGTTGATGGCGCCGATCAGCGCCGTCAGGTTCACCGTCTCCGCATCGGAGAAATGCGCACGGACCTGCTCATAGACATCGTCGGGCGCATGCGTCTCGGAGATCAGCGTCACCGACTCGGTCCAGGCCAGCGCGGCGCGCTCGCGGTCGGTATAGAGCGGAGACTCGCGCCAGGCGTTGAGCAGATAGATGCGTTGCTCGGTCTCGCCCCGCTTACGGGCGTCCTCGGTGTGCATGTTGATGCAGAAGGCACAGCCGTTGATCTGCGAAGCGCGAATCTTGACCAGTTCGATCAGCGACTTCTCGAGTCCGGTCGACTGGATCTGCTCTTCCAGCGCCATCAGCGCCTTCATCGTATCGGGGGCGGCCTGGTAGAAATTCATGCGGGGCTTCATGGTCGTTCTCCTTTGGCTTGGGGTCAGTGGGCTTCCCCGGCCGAGACATGGCCGGGCTTCTTCAGGAAGAGAACCGCGATCAGGGCCACGATCAGCGCCATGCCGAGCAGATAGAACGTGTCGCTGAAGGCGAGGATGTAAGCCTGCTTCTGTACGATATGGCCGATCGCGACATAGGCGCGATGCGACGCATCCGCACGGTCGAGCACGCCGTGATTGATGAAATACTGCGTGAGCTGTTCCAGCCGCGTGCGGGTGGCCTGCTCGAACACCGAGACAGACTGCATCAGCACGTTGGAATGATATTGCTCCCGCTTGGTCAGTACGGTCTGCAGGAGCGCAATGCCGACGGCACCGCCGAGGTTGCGCATCATATTGAACAAGCCGGACGCCGATCCCGCGTTCTCAGCTTCGATGCCTGATGTTGCGACCGCCGAGAGCGGCGCCATGACCAGTGCCTGGCCGATGGCGCGGACGACGTTGGGCCAGAGTAGCTGATCGGCGGCGTAGTCGTTGGTCATGAAGATGTTCATGAAGTTCGAGCCGGCGAACAGCACGAAGCCGATGGCGATGATGATCCGCGCGTCGAACTTCTGCATCAGGCGCGGCACCAGCGGGATCAGCACCAGCTGCGGCAATCCGGTCCAGGCCAGCACCGTGCCGATCTGCTCGGCATTGTAGCCCTGGATGCGCGCCAGATATTGCGGCAGGATGAAAACCGAGCCGTACAACGCGACGCCGAGCAGGAAATTGGCGAGCATGCCGAAGCCGAAATTGCGGCGGGCCAGCAGGCGCAGGTTCAACAGCGGCTTCTTCACGGTCAGCTCGATGATCAGGAACACGGTCAGCGCCACGGCTGCGATCACGCTGAGCTTGACGATGAAGGGTGAGCCGAACCAATCGTCCTTGTTGCCTTCTTCCAGCACGGTCTGGAGGGCGGAGAGGCCGATCGCCATGGTGATGATGCCGGCCCAGTCGCCGTCGCGCAGCAGTGACAGCTTCATCGACTTGGGCTCGAGCGCATACCAGAGCATGCCGACCATGATCGCGCCGGGCACGAGGTTGACGTAGAAGATGTACTGCCAGCCAAAGTTCTCGGTGAGATAGCCGCCGATCGTCGGGCCGATCGCCGGCGCGAACGTCGCCGACAGCGCGAACAGTGCAAGCCCCACCGGCTGCTTGGCGCGCGGCAAGAGTGTGATGATCAGCGTGAAGGCCATCGGGATCAGCACGCCGCCGCTAAACCCTTGCACGGCGCGCAGCACGATCATCTGTGGCAGGTCCTGCGCCAGCGCGCAGGCTGCCGACAGGCCCAAGAACAGGATCGCGTTGGTCAGCAGATAGATGCGGATCGAGAACACTTGCGCGAGCCAGCCGGACAGCGGGATCACCACGATCTCGGCGATCAGGTAGGACGTCGAGATCCAGCCGCCGTCGTCGATGCCGGCGCCGATCGCGCCCTGGATGTCGGCGAGCGAAGCGTTGACGATCTGGATGTTCAGCACCGCCATGAAGGCGCCGAGCGTGGCGCCGACCACGGCGATCCAGGTTTTCGCGGAGACGACAGGCGTTGCGGGGGCCGCTTGCGGGGCCGGGAGGTTGGCAGCCGATGCGGCATCGAGTGTCGGTTGAAGCGTGCTCATGGAAGGCTCGTCTCTGATACGGAGACAGGATGCGTTGGTCGGGACGTTTCGATAACAAGGGAAGTCTGGGAAGGATCATCAGGCAGGACTTGACAATCCTGCCGCGATCCTCGGCGACATCAGCCTCCGTTTGGCCGCGGCGCGGTGTCGGCGATGCGCTTGGCCGTCTCGCGCTCGGCCACTACCGTTGCTTTGGTATCGACCGTCGGCACCGCCGACATGCCGGGGCGCAGCAGGCCCGTGAGGCTGTGATCGTCGAGCACAATCTTCACCGGCACGCGCTGCACGATCTTGGTGAAATTGCCAGTCGCATTGTCGGGAGGCAGCAGAGCGAATTCAAGCCCGCTGGCCGGCGAAAGGCTGTCGACATGGCCATGCAGCGTGCGATTGCGAAAACTGTCGACGTGCAGCTCGACCGGCTGGCCCGCGCGAACATGCGTGAGCTGGGTCTCCTTGAAATTCGCGACGACGTAGACCGCATCGAGCGGAACCACCGCCATCAGCTGCGTGCCGGCCTGCACGTACTGGCCGACCCGCAGGCTGCGGGCGCCGACGGTGCCGTCAACAGGCGCGGTGATCTCGGTGTAGGACAGGTTCAGCTCGGCCTGATCGGCCACCGCGCGAGCGTGGTCGAGCTGCGCAATGGCCTGCGCACGTTGGGTGGTCAGCACGTCGACCTTGCGTTGTGCGGCAACGAGGCCCGACTGGGCGTGCTGCAATTGCGCGTTGCTGGCGCGGAGCGCCGCATCGGTCTGCTGCGCGCGCTGGATCGTGCCGGAGCCAGACTTCATGAGCTCGTCGTAGCGGGCCCGCTCTTCCTGCGCAAACTTCAGATTGGCATCGGCAGCCGTGACGTCGGCGGTGCTCTGCGCGATCACAGGCTGTTGCAGCTCGAGCTGGGCGTCGAGGTTGCGCACGGAGGCTTCGGCTGCCGCAACGTCGGCGCGGGCCTGGCCGAGCGCTGCCTTGAAGTCGCGGTCGTCGATCCGGGCCAGCACCTGGCCGGCCCTGACCTTCTCGTTGTCGCCGACCAGCACCTTCGCGATATAGCCGGAGACCTTCGGGGCGATGATGGTGGAATCCGCCTTCACATAGGCGTCATCGGTCGTTTCAAGGTAGCGGCCGGTGGTCCAGTAGTCGTGCCCGTAATAGGCCGTGGTTGCAGCGCCGGCGAGGAGCGCGAGCATCAGGGCCGCGCGTCGAACCATCTTGCGGGCCGCGATTGTTGCCGGCGCCTTGGCGTAATCACGCGTAATTTCAGTAGCTTGCTGGAAGGTCTCGGTGCGGGGCATTTCAGACATGGCGCTCTCCGGTCGGCTCGCTGAGACTATCGGTCTTGCCGGGGCAAGTGATAATTGGCAAAATTCTGGAAGGATTATCCATTCAGGGTGGATAATCGGGGCCGCCGGCTTGGTGCCTGATCTCTATCGGGTGAGGCTCGCGACTGCCCCAGAGCGATTGCCGTTCCTGTCGCGCGATTGCTGCCGAGGTGGTGCCATGGACCGATTGACCAGCATTGAAGTGTTCAGCCGGGTGGCAGAGACCGGCGGTTTCTCCGCAGCAGCCCGCAAGCTCAACATGTCGACCACCATGGTGAGCAATCACGTCCAGGCGCTGGAGGAGCGGCTCGGGGTGAGGCTGCTTCACCGCACCACGCGCAAGGTCAACCTGACCGAAATCGGCAAGGCCTATTACGACCGCTGCGTCCAGATCCTCGCCGATATCGAACAGGCCGACGACATCGCCGGCGAATTGCAGTCGGTGCCGCGCGGCACGCTGCGCATCCACGTCGCCACCCATATGGTGCCATTCGTGGCGCCGGTGGTGGCGAAGCTGCTGTCGGCCTATCCGGAGCTCAAGGTCGATCTACGCATGGGCGAAGCCGACGTCGATCTCATCGAGGAAGGCTACGACGTCGCGCTGCGCATGATCCCGCCGCCGGATTCGAGCCTGATCGTGCGGAGCCTCGCCACCTGGCGTCACGTGCTGTGCTGTTCCCACGATTACATTGAGAAGCACGGCCGGGTGAGGAAGCTCGACGAGCTCACCGCGCATAATTGCGGTCGTCACCTGAACTATCCGTTTGGCGACGAGTGGCGCTTCCTCGATCGCAAGGGTGCACCGGCGTCGGTGCGCATTTCAGGCAGCTTCGTCACCAACAGCGGAGAAGCGCTGCGGAAGGTCGCACTGGGAGGTGCCGCCGTCTGCCTGATGGCCGGTTTTCTCATTCAGGACGACCTTGAAGCAGGCCGCCTCGTGCGCCTGTTGCCGGAATACCGGACCGTCGAGCTGTCGATGAACGCGGTCTATCCGCATCGCCATCATCTGTCGGCGAAGGTCAGGACCTTCATCGACATGCTGGTGCATCACAGCGCCGAGCAGCAGAAGCTGATCAATCCGTATTCGTAAGACGCAGACATCAGTGCCGTAGGGTGGGCAAAGGCGCCCTTGCGCCGTGCCCACGATCTCTTCCGACAGATGGAGGTGGTGGGCACGCTTGCGCTTTGCCCACCCTACAAGAGCGTCAACCGGCGGCGCGGATCTTTGCCGGAGAAGTGCCGTAGGGCGGGCAAAGGCGCCCTTGCGCCGCGCCTACGATCTTTTCCGATTGATGGAAATGGTGGGCACGCTTGCGCTTTGCCCACCCTACAAGAGCGTCAGCCGGTGGCGCGGATCTTCGGCGGCGAAGATGTGGCCAAACGCGCAAGCAGCTGCTCGACCTCGGGCTTCACTTTCGCGATGGCGATGTCTTTCACCGGCCCATAACCGCGGATCTCCATCGGCGCTTTGGCAATGGCGATGAGATCGGGCAGATGCGCTGCGTCGAGCTTGCCGAGCATTTGCGCGATGATGCTCTCGTACCAGGCAATCAGCTCGCGCTCGGTTCGCCGCTCGGCCGCATAGCCGAACGGATCGAACGGCGTTCCGCGCAGCGCCTTGAGCCGCGCCAAGACCGCGAGCGGCAGCTGGATCCACTGGCCGAAAGCGCGCTTGCGCGGGCGGCCGCGCGCGTCGTGACCGGACGGCAGAAATGGCGGCGCGAGGTGATACTGCACGCTGAAGCCGTCTTCGAATTCGCGCTTCAGCTCATCGAGGAAGCCGCTTTGCATGTGCAGACGCGCGACCTCATATTCGTCCTTGTAGGCCATGAGCTTGAACAGGGCGCGCGCGACGGCTTCGGTCAGCGCCTCGCTGTTGAGCCCGGCTTCGGCCTCGCGGACTTTTCCGACCAGCGCCCGGTAGTGCGCCGCGTAGGCGTCATCCTGGTAGGCCGTGAGGAAATCGGAGCGTCTGCGGATGATCTGGTCGAGCGTCTCGGCCTTCGGTGCTTCGTTCGTCTGCGGCAGGAAGCCCGGATCGGCGGCAGCGATCCTGCCCCACGCAAAGGCCTGCTTGTTGCGCTCGATCGCGACACCATTGAGTTCGATCGCCCGCAGCAGCGCCGATAGCGAGACCGGCACCAGTCCGCGCTGCCAGGCAAAGCCCAGCATGATGATATTGGCGTAAACGGCATCGCCGAGCAGGCGCTCGGCGAGCGCATTGGCATCGATGCTGTCGACATTGTCGTTGCCGATGACCTGCCGGATTGCGCGCAGGCGCGCAGGCGAGGCGAGATCGGCGTCGCGGAAGCGGACGACGTCGCCTGTCGGCATCTCTGCAGTGTTGATCGCCGCGCGCGTGCCGCGGCGATAGGTGCCGGAGGCCTTTGGCGAAGAGCTGACCACAAGGTCGCAGCCGATCAGCGCGTCGGCTGCACCCTGGTCGATACGGACCTGATGCAGCGCCTCAGGGCTTGCGGCCAGGCGGATGTAGCTCAGCACGGGACCGAATTTCTGGGCAAAGCCGGTGAAGTCCAGCACCGAGACGCCGCGACGCTCGAGATGAGCGGCCATGCCGATCAGCGCGCCGACCGTGATCACGCCGGTGCCGCCGACACCGGTCACGAGCAGGTCGTAAGGCCGGTCTAGTGTCGTGGAAGAGGGGACGGGAAGCATGGCGGCGCGGCCGATCGCGTCGATCTGGCTGGCGCTCTTCTTCCGCCGCGTCGCGCCTTCGACCGTGACAAAACTCGGGCAGAAGCCGTTGAGGCAGGAAAAGTCCTTGTTGCAGGCGGACAGGTTGATCTGTCGCTTGCGGCCGAACGGGGTCTCTCTCGGCTCGACGCTGAGGCAGTTGGACTCGACCGAGCAGTCGCCGCAGCCCTCGCAGACGAGATCGTTGATATAGGCGAAGCGCTTGGGATCGGCCATCTGCCCGCGCTTGCGCCGCCGCCGTTTCTCGGTGGCGCAGGTCTGCTGGTAGATCAGCACCGAGACGCCGGAGACCTCGCGCAGCTCGCGCTGCACCGCGTCCATCTCCTCGCGCGGATGGATGGTGGCGCCATCAGGTAGGTTGGCCGGCGAGAACTGCGCGGGATCGTCCGACACCAGCGCGATGCGCGTCACACCCTCGGCGCGGACGCTATGCGCGATCGCCTGGACGCTGACGGGGCCGTCGACCGGCTGGCCGCCGGTCATGGCGACGGCGTCGTTGAACAGGATCTTGTAGGTGATGTTGGCTTTCGCAGCGATCGCCTGACGGATCGCCATCGAGCCGGAGTGGTAATAGGTGCCCTCGCCGAGATTCTGGAACACGTGCTTGTGGCCGGTAAATCGCGACGACGCCGCCCAGTTCACGCCCTCGCCGCCCATCTGGATCAGCGACGAGGTCTCGCGGTCCATCCAGCTCGCCATGAAATGGCAGCCGATGCCGGCCAGCGCCTTTGAGCCCTCGGGCACTTTTGTCGAGGTGTTGTGCGGGCATCCCGAGCAGAAATACGGCGTACGTGTTGCGCCCAAGACGTTGATCGTGCGCGCAGCTTCCGGCATCAGGGCGGCCGCACGCGCGGCAAGATTGAGCCCTGGAAACATCGGATCGAGCCGGCGGGCGAGCACGCCAGCCAGTGCGCGTGGTGACAGCTCGCCGATCCAGGAGATCAGTCGTGCGCCGTTTTCGTCATGCTTGCCGACCATGCGCTCGGGCTTGGCGCCGGGATAGTCGTAAAAATATTCCTTGAACTGGCTCTCGATGATGCCGCGCTTCTCCTCGACCACGAGGATCTCGCGCTTGCCCTTCACGAAATCCATGGCGTCGTGCAGCGCCAGCGGCCAGACCATGCCGACCTTGTAGATGTCGATGCCGATGCTGCGGCAGGCCGCCTCGTCGAGGCCCATCAGCCGCAGCGCCTCCATCAGGTCGAGATGCGCCTTGCCTGTGGTGACGATGCCGTAGGTGGCGTTTGGAATGTCGTAGATGTGGCGATCGATCGGATTGGCTTTTGCGAAGGCGTACACCGCGTGTTTCTTCGCCTCCAGCCGCTCCTCGATTTGCGGGCCCGGCAGATCGGGCCAGCGATAGTGCAGTCCATCAGGCGGCGGCATGAAGTCGGGTGTGCGAAAAAGCCGCGGCGGGCGCAGCGCGACGGAGGCGCCTGACTCCACGATCTCCGAGATCGCCTTGAAGCCGACCCACATGCCGGAGAAGCGGCTCAGCGCATAGCCATATTCGCCGAATTCAAGATATTCGTCGACGCTTGCGGGGTGCAGCGTCGGCATGAACCAGCTCATGAAGGCGACGTCGGACTGGTGCGGCATCGAGGACGATACGCAGCCATGATCGTCGCCGGCGACGACCAGCACGCCGCCATGCGGCGAGGAGCCGTAGGCGTTGCCGTGCTTGAGCGCGTCACCAGAGCGGTCGACGCCGGGGCCCTTGCCGTACCACAGCCCGAATACGCCATCGACCTCGCGCTCTCCTTGCGTCTCCACCTGTTGCGAGCCGAGCACCGCGGTCGCCGCGAGGTCCTCGTTCACCGCGGGGAGGAATTCGATGCGGTCTTTCTCAAGCCGCTGCTGGATGCGCCAGAGTTCGAGATCGATGCCGCCGAGCGGCGAGCCGCGATAGCCGGAGATGAAGCCGGCGGTGTTGAGCCCCGCCGCCCGGTCGCGTCGCACCTGATCGAGCGCGATGCGGACAATGGCCTGCGTGCCCGTGAGGAAGACCCGGCCCTCCTCGCGATCGTAGCGGTCGGAGAGCTCGTAGGCATCAAGTGACGGAATGGCGTCCATGGTGGACCTCGCGCGGCATCCTGCCGATAGCGAAGGTTAGGCCCGGGGGACTGGTAGGTCTTACCTATTTTTCCCAGTTAAGCTACTATATCGGTAGATTTTTGCTAATTCCGCAAAAATGTGGTATATTTTATCAATTTGAGGCCATCAATGATCGAAGACCAGGACATCAGGATTCTCGCTCACCTCCAGAAGGACGGTCGCGCCACCAACCAGCAGCTCGCCGACGAGGTCGGCATGTCGACCTCGGCCTGCTGGCGCCGGGTGCGCGCGCTCGAGGACAGCGGCGTCATCCGCGGTTATGCCGCTCTCATCGCGCGCGAGCAGGCGGGCTTTGCGATGTCGGCCATCCTCCATGTTTCGCTGGAGCGGCACGACGCCAAATTCGTCGACGAGTTCGTCTCGCGCGTCACCACGCGCCGCGAGGTGCTGGAGTGTTTTGCGACCACCGGTGATGCCGATTATCACCTGCGCGTCGTCGTGCAGGACATGGCGGCCTACAATCGTTTTCTCGACGAGTTCATGTTCCGCATCCCCGGCATCCGCTACGTCCGCAGCAATGTGGTGCTGAAGGAGATCAAGACCAGCGTCGCGCTGCCGTTTTGAGACACGGGAGGCGCCGTAGGGTGGGCAAAGCGAAGCGTGCCCACGTTATTTCATGGTGGAGAAAGATGGTGGGCACGGCGCAAGAGCGCCTTTGCCCACCCTACGGCAGTGTCGTTTACTTTCCTTCCCGCACAAACCTGTTCCGCAACGTCCCGACACCGGTGATGTCGATCTCCACGACATCGCCGTGCTTGATGTCAGGTGACGCGCCATCGGTGCCCATCCAGATCACATCACCCGGCCACAGGGTGAAATACTTCGTCAGCTCGACCAGGAACGGCACCACGCCAAAGATCATGTCGTTCGTCGCGAAGCGGTTGGTCTCCTTGCCATTGACGCGCACGATCGTCTCCATCTTGGCAAGGTCAGCCTCGGTCTCGATCCAGGGACCCATCGGCTTGAACGTGTCGGCATTCTTCGAGCGCCACAGGCTGCGATCGGCCTTCTGCCATGAACGTTCGCTGACGTCGTTGCCGATGGTGTAGCCGAACACGCACTCCATCGCGTTCGCTTCGGTGAGGTGCTTCACCTTCTTGCCGATGACGACCACGAGCTCGCCCTCGTAATGGATCTTCTCCGTCGCAAGCGACGGGATCACGACATCCTCGTCATGCGCGATCAGCGCATTCTGGGCGCGGTAGCCGATCTCGGGGCGATCAGGCACGGCCGGCACCGTACCGGCCTTGTCGGCGGCTTCCTTGAGGTGCTTCAGATAATTCAGCCCGACGCAGTAGAAGGTGCGGGGGATCAGCGGCAGCTCGATCTTCACCTGCGACAGCGGATGCGTGCGCGACGTGCGCTGCCATTCACTGAGGGGATCGCCGTCGACCGCGATCACTTGATCGCCTTCGACCACGCCCCAGGAGGTCTTGCCGGAGGCGGTGAATTTCAGCCAGCGCATGTTCTGTCCTTGTTGTTATTCCGCGGCATCGTGCGGCTGCACTTTCCAGGCACCGGCGGCCGGGCGCGCCAAGCCGAGATTCTCCCGCAGCGTCTTGCCGCGATAGTCCTTCTGGAACAGGCCGCGCCGCTGCAGCTCCGGTACGACATGCTGCACGAAATCGGCATAGGAGCCGGGCACATAAGTGGCCGCGATGACAAAGCCGTCGCAGCCGCGCTCGACGAACATTTCTTCCAGTCTGTCCGCGATCTCCTTGGGGCCGCCGACCATGGCGTCATGCACGTGGCCGCGGCCGGAGAAGGTGACAAAGTCGCGCGCGCTCGGATTGCTCTTGCCCGAAGCCTTCAGCACGCCGTCGCGGATGCCCAGAATGCCCTGCATGCTCCTGAGGTCGTCCGTCGTCAGCGGTTCGTCGAGATGCTTGGAAGCAAAATCGTAATTGAGCGCTTCGGATAGCAGCGACAGCGCGTCGATCTCGAGCGGCAGCTTGTTGATCAGCGCCATCTTGTCTTCGGCCTCCGCCTTGGTCGCAGCGCAGACCGGGGTGGTCAGATTGCAGAGGAACATCTGATCAGGATCGCGGCCGGCCTTGGCGGCCTCGTTGCGCACGGCGGCGTAACCGTCCTTGGCGCCCTGGAGATTGCGCGCGGCGGTGAAGATGACCTCGCCCCAGCGTCCGGCAAAGCGCTGGCCGCGGCCGGATGCGCCGGCCTGGATGATGACAGGATGGCCCTGCTGTGAGCGCGGCACGGTGAACGGCCCGCGGGACTTGAAGGCCGCGCCCTTGTGATCGAGCCGCTTCACCTTGGTCGGATCGGCAAAGCGGCCGGTCTTTTTGTCCATGATGAGCGCGCCGTCCTCCCATGTGTCCCAATGGCCGAGCACGACCTCCATGAATTCGTCGGCCTTGTCGTAGCGGGAATCATGTTCCGGATGGGAGTCCCGTCCCATATTGAGCGCCTCGCCGTCGTTGAGCGAGGTCACGACGTTCCAGCCCGCGCGCCCGCCCGACATCAGATCGAGCGTGGCAAAGCGGCGCGCGACGTCGAACGGCTCGTAATAGGTGGTCGAGCAGGTCGCCCCTAGGCCGAGCTTGTCGGTCACCATGCCCATCGTGGTCAGCACGACAATCGGATCCATCTTCACGCAGCGGATGCCGTATTCGACGGTATGGGCGTGGTCGTTGCCGTAGCGGTCCGGCATGGCGAGACGATCGTCGAAGAAGGCCATGTGGAATTTGCCGGCTTCGAGAATTTTCGCGATCTCCTGGTAATAGTCCGCCGACATGAAGTCGCTGCGCGAGTCCGGATGCCGCCACGAACTCGGCAAGTTCGTGCAGTTCTGCGCCTGAAGGAAGCCAACCAGCACCATCTGCCTGTCCATGCTGCTGTCTCCGGATGTGTCAGGACAGATCGAGGGCGATAAGGAAGTCCTCGGAGGCGCCGGCCGCTCGGAGCAGCGCCGCGCTGACGCGCGTGAGGCGGTCGGCCTTGACGATCGGCATGGCGTTCCCTCGGCTTTCGTGCCCTTAACGGACCTGTTGTTGGGTGCCATCGTCTCAAAGCGGAGCTGCGATATCAATCTCCCGTAAACCAATACAGGGCTGCAAATTCGTAGACAGAGCGCGCCTTTGGTCGAAGGCTCCTGCCGCGCGGCGGTATTCCCGGACATTTTTCAGCTATCATTCGCTGCTCGTTCACCCTGATTGGCGGTTTCCCTGCCGCAATAACGACCACTTAGGCGATCCCTATTCATAAGGTACCCGGGAAAAATCGGCAGAAATGCCCGGGAGTTGAGATCGTGTCGACGTCACTCGCGCGCACCTTTGCGGCGCTGAGCGCCATTAACGAAGCGATCCTCTACGCGAAATCGCCGGAGGAGCTGTACCAGAGGGTCTGCGACGCCGGGTTTTCCAGCGGAGACTTCATGGCCGTCGCGGTGTTCCTGGTGGAGCCGGAGGGCCAGCACCTGCGTTTCGCTGCCGGGCGTGGCGACGACGTGGCTCGCCTGCGCGCGCTCAAGATCACCACCGAAGCCGGCGCGCCCGAGGGCTTGGGTGTCGGCGGCGAGGCGTTTCGCACCCAGAAGCTCTGCATCAGCAACGACTATCTGAACGATCCGCGCTCGCTGGCATGGCGTGAAGGCGCGACCAAAGCGAATATCGGCGCCGCGGCGGCGCTACCGCTTCTGTGTAACGGCAGCAGCGTTGGTGTGCTGTACGTGACCCGCAGCGAGGCCAACTCGCTGAACGAGCAGATGGTGTCGCTGTTCGAGCGCATGTCGACCAACATTTCCTACGCGCTGGAGAATTTTGCGCGCGAGGCCGCGCGGCAGGCCAGCGAGCGGACGACGCGGCGGCTCAACCGCATGTTCGGCGCACTCAGCGCGACCAATGAAGCCATCCTTCGTGCAAAGAACGAGCAGGAGCTGTATCAGCTCGTCTGCGACGCCTCCGTGCACGGCGGCAAGTCACTGGCGACGTTCGTTCTGTTGAAGGAACCGGATTCGCACTGGTTGAAGCCCGTCGCCGGCACCGGCGAGAATCTGGAGATCGCGGCGCAGACACTTTACTCTACCGATCCCGACAATCCCTACGGCCGCGGCATTTCCGGCGAAGTGTTTCGAACACAGAAGCCCATTGTCGAGCGCGATCTCGCGCGTCGCACCAAGGGAACGCCGTGGGATCAGCCCAACGTCAACACCGGCGTCGCCGCGCTTGTCGCGGCGCCGCTGGTCAAGCGCGGCCAAAGCATCGGCGTCATCCTGGCCTTCCTCAGCCAGTCCTGGGCCGCCGACGGCGAAGTCGTCGGGCTGATGCTGCGCATCGCCGAGAATGTCTGCTTTGCGATCGACAATTTCGACCGCGAGGCCGAGAAGGCCCGGATCGCCGAGGAGGAGGAACGCCTGGCGCGCATGTATGCGGCGCTGAGCGCGACCAACGAGGCGATCCTGCGCGCCCATTCGCGTGCCGAGCTGTTCGATCTCGTTTGTGAAGCAACTGCCAAAGGCGCCAAATTCACCTCGGCCGCCATCGCGCTGGTCGATCACCAGGCCGAGCTGCTCCGCGTCGCCGCCTGTTACGGTCCGAACGCAGATGCGGTTCGCAACTTCAGATTTTCGACCTCGGATCAGGTGCCCGAAGGCCGCGGGTTGACTGGAACGGCTTTCCGTACCCGTCAGCCCTGCATCAGCAACGACGTGCTGTCCGACGACCGGATCAAGCCCTGGGCGGACAATGCCCGCCGCCACGGCATCGGATCAGCCGCGGCGTTGCCGCTGTTCAACGGCGACCGTATCGAGGGCGTATTCGTGTTCAACTCGCCGGAGCGCGGCACCTTCACGCCGGAATTTGTCGAACTGCTGCAGCGGCTGCAGGCCAATGTCGCCTTTGCGCTCGACAATTTCGATCGGGCCGACGAACGTGCGCGGGCCGAAGCGCAGAAGGAGCGCCTGACGCGCATGTTCGCGGCGCTCAGCGCCACCAATGAAGCGATTGTGCGCGCCAAGTCTCGTACTGAGCTGTTCGAGCTCGTCTGCCGGGCCGCGTCCACCGGCGGCAAGTTTACCTCGACGACCATTGCGGTCGCCAGTGCCGACAGCGATCAGCTCGCGATCGTCGCAAGCGCGGGACCTTCCGCCGAGACCACCCGCAACGTCCGTCTCTCCGTCGACGCCGACCGGCCCGAAGGCCGTGGCATGAGCGGAACGGCGTTCCGCACCCGCCAGCCTTGCATCGTTAACGACTACGTCAACGACAGCCGCGTCAGCGCCTTCCATGCTGTCGTCCGGATCGACGGCGCGCGCTCCGGCGCGGCATTTCCGCTGATCACGCACGACAAGGCCGTTGGCGTCATGATCTACATGTCGACGGAACAGGACACCTTCACATCCGAGTTCGTCGAGTTGCTGCAGCGTCTCGCCGACAACGTCTCTTTCGCGATGGAGAATTTCGATCGCGCCGACGAGAAGAACAAAGCCGACGAGCGGATCGAATACCTCGCCTCGCATGACAGCCTGACCGATCTGCCGAACCGCGAGACCTTCAACGGGCTGCTGCGCGAAGCAATCGACAACGCGCAGCGCCATGATCACCGCTTCGCAGTGCTGTTTATCGATCTCGATCGCTTCAAGGTCATCAACGACTCGCTCGGGCACGAGGCCGGCGATTTGCTCCTGCTCGAGGTGGCAAATCGCTTGCGCGGCGCGCTACGGGCCAGCGACGTTGTGGCGCGCCTCGGCGGTGACGAGTTCGTGGTGATCCTCGATCAGTGCGGCGAGATCGACGATGTCCAACGCATCGCCGCCGGGCTGCTCGCCGCACTCGCCGAGCCGATGGAGCTCGCCGGTCACGAATGCCACACCACGGCGTCGATCGGCATCGCGATGTATCCGGCCAACGGCGCCGATGCACAGACGTTGACCAAGAACGCCGACATGGCGATGTACCTCGCCAAGGAAGACGGCAAGAACGGCTATCGCCTCTTCTCCAAGGAAGTAAAGACGCAGTCGATCGAACGTTTGTCGCTCGAAAGCGCGTTGCGCCGGGCGCTCGAACGGGAGCAGTTCTCGCTGAACTACCAGCCCAAGGTCGACATGGAGACGGGGCAGATCACCGGCGTGGAAGCGCTGCTCCGCTGGAACCACCCCGATCTCGGCAACGTCTCGCCGGCGCAGTTCATCCCGCTCGCGGAAGAAACCGGCCTGATCGTGCCGATCGGCCGCTGGGTGCTGAACGAAGCCTGCGCGCAGGCGATGGCCTGGCAGCGCCGCGGCCTGCTGCCGTTGTCGATGGCGGTGAACCTGTCGCCGCGGCAGTTCGCCGACGAGCATCTGTTGCAGGACGTCGACGAGGCGCTGGCGGCCTCCGGCATGTCGCCGGTGCTGCTCCAGCTCGAGGTCACCGAGAGCATGATGATGCGCAATGTCGGGCGTGCGCTGAAGGTGCTCGATGCGATCCAGAGCCGCGGCATCCGCTTGGCAATCGACGATTTCGGCACCGGCTATTCGTCGATGTCGCTGATGAAGCATTTCCCGATCGACACGATCAAGATCGACCGTTCCTTCGTGCGCGACCTGCCGCAGGATTCGGAGGACCAGGCGATCGCGCAGGCCATCATCAGCATGGGCAAGGCGCTCGGCATGACGGTGGTCGCCGAGGGCGTCGAGAATGCCGAGCAGGAGGCGTTCCTGCGCACCCATGGCTGCGACGAGATGCAGGGCTTCCTGATCTCCAGGCCGTTGCCGGCGAAGCAGGTGGCCGAGCTGCTGCGGCCGATCGAGCTGCCGATCGCGCCGCCGCTCCAGCCGGAGACGGACTTGGCCGTGGACGAGGCTGGACCGGTGTTGAAACGCGCAATCGTCTGACGGCTGCGCAACGCAATCGAGGCGGATGCGCTACAACATGATCCGGAAAAGCGTGCAGCGGTTTTTCGAAAAGATCATGCTCAAACAATAACCTAAAAGCGCGATTGTGATTCATCCTGATCACATCGCGCTTTAGGTCTCAGCGATTGATCGGCCGGTTGCGGCTGAAGAGAAGATAGATCGCGCGGGGATTGGTGGTCAGATAGCGCCAGAACAGACGGCGCGGCTCGAGCCAGGTGCGCCAGGCCCATTCAAGCCCGACCCTCTGCATCCATCGCGGCGCGCGGGAGCGGCTGCCCGACAGGAAGTTGAAGAGGCCGCCTGACGTCTTGATGACGCCGACATTGGTCAGCCGCGGCGTGTATTCCTCGACAAAAGCCTGCTCGTTGGGGACGCCGAGCGCCACCCACAGGAAGTCGGGCGCCAGCGCGTTGATCTCGTCGACCTTGGCCCGCAGCGCCTCGCCATGGAGATAGCCATGGCTGTATCCGACGATTTCGAGCCTCGAATACATGTTCTGGACGCGCCTGACGGCCGCGGCGTTCTCCTCCTCGCTGGCGCCGAACATGTAGAAGGTGCGACCGGTCACCTCCGCCTTGCGCGCGACGACATGGAACAGGTCGGTCGTGGCAACGCGCTCCGGCAATGGAAACCAGGACTGCAGCTTCGAGGCCGCCACCAGCGGCTGGCCGTCGGCATTGATCAGATCGGCGGCGCGGAACAGACGTTCGATCTGCGGCTCCGTCGAGCAGCGCGCCAGCACCTCGCCATTGGCGGAGGTCAGGTACAGCGGCCGGTTGATGCGGTGACGTTGATCGGTCGCAGCGATCATGAAGTCGGCGGTGGCTTCCAGGTCGAGCGCAGCCATGCGCAGGCCACCGACAGTGATCCGGGGCACGTCGGCGGTTGCGGCCCGACCTTCGAGATTGACGCGGCGCTCAAGCATATTGTTTGCCTCGCTGGAGCGTTTGGGTTGCCGGGGTGAGCTCGTCGAGCACGACGCCGACAAGCTTGCGCTGGGCGGCGCCGAGCGCGGTCAGGATCTCTTCCATGCTGTCGTTGATGTCGTGGCTGGTCGGCAGCACCGCCACCAGCGCGTCAGCGCCATCGAGCAGCTTGCGGCCGGCGGCCGAGAGCGGCATCGCGGGGCCGTCGAGAATGACGAGGTCATAACCGCCGGCCGCGCGCGCCTGCGCGATTGCCTTGCGGATCGACTCAGTGGCCTTGCCGGCATCGGTCTCGGTCGCCGGCAGCACCGAGATGCCGTTCACGGTCTTGATCTCGCGCGCGGCCTTGCTGCCGATCGAGAACCAGCCCACCTTGCCGGTTTCGGTCTTGCCTGGGCGTTTGATCCTGTTCGAGAGCGCGTGTGATTGATGGTCGGCATCGATCATCAGCACGCGGCTGCCGTCGCGCGCGGCCGCGAGCGCGAAGTTCAACGTGGTCACGCTGCGCTCCGGGGTCTGGCCGGCCCCGACCAGCGCAATCACGGGCATCGTCTTGCTGCCGGCGCGGCGCGCCATCGCCGCACGCATGTCGCGCAGCGCGTTGAGCAGCGTCGTCAACGGAAATCCGGGCCGGAGTGTCGGCCAGCCGATTCGGGTCAGGTCGACGCCGCTGCCGGTTGCGAGAATGGCGCCGAGCGTGCGGATCACGTCTGCCTCCTGGAGCCGGGCAATCAGCGGCTTCTCGACCAGCGCGAGCGCAGGCAGAGGCGCGGTGGCTTCGGCCTCAGGCATCGCGATTTCGGGCGCAGGCTTGCGTTCGCGGCGGCTCGGTTCGGGGGCGGTCGTGCCATTGAACAGATGCTCGGCCGCGACGAACCAGAAGATGGCGGCGAGCGCGCCGAAGCCGAAGCCGATCATTGCGAACAGGGTCATGCCCGGCGGGAACGAGCGGCGTTGCGGTATCGTGGCTTCGCCGATGACGCGCGCCGCCGAGGTGTTCAGGGTTTCCTGTTCCTCGGTCTCGCGCGAGCGCTTGAGAAATGACTGGTAGACATCGCGGCTGGCGTCGGCTTCGCGCTCGAGCTCGCGCAGGCGCACCGCCGCCTGGCTCAGCTGCACGCTCTGTCGCTTCTGCACCTCCAGCGCACGGTTGAGCGAGGCTTCGTAATCGCGGGCGCGGGTCAGGTCGTTCTTGGCGGACAGTGCGAAGCGATCGATCTCTTCGTTGATGGTGCGCTTGAGATCCTCGACCTGCTTCTCGGTCTGCCGCAGCGCCGGGTGGCGCGGGCCGAGTTCGGCGGTCTGCTCCGCATATTTCTTGCGGGCGTCGGCATATTGCGCGCGCAAATTGGCGATGGTCGGCGATTGCAGCGCTTCGGGGATTGCGCCCGCATCCGCGGCGGTCCGCTTGTTGGCCTCGATCTGGTCCAACCGCGCTTGGGCGTCCATCGTCGCTGCGCGGGCCGCGGACAGGCGCTGGTTGCTGGAGGAGAGTTGCTGATCGGAGATCAGCGAATCCTGGGTGCCGACGAAATTGTTCTGGGCCTTGTAGTTGGCAAGCGCGGTCTCGGCATTGCGCAGCCGCTCGCGCAGCTCCTTCAGCCGGCCCGACAATTCGCTGGTGGCGCGCCGCGCCGCCAGGGCCTGGGAGTTGCGGGATTCCGTGAGGTAGGTGCTGGTCAGGGTGTTGGCCAGCATCGCCGCCTTCGCCGGATCGGTCGACCAGACCTCGATGTCGACGATAAAGCTCTTTTCGGTCTTGCGGATCGTGATGTGCTTGTTCAGCGCGTCGAGCGCGGCGAGCTGCACCTCCTTGGCTTCCGCAGCGGAAGGCGTGCGGGGCTGGAGGCCGACCAGGCCGAGCAAGGAGGCAGCCAGGGTCTTGCCGTCGCTGCCGCCGAATTCCGGATCCTTGTCGAGACCTGCCTGCTGGATCACCTGCAGCAGAACGCTGTTGGAGGTGATGAGGCGCGCCTGGCTCTCCACCAGCATGGACATGCCGGAGACGTCCTGCGCGCGCGGCGTCAGCTCGCGATCGACCAGTTGAAGCTCGCGGGGATCGACATAGAGCTGCGCGGTCGCGGTGTAGCGGGGTGCCAAGCTCTTGCCGACGACGACGGCGAGGCACGCGCCGATCAGTGCCGCGGAGGCAATCGCGATCCTGCGCCGCCACAGCAGGCTGGCGAGCTCCAGCACGTTGAAGCTGGACCCGGATCTCCGCCGCGAGGCTTCCGACGCGGTCGGATTTTTGGCCCGATCGATCGGCTGGTTGTAGTCAAGCATAGTCCCCAGCTTTCATTGCAACGGTCGCGGGCTGAGGGGTTACTCTTCGCTTTACGCCTCGCACCGGGGATATAGGTGCCCAATCAACGCAACAGGGAAAATTAACCATACTCATTGAGGGACTATTCACCGAAATGGCAAACAAAGCGTTTAAGGGCACGCCGCCTCTTGCCGCGTCGTTGGGCCGCCTCGGTGCCGCCAGCCCTCCAGTGATTAACGGTTCGTTACCATGCGTGCCCGGCGGCGCGCACATCGGCAGCACGGCGGCGCCGTCGAAGGCTTCGAGCTTCGGCAGCGTCGCCGTCGCGAGATCGATCGTTGCTGACCTGCCCATTGTTTCCAACCGCGCTTGTTCGACTTAAATTTACAGGAAAAATCTCGCGACCTCGAAGAGCAAATCCGGTGCCGCGGGGCATCACCGATCGCGGTGCTTACAGCTGGGTTAATCAGACCCCGCGTTAACTACGGCATCGTTCATGCCTGCGCCGCTGGCGCGTGATGGACCGCGAATTGCAGTGTGAGGCGCGACGGAATTTGCAGGAAAAAGCACGCGAAGCGGTCAAGCGCATGACAGGACGCCTCACTGACGCGACATCGCCGTCGCGGTGCAATTTGATCACGCGGGCAGGCCGCTCATATTGGGACGCATCTGTCCCGTGCGGCCGTGCCGTCGCGGGACAGTGGAGGCAGGGCTTTCTCAACATATCTCAGGCATTGAGAACGCAATGACGCTGATCCCGACAGATTTGTCCGCCAGCCGGATCTCAGACGCGGTGCGCGATCCCTTCAGGGAGATCGCGACGAGTTCGCGCGTTATCGACCTCTCGGTCGGCATCGTCGTCTGCATTCCCTGTTTCCGCCGACCTGAACATCTGCGGCTGACGCTGGATTCGCTGGTCAACCAGCGCACCCCGCGCTCATTCGCGGTGGTCATGGTTGAGAACGATGCGGCAGCACGCGCGAGCGCGCCGGTGGCTGCGGAATACCTCGTGTCAGGCAAACTCCAGGGCATCTGTCTGGTCGAGAAGCGGCAGGGCAATTGCCGGGCGATCAACGCCGCGTTCGAGACGGCGCAGGCGGTGTTTCCCGCCGCGACCCGCTTCCTGATGATCGACGACGACGAGATCGCTTCGCCCGATTGGCTCGAGCTGATGGTTCGCACGGCGGAGGCGACCGGTGCCGACATTGTCGGCGGACCGGTGCTGCCCGCGTTTGACGATGACAGCCAGCCCTGGCTCGCGCGTCATCCCGCGTTCTGCCCTGCCTACGATTACACCGGTGCTGTGCCGATGATCTATGGCTGCGGCAATTGCCTGATCACGCGCGCTGCGTTCGACCGGCTCGGCAGCCCCGCCTTCGATCTGCAGTTCAATTTTCTCGGCGGCGGCGATTGCGACTTCTTCTATCGCGGCCGCAATGCCGGCATGATCTTCCACTGGACCGCGGAAGCCGTCATCACCGAGACCGTGCCGCAAAGCCGCACTGACTTCGGCTGGATCGCCAGGCGAGGCCTGCGCATCGGGGTCATCAACTATCGTGTGCGATCCAAGGCCGCGCACGGTGCGTCGGCACGGGCGCGCCTGTTTGCGCAGACGCTCGGACGGCTGCCGCTGTCTCTGGTCCGCTCGCTCCGCTTGCTGACGTCATCGAAAGCGGTCGTCGCGATGCACCCCATGATGGTGGCCGTCGGGTCCACGCTCGCGGCTTTCGGTTACGATCCGAAGCCCTATCAGGCCTCGAACACCGTCTCCTGACGGGTTGGCGCAGAGACGCTAGATCCCAAGCCAGGAAAGCGCGATCTTGATCGCGGACCGCGGCATCGCCTTGAGCGATCGCTGCCCGACCATGCCGAGATAGGCAAGCGCCTCGCGATATCGCCCGAAGCGGACCGCCTGCGTCGCGGCATAGGTGACGAGATGGATCTCGGCCGCCTGCCGCAGCCGCGCAGCCGCGCCCGATGGCAGCTTGCCCAGGATGAGCTCGTCACCGAACACGCGCGCCACCGCCGGGAAGAAATCCTGCGGCGTCCGCGCTGCCGCATGCATCGTATTGGCCGTGTGCAGCCGATAATCGAGCAGAAGCTTGGGCACATAGGCGAATTCGCCCGTTGCGGCGAGCCGGCACCAGCAGTGCCAGTCCTCGCAATAGCGCAGTGAAACGTCGAAGCCGCCGCTGGTGCGGAAGGCATCTGCGCGAATCAGCATGATGCCGCCGTTGACGATGAAATTGCCGCCGGCGAGCCGTTCCAGCACATTGCCCGAGGGCTTGAGCCGTCCCTTCAAGAGATCGCGGCGGCCGATCGTTCGCCCGGCGCTGTCGATGGTGTTGTAGTCGCCATAGACCAGAACCGCCTGCGGCGCGGTCCTGGCCGTCGCCAGCAATGTCTTGACCGCGTCGGGCCGCAGGCGATCATCCGCATCGAGGAAGAGCAGCCAGTCCCCGCGCGCGTTGCGGGCACCGAGGTTGCGTGCGGCCGACACGCCGCTGGCGTCGTTCCGCATCAGGCGCAGCCGCGGCTCGCGGATGGCGCGGACGATTGCGTCGGTGCCGTCGGTGGAGCCGTCGTCGACGACGATGATCTCGCCGACGCCGCCCTGCATGAGCGCGCTCTCGATGGCTTCGCCGATATAGGCTGCGGCATTCTTCGCCGGGATGACAACCGACACGGCAGGCGACGTCGCGCGCGCGTCCGCCGCCACCGAGGCTGTGGTCGCTGCATCGAGCATGGCATCGGCGAGAGGCAAGCGGGGGCTCGTCGTGTTTAAGGATCTGTTAACCAGGCGGCCTGCAGCCGCGGTCCTGGCGTGCGCAGATGATACCCGGATAAGAACCAAATCGGTGTTGCGGACGCGGCCCAAATCACCGGTTTCGTAGATTAGCGTTAAACCCAGGGCGTTAAGTCTGTCGCTGATTTCGACAGGTGCGACAGCCGGTCTCGTGCGACACTACAGCCCTTGATGCCGCGGATGGATGAAAGTGCCCGCAAAGACGTTCGACTACGATCCTGACGACATGATCCTCAACCTGTTCTACGAGGACAAGGACGATCGCTGGTTTCCCGGCGACCGCCATCTGCGTCGCATGGCGCGCAAGATGCTGTTTGGTGAGCCGCGCATGAGCGGGCAGCTGCGCGTGTTCCTCAATCTCTGCGCCGGGCTCGACCGGCTCGGCATCCGCTATCGCGTCAACGACTACGGCTACATCGCGCAACATCAGGAAGAAGTCGCCTGCATCATCGGTCGCGCCTTCCTGCTCGACAAGTTTGCGTGGAAGAACCCGATCCTGCTTGGCGTTTGTGCCTATAACCATCCGTTCGACGATCCTGACCTGTTCAGGCGGCTTCCAGTCAGGAAATTCCTGGTGCCCGGTCCGTGGTATGCCGAGATGTACCGGCCGCATTGGCCTGAGACGGAAGCCTGGCCCGTCGGCATCGACACGGATCACTGGGCGCCGTCGCGCCCGCGCGACAAGACCGTCGACGTCCTGATCTACGACAAGCTCAGCCTGGATCGCGAGCGGCACGTGCCGGAGCTGCTCGAGCCGGTTCGCGCAAGGCTGACGAGGGAAGGCCGCTCCTTCACCGAGCTGCGTTACGGCAGCTACAAGGAGGAGGACTACCGGTCCGCGCTGGCACGCTCGCGCGCGATGATCTTCCTGTGCCAGAACGAGAGCCAGGGCATTGCCTATCAGCAGGCGCTGTCCTGCGGCGTGCCGGTGTTTGCCTGGGATCCCGGCGGTCCGTGGCGGGATCCCGACTATTACCCGCACCGCGTCCAGTTCGCGCCCGTCTCGTCGGTGCCCTATTGGGATGATCGCTGCGGGCTCAAGTTCACCGACCACGCCGGCTTCGAGGAGCGCTGGACCGATTTCTGGGCGGGCTGCACCGCGGGAAAATTCGATCCGCGCGGCTACATCGTGGACAATCTGACGCTGGAGCAGCGCGCGCTGCAATATTACGAAATCGCGCGCAGCGTCGCGCGGCAGAGCCTGGTCCCTGCCGCCTCGGGCGGGCTGGTTGACGGATGGTTAACGGGGATGGGCTAGACCCGGTGTAGCCCGGTGTAGACCCTTGGAGTCCCCCATCGTCCCGGCAGGCCTTGAGGCATGAATCGCAGCGCCGCAGACATGACCGACGTCGAGGCCCGCTCGCTGGGCGAGGCGCTGCGCAATGCGCTGGCGAAGTTCGACGTCGCGAGCACGGCGCGTTGTCTTGTTGCCGTTGCAAGCCTGCTGCTGGTCCTGATCACGCTCGATCCGTTTGCCGATCTGCGCAACCCCGACGTCGCCGCCATCGTCAGCGGACGATTGGCGACGACCTACGTCTCGTTCGGATTGCTGGCCGCGATCGCGGTGCTGCTCACCTTCACGACCGACGCGCCCTCGCTCAGAAGCCTGGTCACGCCGCTGCATCTCTGCCTGATCGGCTGGATGATGATCAATCTCGCATTCTCCGAGAGCCGCGAGATCTCGATCCAGCGCTTCGTGCTCGCGGCCAGCGCAACCACGCTGGCTATCCTGCTGCCGCTGCTGCCGCCGACGCAGCGAAGCTTCGATCTGTGCCTCGGCGGCGCCGCGCTGGTGCTGCTGGTGATATGCTATCTCGGCATCATCCTTGCCCCGCAATATTCGATCCACACCGCGCTCGACATCACCGAGCCGCAGCTTGCCGGCGACTGGCGCGGCAGCTTCGGCCACAAGAACATCGCCTCGCCGGTGATGTCGATCCTGGTCTATACAGGCATTTACCTGACGGCCGTGGGCTCCTTCGTGATGGGGCCGGCGATCGCGCTGCTTTCCGGCATCTTTCTGATCTTCACCGGCGGCAAGACGTCCTCGGTGCTGTGTCTTGCGGTCTATGCGCTGGCATCGGTGGTCTATGCCATCAGAAGCCTGTGGCTGAAGCGGATCATCTGCTTCGCGCCGCTGATCGTGATGAACCTGCTGACGGTCGGCAGCGTCATGAGCCCGGTGCTCGGCGGCATCACGCGGGCGCTTCCGATCGACCCCACCTTCACCGGCCGTTCCGAGATCTGGGAGTTTGCGCTCGGAGCCGTTGCGGAAAAGCCGATCACCGGTCATGGCTATGCGGCGTTCTGGGACGGCGCGGCGGAAGGGAAGACCATCCAGGGCTCGGAATGGGCGGTGACCGCGGCGCACAGCCACAACAGCTATCTCGACCTTGCCGTCACCATCGGCCTGCCGGGCCTCTTGCTCGTCATCCTCATCTTCGTGCTCGCGCCGCTGCGCAATTTCCAGGAGGTCCAGGCCCACAATCGCAGCCATGCGCTGGGCAGGCTGTTCCTGACCATCTGGCTGTTCGGCCTCTACTTCGGAACGACCGAGACCTTCCTGGTCGAGCGGCAGAATCCGGTCTGGTTCATGTTCGCGCTTGCGGTCGCAGGGCTGCACTTTCTGGCCAGGTTCCAATGCGTCGCTCAAGGTGAACCCGATCGCTGACAATCTGTCGCAGCCGTGCGTCGGATATCGGCGCGGCTGAAAACATGCGCGCGGGCTGACGGTAACCGCTTAACGATAAGCAGCAACGTAACTTGTAGTCAGCGGCAAAACATCATCTATCTGGACGTGTTCATTAACTGTATGCCCCGCAAATGGCGTTTCTCAGCGTCGAGCAGCTAGACGGTCGGGCCTCAAGCGCGTCGGGAATCTCGGTCGAGTTCCTGCGCGACTGGCAACAGGCGGCATTGCGCCTGAACGGTGGGCATCGCACCGCGTTTCAACATGGTTACTGGCTGGGTGCCTGGTACGAGGCGTTTGAAGGCGTCGCGCCGCTGATCGCTGTCATCACCGACGCGGCGACGGCCAAGGACATCGCTGTCGTGCCGATGTTCAGCCACTTTAGGCGCGGCATCCGTATCGTCGAGTTTGCCGATCTCGGCGTCTCCGACAATAACGCTCCGATCGTTGCGGGGGATGCGAATTTCGATGCGGCCGGCGCCGAGGCGATCAGTGCGGCGCTGGTCGATGGCTTGCGCGCCTTGCCTGATCGTTTCGACCTGCTTCGCTTCAAGAAGATGCCGTCCTATGTCGGTGCCAAGCCGAACCCGCTGGTGTCGCTCGGCCGCTCCGGCTCCTGCTCGCTGAACGCCAATCTCGTGCTGACCGGCGATGACTATGCGGACTATCAGGCCTCGATCAAGCGCATGCAGATGCCGCGCTGCTGGCGCGTGTTCAACCGCCATGCCGGCGCCCGCTTCGAGATCGCGACCGACGTCGTACGCGCGCAGCAGCTTCTGGACGTGATCGACATCCAGCAGCAGGAGCGCATGCAGCAGATCGGCTTGCGGTTCGTCCTCAACGACGCGGCCCATTCCCGCTTCTACCGCGATGTCGCCCGTCGGGGCGTTGCGGAAGGCTATGCGGTCATTTCGGCGCTCGTCTGCGACGAGGGCATCGTCGCGACCGCGTTCGGCGTCAGATACGGCGCGACCTTCTATTTGCTGCGAATCGGCAATGCCGGCAAGCGATGGGCGAATTGCTCGCCGGGGCTGCTCGTGACCGAGCGCACCATGGCGGCCCTGCATGCGCAGGGCGTGCGGCGCTTCGATCTCAGCATCGGCAATCACGACTACAAGCGCCGCTTCGGCGCCGAGCCGTTGCCATTGACCGATGTCACCGTCGCGCTGTCCTGGCGCGGGCTGCCTTTTGTTCTGCGCGACCATGCCGCGCAGGGACTGCGCCGTCATCCAAGGCTTGCGGCCTTGGCCGCGCGGGCCATGGGCAAGGCGCGCTGAACCGTCGCCGGTTGCAGCGGTCGCTCGAATATCGCATGAATTGTGCTATCGTGACCGCCTCATTCAGGAGGCGACATGCACGATCGTTCGGACAAATATCGCGCGTTCTTTGCGCAATTGATCTGCGCCGCGGCCAGGGCCACGGACCCTCGCCTCGAGCAGGCCTTTCGCAAGGTGAGGCGCGAACCCTTCGCCGGGCCCGGGCCGTGGTCGATCACACTGGGCGGCCATCCCTATGTCGTGACGCCCGACGACGATCCCGCCTTCCTCTATCAGAACACGCTGCTGGCGCTGGATCCGGCGCGGGGCATCAACATCGGCATGCCCGGCGCGCACGCGCATTGGCTCAGCGGCTGCGGTGTCAAGGAAGGAGAGACGGTGCTGCAGATCGGCGCGGGCACGGGCTATTACACCGCGATCCTCGCCGAGCTCGCCGGGCCTGGCGGTTGCGTCTACGCCTATGAGGTCGACGAACGGCTCGCAGCGCTTGCGCGCGAGAACCTGAAGGACATCGCCAATGTCGAGCTGCGCGCGCGCTCGGGCGTTGCCTCCGATCTGCCCGATGTCGACGTGATCTACGTCTGTGCGGGCGCGGCGCAGCCGGCGCCGGAATGGCTGGGGGCGCTGCGGCCCGGCGGCCGGCTGGTGTTTCCGCTGGCGCCCGCGGGCGTGCTCGGCGGCATGTTGATGATCACTCGCCCGCAGCAGGGCACGGCCTGGCCCGCGAAATTCCTGAGCCGCGCCCAGTTCATCGGCTGCGCCGGGCTTCAGGATGCGGAGGCGGGCCGGCGACTGGCCGAAGCGTTCGCAAAAGGCTGGGAGGGGGTGCAGTCGCTGCGGCGAGGCGAGGCGCCCGACGAGACCTGCTGGTTCGCCGGCGACGGCTGGTGGCTTTCGACGGCATCCGCATCTGCGCCTGATGTCAGCATCCCGCCGCACGCGGACATCACGCGGGCGTGACGGATTACGAGCCGGTGCACTCGGCGCAGTGAAACCGGCCGCGCGAGGCGCGAAACAGGCTGCGGCAATACCAGCGGCGCGCCAGCGCCTGGGCCGGCCTGCGGATCATCTGTGCAATCAAGAGAAGTTCGAAAGCCATCGCTATCGCAAAGTCCTGTCCGGAAGTCGTCTCGTTGTCGCTCATAGAGAAGGGGCGGCATTCCCGTGAGAGAATGCCGCCCGCGTCGCATCTGCCATGCAGCAGATTGAAGCCCTGGCCTAACCGTGCAGCTTCTTCGCGGTCTCCGCGATCTGGCGGCCCTGATAGCGCGCGCCGGCGAGCTCGTTGGCGCTGGGCTGGCGGCTGCCGTCGCCGCCGGTGATCGTGGTGGCGCCATAGGGCGCGCCGCCGGTGACCTCGTCGAGCTTCATCTGGCCGGCAAAGCCGTAGTTCATGCCGACGATCACCATGCCGAAATGCAGGAGGTTGGTGATGATCGAGAACAGCGTCGTCTCCTGGCCGCCATGCTGGGTCGCGCTTGCGGTGAAGGCGCCACCGACCTTGCCGTGCAGCGCGCCCTTGGCCCAGAGCCCGCCGGCCTGGTCGAGGAAGTTCGCCATCTGCGAGGCGATGCGGCCGAAGCGGGTGCCGGTGCCGACGATGATCGCATCGTAATTGGCGAGGTCTTCGATCTTGGCGATGGGGGCGGCCTGATCGACCTTGTAATACGAGGCTTTCGCGACTTCGGCCGGCACCAGCTCAGGCACGCGCTTGATGTCGACGGTGGCGCCGGCTTCGCGCGCGCCTTCCGCGACGGCATTCGCCATCGCTTCGATATGGCCATAGGCGGAATAATAGAGGACGAGAACTTTGGTCATGGTGGTCTCCGTTGGGTGACGAGTTTGATTGGTTGTTGAGGTCGTCATGCCCGGGCTTGTCCCGGGCATCCACGTTCTTGGTGACTCGCTGATGCGCGTGGATGGCCGGGACAAGCCCGGCCATGACGGAGAGAGCGGTTTACGCCGCGTCGACGAGCACGAGCTCGGAATCTTCGAGCGCCGTGATGGTCAGCTTGCTCTCGTCGCGGATCGCGGCCCCGTCGCGCGCATTGACGCGCACGCCGTTGACCTCGATCGCGCCGGCCGCGGGCACCAGATACAGGTGGCGCGCCTTGTGGGGCTCGTACTCCGCGCTCTCGCCGGCCTTCAGCGTGGTGGCGAGCACCCGCGCATCGGCGCGGATCGGCAGCGCGTCGGTGTCACCGTCAAGGCCGCTCGCGATGGTGACAAGCCTGCCGGAGCGATCCGCCTTCGGAAACGGTTTTGAGCCCCAGGTCGGCTGACCGCCGCGCGCCACAGGCTCGATCCAGATCTGGAAGATCCGGGTCCTGGTCGGCTCGAGATTGTACTCGGAATGGCGGATGCCGCTGCCGGCACTCATCACCTGCACGTCGCCCGCTTCCGTGCGGCCCTCGTTGCCGAGGCTGTCCTGATGGGTGATCGCGCCTTCGCGCACATAGGTGATGATCTCCATGTTGGCGTGGGGATGGGCGGGAAAGCCGGTGTTCGGCGCGATCTCGTCATCGTTCCACACCCGCAACGCGCCATGACCCATGTTGTTCGGATCGTAGTGACTGGCGAAGGAGAAATGATGCTTGGCTTTCAGCCAGCCGTGATCGGCGCCGCCGAGCTTATCGAAAGGTCTGAGTTCGATCATTTGCGTCATCCCCTGGGTTGGAGCAGTCCTCAATTCCTGATGGACCTTGGATAAGCCGTCGCCTGTGGTATAGAAATAGAAACTGTCGAAACACATTGTTTCCCAGGATAACCCTGACGGACCCAGCCATGGCAAAACTCCCCGATTTCGAGGCGCTCGCGATTTTTGCAAAAGTCGTGGAGCTACGGTCGTTTGCGGGGGCCGCCAGCGAGCTCACAATGTCCAAGGCGACAGTGTCCAAGGCTGTCACCCGCCTGGAGGAGCGGTTAGGGGCCCGCTTGTTCAACCGCACATCGCGGCGTCTCGCGCTGACCGATGCCGGCCATAAGCTCGCCGACCGCGCCACGCGGCTGCTTGCCGACGGCGAGGCAGCCGAGAACGAGGCCTTGGCGCAATCGGTGGCGCCGCGCGGGCTGGTGCGGTTGGCGGTGCCCATGACGTTCGGCATCAAGGCGGTGGCGCCGCTCTTGCCGGAGTTCTTCGAGACCTATCCGGAGGTCTCGGTCGATCTTCACTTGAGCGATGCGACCGTCGATCTGATCGGCGAAGGTTTCGACATCGCGGTGCGGATCGCGCGCCTGCCGGATTCCTCGCTGATCGCGCGCCGGCTGTTCACCATGCCGCGCTTCACCGTGGCCGCGCCGTCCTATCTCAGGAAGCACGGTCGTCCCACGCATCCGATGCATCTCGCCGAGCACAAATGCTTCGCTTACGCCTATCTCTCGACACCGAACCTCTGGCACTACACCAACGCCGCCGGCGAGCAGGCCAGCGTCCGTCCCGGCGGCCAGCTTCGCGTCAACAACGGTGAAGCCGTGATGCCCTCGCTCATCGCCGGCCTCGGCATCGCCGAGCTGCCCGAGTTCATCGTCGGCGACGCCATTTCGTCCGGCGCCGTCGAGGTCATCCTGAAAGACTGGAAGCAGGCCGAAGGCGCCGTGCACCTCGTCACTCCGCCCGGCGGCCCGCGCCCCGCGCGGGTCGAAGCGCTCGCTGATTTCCTGGCGGCGAAGCTGCCCGGCACCTGCAAGCGGAAGCCGCAGAAGCGTGCGAAGGCGGGATAGCCACTATGGAGGGCGTTAGTCTATCCTGCAAACAGCTATCGTAGGGCGGGCAAAGCGCAGCGTGCCCACGTCTTTGCCCCGGGGTAATCGCAAGCGTCTCGCCATCGGCGCCCACAAGGGACCGCCGTGCTTGCAGGGCTATGCCCGACAGTCGGGCAATTCGGCGAGTGACCGTGGGCACGGCGCGCCAAGAGCGCGCCTTTGCCCACCCTACGAGATCTCGCTAGTCCATCCCTCGAGCAAACTATCGTAGGGTGGGCAAAGCGAAGCGTGCCCACGTCTTTGCCCCGGGGTGATCGCAAGCGTCTCGCCATCGGCGCCCACAAGGGACCGCCGTGCTTGCAGGGCTATGCCCGACAGTCGGGCAATTCGGCGAGTGACCGTGGGCACGGCGCGCCAAGAGCGCGCCTTTGCCCACCCTACGAGATCTCGCTAGTCCATCCCTCGAGCAAACTATCGTAGGGTGGGCAAAGCGAAGCGTGCCCACGTCTTTGCCTCGGGGTCGCAAGCGTCTCGCCATCGGCGCCCACAAGGGACCGCCGTGCTTGCAGGGCTATGCCCGACAGTCGGGCAATTCGGCGAGTGAGCGTGGGCACGGCGCGCGAAGAGCGCGCCTTTGCCCACCCTACGAGATCTCGCTAGTCTATCCCTCGAGCAAACTATCGTAGGGTGGGCAAAGCGCAGCGTGCCCACGTCTTTGCCGCGGGGGATCGCCAGTGTCTCGATATCGGCGCGCACAGGGCAGCACGTTCTTCTTCACCGTCGTGCTCGCTGATCGCTCAACTACTCTCCTCGTGGACGATGTTGATCGCCTGAGACGAATTTATCAGACTGTCCAGCAGCGCCGCCCGTTCGAGACGGTCGCTATTTGTGTCCTTCCCGATCATCTCCATGCCATTTGGTCGCTTCCGGACCATGACGTCGACTTTTCATCGCGTTGGAATCTGATCAAAGGCGGCTTTTCGCGAGGTATGGAGGCCGGCTCGCCTTCAATGAGCAAATTGAAAAAACGCGAGAAGGGCATCTGGCAGCGCCGCTATTGGGAGCACGCGATCCGTGATGAAGAGGATTTGGAGAGACACGTCGATTACATTCACTTCAATCCCGTGAAGCACGGCCTCGTCACCCGGGTGCGCGATTGGTCTCTCAGCAGCTTCCATCGCTACGTGGAGCAGGGCACGCTTCCCGTGGATTGGGGCGGGGACATGCGTGATATTTCCGGGCAATTCGGCGAGTGAGCGTGGGCACGGCGCGCCAAGAGCGCGACTTTGCCCACCCTACGGCATCTCGTTACTATCGTAGGGTGGGCAAAGCGAAGCGTGCCCACGTCTTTGCCCGAGGGGATTGCAGGTGTCTCGATATCAGCGCGCACAGGGCGGATGTTCTTCCCTCTGTTCGCAGGGACATGTGCAATTCGGCGAGTGAGCGTGGGCACGGCGCGCCAAGAGCGCGCCTTTGCCCACCCTACGAGATCTCGCTACGACACCTTCACGCCATCGATCGCGACGATGCGCAGGCTCGGCTTGATCGTGTTCTCCAACTGCGTCTTCAATTCATGCACGCGCGGGTCGGTCGAGCGCGCGGCGCATACCGCGTATTGGTGCACCGATTGCGTCAGGGCGCGGCGGGCTTCCGGCGTTCGCGTTATCTCGGGCTTTGAAAGCCGCAGGACGATCGCCGCCAGGTTCACCAGCATCTCGTCCAGGGCGAGGTCAATGGTCGCAAGTTTTCCCACGGCACGTTCCCTCCTCACACTCCCTGCTGGGGCAACGGAGGGGGGAGGGATGCGTTCCGGACGAGGCCGAACATGGCTAACACTTCGTAAACGACTTGTTCTTGCGGCCTGTGACGCTAGGCTGGGAGCGAAACAAGAAAACAACGGGAGGGGGCTGCCATGAATCGACGCATGAATCGACGCATGGATCGACGTGACGTCTTGCGCGCCGTTGCCGCATTGCCAATGTTGCGGGCCGCGTTACCGGCGCCGGCCTTCGCGCAAACCTACCCCGTTCGCAACATCACCATGATCGTGCCATTCCCCGCCGGCGGCCAGGCCGATCTCGCCGCGCGCCCCGTCGCGCAGGCGCTGGAGCGGATCCTCGGCAAGTCCGTCATCGTCGACAACCGTGCCGGCGGCGCCGGCGGATCGGTCGGCAATGCCGCGGCCGCGCGCGCCGAGCCCGATGGCTACACCCTGCTGATGACATTGTCCTCGCTCGCGGTGTTGCCCGAGGCCGACCGGCTGTTCGACCGCCCCGTTGCCTACGAAATGTCGCAGTTCATGCCGATCGCGCGCGTGCTGGCCGATCCGACGCTGCTTGCGGTGCCGACTTCGGCGCCATGGAAGACGGCGCAGGAATTCGTCGCGGACGCGAAGAAACGCCCCGGCCAGATCACTTATGGTTCGTCCGGTCCCTATGGCACGCTGCATGTGGCGATGGAGATGTTCGCAAACAGCGCCGACATCAAATTGCTGCATGTGCCGTTCCGCGGCGCAGGGCCGGCGCTGACTGCGCTGCTCAGTGGTACCGTGCAGGCGATCGCGGCGGCGCCGGGCACGCTGAAGCCGCAGGTCGACGACGGCAAGCTGCGCGTGCTCGGCAATTGCGGTGCGCATCGCATCGCGAGCTTCCCCGACGTGCCGACCTTTCAGGAGTTGGGTTACAAGGATGTCGAGATGTACATCTGGGCCGGGCTGTTCGCACAGAGCGCGCTCCCCGCACCGGTCGCGAGCCGCTTGCGCGAAGCGATGGCGCAGGTGATGACGAGCCCGGACGTGCTCAAAACGTTCGACGCCTCGGGCAGCCTCGTCGCGTATCAGGATGCGCCCGAGTTCGCCAAGTTCGTCGCAACCGACAGCGCACGGCTGATCGCGGCGGTGAAGAAGATTGGCAGGGTGGAATAGGTTCCAGCCCCTTCCTCACATTTTGTTGTTGGTCCAGAACCTGTCCGCGCCTCATTGATTGAAAACAAATCGAGCGAGTTTGGAAGGGATTGGAACCATGCGAGAAGAGCGGATTGCGCTGGGTGTGGCGCTAGCGATTGGCATCGTCGCACAGGGCGTAGCCTCCGCTGAAGAATATCGTGGAACCCTGGAGCAGCAGATGGCCTGCACGCCCGACGTCTGGCGGCTGTGCAGCGACCAGATTCCGGATGTGAGCCGCATCACCGCTTGCCTGCGACAGAACACGCCGCAACTTTCCAGCGGCTGCCGCGCTGTGTTCCAGTCCAACAATCAGATGCCGCCGCAACAGCAAGTCCCGCGCAATCGGGCAGCGCCGCCGCCGCGCTATGACAATGCGCCGCCCCCTCAGCAGGTGCAGCCACGGCCCTATGACAATGATTAGCGCTGCCTAGCTTCTGTCCCGTTCCGGTCGACGTCCGAGCACCGTCCGCAAGGCGGCGCCGAGCAGGATGATCGCGACTGGCCAATGGAACCAGATCTTATGCGCGCCGGTGAACAGATTGATCGTGATCAGGAAGGCCGAGACGGTTAGCGCCACGGCGACCGGCCGCGGCAGCCTTCCCAGCCAATCCGAAACGGCATTCGTGGACGATGATGGCTCGCGCCTGTCGTCGATCCCCGGAGCGCGCGCGCTCTGTGATGGAGTCCGGTTTTCCTGCAAGGGGAGGCCGGCTTGCCCGGCGGCCTGGCCGCCCAGGGTCAGCCGATAGCTGGTCAGGGGCGCGATGTTCTTCATCGGGCGCTGGCCTAGACAGTCGAAACCAACGGATAATTTGTTGTGCACCTGGTCGTAGACGGAGCTCGAGATCACGACCCCGCCGGGGTCGGCGAGCTCCTGCAGCCGCGATGCGATATTGACCCCGTCACCATAGATGTTGGTGCCATCCACCATCACGTCGCCGAGATTGATGCCGATGCGAAACCGCATCGCGCTCGCTTGCGGCGCGACCGATTCCTGATCGGATATTTCCTGCTGAATCTCGATCGCGCTTTGCACGGCCTCGACCACGCTGGCGAACTCGGCGATCACGGCATCGCCCCAGGTATTCACGATGCGGCCGTCATGGCGCTCGACCAGTCGGGCGATGGCCGAGCGGGAGCGGCGCAGCGCCTCCAGCGTTCCGGCCTCGTCCGCTTCCATGAGTCGGGAATAGCCGTACACGTCAGCGCACAGCACGGTGGTCAGTCGTCGTTTCACCTTGTCGTCGGGCATGGTCCCCACATTAGAGCATGATCCGGAAAACCGTGCAGCGGTTTTCCGAGCTGACCGGCAAATGCATCAGGCATTGCATCTTGCGCCATCACGGTTCACAGACCGGCCGTCCCGTCCCGAAACCGTCATGTCAGTGCAACGAATTGCCCTCTGCCAGGTTGATTGCGGTCGCAGGCTGTGGATCGGAGGAATGTCATGTCCGAGACCAAATTCAAGACCAAATTCAAGACCGGAATTCCTGCTGCATCTTTCGTGATTGGCGCGCTGTTGCTCGGCGCACCTGCAATGGCAGCTCCAGTCACGCCTTTGTCCGGAGCCGCCAGGCCGATGGTGCAGGAGAGCGACCTGGTGCAGGCGCGTTTCGGCTGGCACTGGGGCCATTGGCATCGTGCAGGCTATCGCTGCCGGCCCTATTGCGGCTGGGGTGGCTAGATGTGAGATCCGCGCGGCGCGTTACGGCCTGACCTCGCAGACATCGACCCATTCAGCGGCGGTCAGCTCGGCCATCCGTTCCGGCGTGATGCGGACGGCGCTGTGGGTCGAGCCCGCGGCCGGCACCACCAATTCGTATGCCTTCAACGAGATGTCACAATAGACCGGCAGCGGTGATTTCAGCCCGAACGGGCAGACGCCGCCGACCTCGTGGCCGGTGATGTCGGCGACCTCTTCCAGCCCCAGCATCTTCGGCTTGCCGCCGAACTGCGCCTTCACCTTCCTGTTGTCCATGCGCGAGGTGCCGGCGGCGACGATCAGGATCACACGCTCGCCGATGCGCAAGGACAGCGTCTTGGCGATCATGCCGGGCTCGACGCCATAGGCTTCGGCGGCCAGCGCCACCGTCGCCGAGCTGATCGGGGATTCCATGACAGAGATATCGGGGGCTTTCTCGGCGAAGAAGGCGCGAACGGATTGAAGGCTCATTCCAATGGGCTCATCGAGGACTTACGGGCGGGCGGCAATGTCCGGGTCATCCCTTGATGATCCCGGGCAGGTCCGACAGCGAACGCATCAGATAGTCAGGCGCAAAGCCGAGCTCGTCCATCTGGGTGCGGATCGCCTTGAACATTGTCAGCGGTGCCACGAGTTCGGTCTCGACGCAAGCCAGTGCCATGGCCTCCGGCGTTATCAGCTCGATCCAGGCGACGTTCAGCCCGAATGACTTGGCGCCGGCGACGTCCCAGGGATTGGAGGAGACGAACAGCACCTCCTCAGGCCCGGTGCCGAGCACCTCGCCGATCAACTCATAGGCCTCCGGGCTCGGCTTGAAGATCTTCCTCGCGTCGACACTGATGGTGGCATCGAGCAGGCGGTCGAGCCCGGAATTGCGCACCAGGGCGTTCAGCATGTCCGGGCTGCCGTTGGAGAGGATGGCAAGCTTTCGCGGCTTCAAGGCGGTGAGCGCGGTGGTCGCGTCCGGATAGAGATCGAGATGCAGATATTTCTCGATGACGCGCTCAAAGGCCTCGTTGTCATAAGCGAGCCCAAGCATGCGGAGCGTATAAGCCAGCGAGTCGCGTGTCACGGCGGCAAAATCCCGATAGCGCCGCATCAGTGAGCGCAGCCAGGTGTATTCGAGCTGCTTGATCCGCCAGACCTGCGTGATGATCTCGCCATAGCCGGGAAAGGCCTCTTCGGTGATGTCAGCGACCGACTGGATGTCGTAGAGCGTCCCGTAGGCGTCGAACACGACGGCTTTGATGCTCATGGGCTGTCCTTTCGGGCGGTGTGGTCACAACAATCCCGCTTGGGAGAGTGCGTGTATCGTCAGCTTACCAAAGGACAGCGGAGCTTGGCCACTGCAAGGGGATTGCGATCCAACCATCCCATGAGATTCGTACGCACTAGAAGATGAATAGGCCCGCGCGCATATCGTCAGCACCTGGGCTCCCTTCGGAACTTTGCCGGTGCCTCTTCGTTCCCGTTAGCGGGCACGAACGTAGGCTGGCGCGATGAAATGGATGTTGGTCGTCTTGGTCGGCGGCATCTCACCCGTCAACACCGATCTGGTGTTCGACAAGTTCAGTGATTGCCTTTCCGCTGAGGAGCAGATGCGGCAGCACTATGCTGACGCGTTCGATGCCTGGGATCGCACGGCTGCGGCAAGGATCGACCGCCGCAGCGACTACAAGAAAGCCCGCGATATCGAGGCCAAACGGCTGCTCAGCAATGTAGGGACGTGCGTCCCGCACGGCGGCGGCGATTCGTTGCCGGTCACAGCAGCACCGCAACAGCAACCTTCTGCTCCGGCGTCGCAGCAGCCTGCCGCGACACCCTCGCCGCAGCCAACGCCGCGACCTTAGCGGCACCGATGGCGTCGCACGCCGTGACGTTTCGCTCGCTAAAGGAGACGCGGTTTGAGGCGTCTCCTTTCTGTCGATTCGGGTGATTTCGAAAGACGCAGCTGCGTCACTTCGACAGAATTGGGCTGCAATCGCGACTCCCCAGGGGGTGCCCATGTCCGTCACATCGAAGCCGACAATCGTCTTTTGTCACGGTATCTGGGCTGACGGCTCGTGCTTCAGCAAGGTCATTCCTGCGTTGCAGGCCGATGGCCACGAGGTCATCGCCGTCCAATATGGTCTGGACTCCTATGAAGAAGACCTTGCGACGGTGAAGCGCACGCTCAACCGCGTCGGCAGCCCGGTCCTGCTCGTCGGTCATTCCTATGGCGGAGCCACTATCACCGGCGCCGGCACTGATCCCCGCGTGGTTGGCCTCGTCTATATCGCAGCGGTGGCCCCCGATGCGGGCGAAACCGTGCAAGACCAGCTCAACAAATATCCGTCGGACATCTTCTCGCGCGTCGAGGTCGCGGACGGACGTGCCTGGATGCTGCCGAACGGCACCGAGTTCTTTGCCGGAGACCTTTCCGAGGCCGAGCAGAAGCTGGTATGGGCCACGCATTATGCGCCCGTCGCCGATCTGTTCCAGCAGCAGAAGCTGAGCGCAGAGAAGGTCGCGTGGAGGTCAAAGCCAAGCTGGTACATCCTCGCGACGCAGGACCACACCGTGCATCCCGACCTGCAACGCTGGGTCTCCAAGCGCATGGGCGCGACGGTCACCGAGGTGGCAAGCAGCCACGTGCCGATGCTCTCCCAGCCCGACGTCGTGATCGACGTCATCCGCAAGGCGGCAGCTGCCGTTCAAGAAGGCTGATCGAAGCGCGTGTACTTGCCGAGCGTCCTTGGCATGGGCGAGTCCGTAGGATGGGTTGAGCCCTTGCGAAACCCATCGCCTGACGAACGGAGCCTCCAGCAGTTGTTGGACCTATTCAGAGTGAGGAGGCACGTCCTTCTCATGTTGTGACGCTGCTTCGATCGGAGGCTGCCATGGCTCGCGCCGGATGATCCAACCTTCGTCGATCGGAGCAATGCCGCTGGGGACGCTGTCCAGGGTGCCGATGTATATCTCGACTTGCCGTTCGTTCCGGCTGAACAGGCGAGATCCGCAATTCGGACAAAAGCTTCGTCCCCGATACGTCTGTACCTTGCCGCTATATTCAAATTGCGCCGGTCGCCAATCGGCGTAGGCAAGAAAAGCCGAGCCCGTCACCTTGCGGCAATCGGCGCAATGACAGAGCCCGCTCTTGAAGGGATCGCCTCTCACGGAATAGCGGACGTCTCCGCACAGGCATCCGCCTGCCCTGATGATCTCGGTAGCCATGAACACTCCGCTCGGGCAAACCGTGCTACGGAGCTAACGTGCCGCGGCCCATTTTGTTGCCGGCGGCGTTCAATCGGCGATCGGCCTCGATGCTGAACGAGCGAGCGCAGGCAAGCGGAAAAGGTGGAGCAAGGCCGCCTTGGCCTCTAGAACTCTACGACGACCTTGCCGAAATGCGAGCCGCTCCGCAGGCGAGCATAGGCTTCTGGGACTTCCGCGAAACCAAAGACGCGATCCACGATCGGGTGGATCGCATGGCCGGTCAGGAAGCTGTTCATCGCCACCAAATGTTCGGCCGATCCAACGGTGACACCAATGATGTCGGCGTTCTCCCATTGCAGGCGGGCGAGGTCTGGTTTCGGGCCGAACCCGGTCAAGACGCCAATCTGGATGATCTTGCCGCCCGACGCGACGGAGCGAAGCGACCGGTCATAGGTACCGGGGCCGCCAAGTTCGAGAATGTGACTAGCACCTTCGCCATCAGTGGCTTTCATCACAGCGGCGTCCCAGTCGGGCGTGTCGCGGTAGTTGATGAGGATCGAGCCGCCCAGCATCCTGGCGCGGGCGAGTTTCTCGTCCGAGGACGAGATCACGATTGCGCGTGCGCCGAGCGCCGTCGCGAATTGAAGGCCGAACAGTGCAACCCCACCAGTTCCCTGGACAAGCAGCGTGTCGCCTTTGCGCATCCCGCCGCGTGTGATCAGGCCGTGCCAGACCGTAACGCCGGCACAGGGCAATGTCGCCGCCTCGACCGAGGACAGATGCGGCGGCACGGCGACGAGCGCGGTCGCAGGCAGCACGACATATTCTGCGAGCATTCCGTCCGTCGAGGTGCCACCGAGGGACGACGAAACGTAGCTGGACTTGAATGGCCCCGAGACCCAATCGCGAAAGAATGACGCAGCAACGCGATCGCCGACCTGCCATTGCACGACGTTAGAACCAATTGCGTCAACGATGCCCGCACCGTCGGAGAGCGGCACGCGGCCGTTGAGCCCGGTTTGTCCTGCACGGTCGAGGGTGATCAGGTCTCGGTAGTTGAGACTGGCCGCTTCGACGCGGATGCGAACCTCTCCGTCGGCGGGTTCAGGTTTGCCGAGATCGACGCGTACGAGGCGGCCAGCACCTGCATGGCCATTCAAATGGTAGGCTTTCATCGTTGCACCCTTCACAAGTGGCATGACTTGGATGGGCACAGTCTGTAGGGTCTGACAGCACTGTCAGGGTCAAGAGGTTTTCAAATGAAAATTGGCGAACTCTCACGGCGGACTGGGGTCAGTGTGCGGATGTTGCGATATTACGAGGCCGAAGGGCTGCTAGCGCCGCAGCGGACCGGCTCCGGTTATCGCGATTATGGTCCGGCGGAAGAGGAGACGGTGCGGCGGATCAAGATGCTTGGCGCAGCCGGGATGACGCTTGAGACGATCCAGCAGCTGCTTCCATGTGTGCGCAACAACGACCCGGCCTTCACACCGTGCAACGAGCTGCGAAGAATACTCGCTCAGCAGGTCGGCCTGATTGACGAACGAATCGAGACGCTCAGCCAAAGCCGGACAATTCTGGCCGGCTATCTGGCGAGCGTGAACTGATCGCGCTGACACGCCGACGTCCGCTCTCGGGCAATGGGCGGACGTCGTGAGGTCGCGCCTAGATCCCCAAAATCTTGCGCGCGTTGGCCTTCAGCACCTTCGGCCTGATGTCGTCGCGGATGTCGATCTTGGCGAAGTCGGACAGCCAGCGGTCCGGCGTGATCACAGGCCAGTCCGAGCCGAACAGCATCTTGTCCTGCAGGATCGAGTTGATGTAGCGCACCAGGATCGGCGGGAAATACTTTGGCGACCAGCCGGAGAGGTCGATATAGACGTTCGGCTTGTGGGTCGCGACCGAGAGCGCCTCTTCCTGCCAGGGGAAGGAGGGGTGGGCGAGGATGATCTTGAGGTCGGGGAAATCAGCCGCGACGTCGTCCATGTACATCGGGTTGGAATATTTCAGCCGCATGCCCATGCCGCCCGGCATGCCCGAGCCGACGCCGGTCTGGCCGGTGTGAAACAGCGCGATCGCGCCGCCATTGTTGATCTCTTCATAGAGCGGATAGGCCATGCGGTCGTTGGCGTAGAAGCCCTGCATGGTCGGATGGAATTTGAAGCCGCGCACGCCGTATTCCTCGATCAGCTTGCGCGCCTCACGCACCCCTAACTTGCCCTTGTGCGGGTCGATCGAGACGAAGGGGATGAGGACGTCGAGATGGTCGGAGGCGATCTCCAGCATCTCCTCATTCTTGTAGCGGCGGAAGCCGGTCTCGCGCTCGGCATCGACGGGGAAGATCACCGCGGCGATGTTCTTGGAGCGGTAATAGGCCGCGGTCTCCGGCACGGTCGGCGGATGCTTGTGCGGCGACTTAAAATACTCCGCCATCTGCGCCTGGAAATCGTCATAGCCGTCGTCGGGATGGGTGCCGCAGGGCTCCTCGGCATGGGTGTGGATGTCGATGGCGACGACCTTGTCGATATCAGGCAGCTTCAGCTTGGGCATTTGTGTCCTCCCGACGGGTTGCCAAATTGATTATAGAATATAACGAATTTGGCAAGGCGTCGCCGGCGGGAAATCGCCGGCCCGCGAAGATCTTTGCAGGGTCTCGCCGCGGCTGGATAGAATCGGGCCGATCCGGCCGCTTCTACTGTGCATGGGGTTGTTTTCGCGATTTGGTCGTTGGGAACCGGCCAGTTAACATTGACATGACCTCCCGCCATGCCTTAAGAACCGCCCCGTCCCGGGCGGCCGGTCCGCCAGCGGGAAAGATCTCATTTTGCCACATTCGCGCGTGCCGAAACGGTAGTGCCGAACACGGCCTTTCGAACGTCCAGGATTCTGCCATGAAGGTCCGTAACTCGCTGAAGTCGCTGCGCGGTCGCCATCGCGCCAACCGCCTGGTCCGCCGCAAGGGCCGGGTCTATGTGATCAACAAGGTGCAGCGCCGCTTCAAGGCTCGCCAAGGCTGATCAGCAAAGGCTGATTGCCCGGCGGTCGCCCCGCGCGCCCCCGCAAGACCACGGTCTCACGCGAGTTTGACGCCGCCTTTGCTTTGCAAGGGCGGCTGTGCGCGTTTACACTTTCACCATGACCGTGAGATTCCCTTTCGCGCGCACGCTGTGGCTGGCCCTGGTTCTCGGCACTGCCGGCCTCGCGCCGGCGCTGGCGCAGAATGATGCGGCCCCGCCGGCGAAGCAGCAGAAGAAGCTGCCCGAGGCGCCGGCCAAGCTGCCCAAGGCCGACCGCACCAAGAATCTCGATTTCCTGTTCGGCGCGCTCAAGGCTGCGCCTGATGAGGTCAGCGCCAAGCATGTCGAGGCGCGGATCTGGGCGATCTGGCTGCAGACCCCCAGCGACACCGCCGCGCTCTTGATGACGCGGGCCAAGGCGGCGGTCGATGCGCAGAAGATCGACGTCGCGATCAAGCTGCTCGATTCCGTCGTCAAGCTCCGGCCCGACTACATCGAAGCCTGGAATCGTCGCGCCACGCTCTATTACATGCAGAACGACTATGCTCGCTCGCTCGCCGACATCCGCGAGGTGCTGACCCGCGAGCCCCGCCATTTCGGTGCGCTCGCAGGCCTCGGCATGATCATGCAGGACGTCGGTGACGAGAAACGCGCGCTCGAGGCCTATCGCAAGGCGCTCGCCGTCAATCCGCACCTGGAGAAGATCCCTGAACAGGTAAAGGCCTTGACCGAGAAGGTCGAAGGCCGCGACATCTAGCCGATATTTCGATCATCTTTCGAGCGGTTGCGGCGCGTGGAGATTAACCACGATCGCAAGCGCAGTGTCGCAAGGACTATTGCCGGCGGTGCCGCAGGTTTACCTGCATGGCAGGGAGCACAGCCATGAAGCGCTTGATCTTTGCTTGTAGCTTGCTGTTGGCGTCGGGAACGATCAGCCTCGCCAACGGGCTGTTCTGGGTGGTCGGCAATCGCGCCACCGGCAAATGCAACATCGTGACCAGCAATCCGGTCATCTACGGCGACATCTGGTTCGGCGACGGTCCCTACAAATCCAAGGACGACGCCAAGCTCGCGCGCTCGACCATCCGCGCCTGTCCCGTGCTCACGCCAGACGAGCAAAAGGCCGAGGACGGCGCCGGCTAGCCTGGGCTAGTGCAGGACGTTGGTGCCGCGCTCGGCGAAACCGCGATCGGCCGCCGCAGCGTAGGCCTTGGCGAGTTCGGTCTCGAGATGCTCGTTGATAAGCAGCAGCGCCCGCACCGCACCGCGCAGATCGCCGTTGCAGCTTGCGACGATCTCGTCGATTGCGGTGTCATTCGATCTGAAGCTCATCGAAAATCCTCCGGTTCAAACCAGGACAATCTTGCCGGTCTTTCCTGCATCCCCTGAGGATGCGAGGAGGGATCGGCGCCCATCCGCGTCTAGATGGCGGAACCGACCGTGGCGATTGTAAGGACGGCGCGATGACGACGGCATGAAGCTGGTCGGAGGCTTGTGTGTCATTCAGCTGCAGCATTGATTTTATTGTATTTTTTAGTCCGGCAATTATGCACATATCCACAGGGCAGCATTTCCGGTGGAAGCCCTGAGCCTCCCCGCGCGAAACTGCCGTCTGCGTCATTCGTAACTGCCATGTGCCCAGGATCGTCCGGACTGTCCTCATGATCGTTTTATCAGCCGTGACGGCGCTGGCCCTGCTCGCGCTGGTCACGCAGGCCGGAATCGTCCTGGTGCAACGCTCCTTTCCGCCGCAGGGCCGGATGATCGAGGTCGAGGGTGCAACGCTGCACGTCGTCGACATCGGCCCGCGCGATGCGGGATTGCCGATCGTCATGCTGCACGGAGCAAGCTCCAATCTCGAAGTGATGCGGCGACCGCTCGGCGACATGCTCGCCAGGGATCATCGCGTCATCCTGATCGACCGGCCCGGGCACGGCTGGAGCACGCGTGCGCGACGGCAGGATTCGACGCCTCAGATTCAGGCGCGGATGATCGACGAGGCGCTTGGCAAGCTCGGAATCGATCGCGCCGTTTTCGTCGTGCATTCCTGGAGCGGTGCGCTGGGCGCGCGGCTGGCGCTCGATCATGCAAGCCGCGTCGCCGGTCTCGTCATGCTGGCACCGGTGACCCATCCCTGGCGCGGCGGCGTCGGCCGCTACAACGAGATCATCGCAACACCTGTCATCGGCCCGCTGCTCGCCTCCACCATCACGCTGCCGCTGGGCTTGTTCGTCACCGAATCGGGCGCACGCAACGTCTTCTTGCCGCAGACGATGCCTGATGGATTCGTGAAGGAGTCCGCGACGCCGCTATTGCTGCGGCCGCGCGAATTCATCGCCAATGCCTATGATCTGGTGACGCTCAAGGAATCGGTGGCCGCGCAGGCTCCGCGCTACGGCGAGATCAGAGTGCCGGTCACGATCATCGCAGGCGCGCCCGACAAGACGGTGAGGACCGACGTCCACGCGCGCCCTTTCGCCGCGACGGTCGCAAATGCAAAGCTGATCGTGCTGCCAGATCTCGGCCACATGGTGCAGAATGCCGTGCCGGATCTGGTGAAGACCGAGATCGAGACGATGATCGGTCGCATTGCCCCGGCGCAGGCGGCCGCCGATTAGCGGCCGCCGTATGTCCGCCTACTGCTTGACCTTTCCGTCCTTGTCGAACTGGGAGATGAAGGACCAGAGATTGTTGATCTCGGTTTCGTTCTTGATGCCGGCGAACGCCATCTTGGTGCCGGGGATCTTGGCCTTCGGATCCTTGATGTATTCCTTGAACTGCGCCTCGTTCCAGGTGATGCCGGAATTCTTGTTCGCATCGGAATAATTGTAGTCGGGCGCGGTGCCGGACTTGCGGCCGTCGAGGCCGTTGAGCTCGGGGCCGACCTTGTTCTTGGCGCCTTCGCCGATGGCGTGGCAGGCCAGACACTTGTTGAACGACGATTTGCCGGCCGCGACATCCTGCGCCATCGCGGTGGAGGCTAAGGCAGTCATGGCAAGGGCAACCAACGCGCCGAAAGTCAATTTTTTCATAGCTCTTCGTCTCTTCCCGGGGTCAGAGGGGGGGATCGTGGTTTTTGGCAGGTCCGATGCACGTGGACAAGCCGCCAAACCCTGACAGGTTTCCTGATAGCAGACTTGCCTCAGAGAGAACTTGCGTTGCGACAAAGCAATGCGACCTTCGGAGGACCCTACCCAAACGTGGGCAGACATGATTGATTTGCCGGAACAAATTCCAATGCCCGAAGAAGGTTTGCAACATGGCCATCATGATGCCCGCGAGCGATCAGGCGGTGCTGGCGCGCCGCAGGGAGATCGTCGCCGCCTTGCGCGCAATCGTGCCCGGCGAGGGCGTGATCGATACGCCTGCCGAGATGCGGGCCTATGAATCCGACGGGCTGACCGCCTACCGGCAGCCGCCGATGGTCGTGGTGCTGCCCGATACGACCGAGCAGGTCTCGCTCGTTCTGAAATATTGTGCCGCCCATGGCATCAAGGTGGTGCCGCGCGGCTCGGGCACGTCGCTATCGGGCGGCGCGCTGCCGCTCGAGGACGGCGTGCTGCTCGGCCTCGGCAAGTTCAAGCGCATCCGCGAGATCGATTTCGACAACCGTGTCGTCGTCACCGAGCCAGGCGTCACCAATCTCGCCATCAGCCAGGCCGTCGCGCATGCCGGCTTCTACTATGCGCCAGATCCGTCCTCGCAGATCGCCTGCTCGATCGGTGGCAATGTCGCGGAAAATTCCGGCGGCGTGCATTGCCTGAAATACGGCATGACCACCAACAACGTGCTCGGTTGCGAGATTGTCCTGATGAGCGGCGAGATCCTGCGCATCGGCGGCAAGGGGTGCGAGAATTCCGGCTATGATCTGATGGGCGTCATCACCGGCTCGGAAGGCCTGCTCGGCGTCATCACCGAGATCACCGTGCGCATCCTGCAGAAGCCGGAGACGGCGCGCGCGCTGATGGTCGGCTTCGCCGAGGTCGAGGCGGCCGGCGAATGCGTGGCGCGCATCATCGGGGCCGGCATCATTCCCGGTGGCATGGAGATGATGGACAAGCCGGCGATCCACGCCGCGGAGGCCTTCGTCCATGCCGGCTATCCGCTGGATGTGGAGGCGCTGCTGATCATCGAGCTCGACGGTCCCAAGATCGAGGTCGACGAGTTGATCACGCGCGTCGAGACCATCGCAAATGCCTGTGGCTCGACCACCTGCCAGATCTCGACCTCGGAGGCCGAGCGCAACCTGTTCTGGGCCGGCCGCAAGGCCGCGTTCCCCGCAGTCGGCCGCATCTCGCCCGATTATCTCTGCATGGACGGTACCATTCCGCGCGGCGCGCTGCCGAAGGCGCTGGCGCGCATCCGCGAGCTCGGCGAAAAATACCAGCTCGGCTGCGCCAACGTGTTCCACGCCGGCGACGGCAATCTGCATCCGCTGATCCTCTACGATGCCAACAAGCCCGGTGAGATCGAGCGCGCCGAAGCCTTCGGCGCCGACATCCTGCGCGCCTGCGTCGAGTTCGGCGGCGTGCTCACCGGCGAGCACGGCGTCGGCATCGAGAAGCGCGATCTCATGGGCGACATGTTCACCGAGATCGACCTCAACCAGCAGCAACGGTTGAAATGCGCCTTCGACGCGCAAGGCCTGCTCAATCCCGGAAAAGTGTTTCCGACCCTGCACCGCTGCGCGGAACTCGGCCGCATGCATGTGCACGCGGGCAAGCTGGCGTTTCCGGACATTCCGCGGTTCTAGCGCTCATCGTCGCTGCAATGCGCCAGATTTGCTTTCCGCTCTAAACTTGGATACCGCCTTCTCCCGTGGATACGCTCAAGGTCAGAGACGCCAAAGACGTCGAAGAGGTGGTGCGCGCGGCAATTGCCAACGAGCAGCCGCTCGAGATTGTCGGCCATGGCGGTAAGCGCAGCATCGGGCACACGATGGCGACCAATGCCGTGCTCGACGTCTCCGCGCTGAATGCGGTCACATCCTACGAGCCGAACGAATTGATCGTCACGCTCCAGGCCGGTGCGCCGCTGGCGGACGTGCTGTCGCTGATCGACGCCAAGAACCAGCAATTCGCTTTTGAGCCTGTTAACACCGCGCCGCTGCTCGGCACGCCCGTCTCAGGAACCATCGGCGGCATGATCGCGGCAGGGCTTGCAGGCCCACGCCGGATCAAGGCGGGCGGGGCGCGCGATCATCTCCTCGGGGCGCATGCCGTCTCCGGCTTCGGCGACAGTTTTAAAACCGGCGGCAGGGTGGTGAAAAACGTCACCGGCTATGACCTCTGCAAGCTCCTCGCGGGATCCTGGGGCACGCTGTCCGTCATGACCGAAGTGACGCTGAAGGTGATGCCGAAGCCGGAAGCGGAGCGGACGCTGCTGCTCCGCGGCCTCGACGATGCTGACGCGAACAAGGCGATGACCGTGGCCCTCGGCTCCCCCTACGACGTCTCCGGCGCCGCGCATCTGCCGAAATCGGCGCTGCGGACCAGGACTGACGAGCTCGGCGATATCGCCGGCCAGGGCGAGGCGGTGACCGCGCTGCGGCTCGAGGGCATCACGGCCTCCGCCACTCACCGGGCCGGATCGTTGCGCGAGTTGCTGGCGCCGTTCGGCGCGGCGACCCTGATCGAGGATGCCGCCTCGTCGGTGCTATGGGCCGCCATCCGCGATGTGCTGCCGTTTGCTGCCAGCGGCGCGCTCGGCGCTTGGCCGGTGTGGCGGATCGTCTGCCCGCCAGCCTCGGGGGCGCTGCTCGGCACGCAATTGGCGCGCGAGACCGGAGGCGATGTGATCTATGACTGGGGCGGCGGGCTGATCTGGGCGGCACTGCCGCCGAAGGCCGACGCGCATGCCCCCTCCGTGCGCCAGCGTGTTGATGCAGTCGGCGGGCATGCCACGCTGATCCGGGCGGTTGAGGACGTCAGGCGCAGCGTCGACGTGTTCCATCCGCAGGCGCCCGGCGTCGCCGCGTTGAGCGAACGGGTCCGCGCCAGCTTCGATCCGAAGTCGATTCTGAACCGGGGACGCCTAAGGCGGGCTACGGCATGAAGACCGAATTCTCACTCGTCCAGCTTGCTGACCCCGACATCGCGGAAGCCGACAAGATCCTGCGCGCCTGCGTCCATTGCGGCTTCTGCACCGCGACCTGTCCGACCTACGTCCTGCTCGGCGACGAACTCGATAGCCCGCGCGGCCGCATCTATCTGATCAAGCAGATGCTGGAGCAGGACCAGGCGCCGACGCCAGAGGTGGTCAAGCATGTCGATCGCTGTCTGTCGTGCCTGGCTTGTATGACGACCTGCCCGTCCGGGGTGAACTACATGCATCTCGTCGACCAGGCCCGGGTCCGGATCGAGCAGCGCTATCAGCGCCCGCTCGCCGAGCGGCTGTTGCGCCGCCTGCTGGCCTTCGTCCTGCCGGACCCGCGATGGTTTCGCATCAGCATGCGGCTGGCACAGCTGGCCCGGCCCCTTGCCGTCTTCCTGCCGACCCCGCGGCCCTCGGCCACGCCAGGCCTGGTTCAGCGTCTCAAGGCGATGCTGGCGTTGGCTCCCGGCCGGCTGCCGGCGCCGGGTGCTCCTCCTGGCAGCGTGTTCGCGGCGCTCGGCAAGAAGCGGGGCCGGGTCGCGCTGCTCCAGGGCTGTGCCCAGCAGGTGCTGGCGCCGCGCATCAACCAGGCTGCCATCAGCCTTCTCACCCGCCACGGCATCGAGGTCGTCCTGGTCAAGGACGAGCAATGCTGCGGCGCGCTCACCCATCACCTCGGAGACGACGAGGATGCGCTGGCGCGCGCCCGCGCCAATGTCGCGGCGTGGCACAGGGAGGCCGCGGGCGAGGGGCTCGATGCCATCCTGGTGACGACGTCCGGCTGCGGCACCGTCATCAAGGATTACGGCTATCTGCTGCGCGAGGACGCCGTGTTCGCAGCCGATGCGGCAAAGGTGTCCGCGCTTGCGAAAGACATCACCGAATATGTCGCTGATCTCAGCCTTGCGCCGAGCACGCAACAGGACAACATCGTCGTCGCCTATCACTCCGCATGTTCGTTGCAGCACGGGCAGAAAATCACGGGCCTTCCGAAAGAATTGCTTTCCAAGAATGGATTCGTGGTGAAAGATGTGCCGGAGAGCCATTTGTGTTGCGGTTCGGCGGGGACTTACAACATTCTCCAGCCCGAGCTTGCGGGGAGGTTGCGCGATCGCAAGGTCGCCAACATCGCAAGCGTGAAGCCGGACATGATTGCCGCAGGCAATATCGGCTGCATGGTGCAGATTGCCGGTGGCACGTCAGTTCCGGTCGTACACACGATTGAGCTTCTCGATTGGGCTACGGGCGGGTCGCGGCCGGCATTGAAGGCGTCGAGCTGAACCTTCGTCCCGAGGTGACGGCTGAAGGCGCCCGATCCACCATAGTTCGGCGGCAACAGGAGGACCACGATGGCGAAAGCGAGCAAGAAGAAAAGCAAGAAGGCCAAAAAAGCCAAAAAGGCCAAGAAGGTTGTAGCGACGAAGAAGGCGACGAAGAAGAAGGCGGCCAAGAAGTCTGCCAAGAAGTCCGCCAAGAAGGCCGCGAAGAAATCGGCCAAGAAGGCAGCACCGAAGAAGACAGCGAAGAAAGCCGCTGCCAAGAAGGCGGCGCCGAAGAAGGCCGCCAAGACGACCGCAACGAAAGCGGCACCGAAGAAGGCGAAGGCAGCTCCCGCGCCGAAGCCGGCGGCCCCGGTAGCCGCGCCGGCCCCCGAGCCGGCCGCTGAGACAAGCTGGGCGATGCCTTCGTCTTCTGCGGAATCAACGCCGGCCGAAGGGCAGGGTTAGGTCGAAGGCCAGGTCCACCGGACCAGGCTTCCCCCCGGGCGACCGGTCGACAGCAGGAAGGCCGCAGCGGCGACGCTGCGGCCTTTTTGCCACCTCCGTCAGAGGCTGCCGGAGGCTGCCCGTTTTTGAGTCACCTGATTCGTAGCGTGCGTGCCGGGGAGCGGGGATCTCCGTAGTATCCCGGGCATCTCAGCGCACTTTGCCGTGAAAATAATGTGATCGAGAAGCAACACCCACCGACAACCTTTCGTGGAATCGCCAGAACGCCTAAAAAGTCGGCAGATGCTTGTGTTTTTTGCTTCTCGCTTTGCGTTCCACCATCCAGATTGCCTCAGTTATGAAATTTGCAATCAGGTCGGGTGCCCCGGGGGGCTTCCGGAGCTCGACCGGGGTTTAGAACTTGGTGATGGGGATCGAAATGAAAAAAGTGACTTTGTTGGCAACGGCGCTGGCAATGGTGACCGGGTCGGCTTTCGCGGCGGACATGCCTGTGAAGGCCCTGAAGGCTCCTCCGCCGCCTGCGTTCGATCCCTGGGATATCGCCTTCGGCGGCGCCCTCATGAACGACTACATCTTCCGCGGCGTGACCCAGTCGAACCATAAGCCCTCGGTCGCCGCCTATTTCGAGCCGCGCTACAACGTCACCAAGGACCTGCAGCTCTATGTCGGCGTGTCCGGCGAGAGCATCTCGTTCGCCAACCGCGCCGCAGCCGAGATCGACGTCTACGGCGGTATCCGCCCGACCTTTGGTGCTTTCGCCTTCGATATCGGTGTTTGGGGCTACCTGTATCCCGGTGGGAACTGCGCCGACAGCGTGCTGACCGGTGGTGTTCCCGGTGGCGGCGTCTGCCCCGTCAGCAGCAACACGATCTTCCTCGCCGATGGCAACGTCATGAAGAAGGATGTCAGCTTCTTCGAAGTCTACGGCAAGATGACTTACACCATCAACGACAATTGGTCGGTCGGTGTGAACGAGTACTACTCGCCGAACTTCCTGAATTCGGGTGCTTGGGGCGACTACGCCTCGATCACCGCCAAGTACACTGCGCCCAGCACCATCTTCGGTTCGAGTGGCGTCGGCATGTACGTGTCGGGTGAGTTCGGTCGCCAGTTCCTCGGTACCAGCGATTCGTTCTACGGTACCACCTTCACCAATCCCGGCTTCGCTGGCCCGTTCCCGAACGGCATCAAATACGCCGACTACAACACCTGGAATATCGGCATCGGCTTCACCTACAAGGTGTTCACGCTGGATCTGCGTTACTCCGACACCGATCTGAACAAGGGCAATTGCAACGCCTTCACCAGCGCCTTCAATGGTTCAGGCAGCAACAATATCACCGCGATCAACCCGACCGGCGTCGGCTCCAACTGGTGCGGCGCGGCCGGTATCGCCAAGCTGTCCTTCGACCTGACGGCGATGACCAACCTGAAGTAAGCTTTATTCCGAGACTGACTAACAAGGGCGGCAGAGCGATCTGCCGCCCTTTTGCTTTGGGGGCTTTGTTTTGGGGAGAGCGCGTAGCCTGGATGGAGCGCAGCGAAATCCGGGGTCTATCGGCGCGGCGAGATATCCCGGATTGCGCGGAGCCTGTCATCGGGCGGTGCTTCGCGCCGACCCGTTGGCCTCATCCGGGCACCCCCTCGCCCTCAACGCGCCGTGCTCGGCTCCGGTTCGGCGGGGGCACCGTCCTTGCCCAGCACGTGGATCGGGCCGTCCTTCACCATCGCCACCTTGCGGGTGTGGAAGGCATCGAGCGTCGAGCGATGGCCGATCGAGACGATGGTGGCCTGCGGCAGCTTCTCCGCCAGCAGCCGGTAGAGGCGGGCCTCCGACGGTTCGTCGAGCGAGGCGGTGGCCTCGTCCAGGAACAGATAGTCCGGCGCATGCAGCAGCGCGCGGGCGAGCCCGAGGCGCTGCTGCTCCCCGAGCGACAGCATCCGGTTCCAGTGCCCGTCTTCGCCGAGCCGATCGGCGAGGTCCGGCAGGCCGACCGATACCACCGCATCGCGGATCTGGGCTGCCTGGAACGCGCCGGGCGCTGCCGGATAGATCACGGCATCGCCGAGCGCGCCGACCGGGAAATAGGGGCGTTGCGGCAGCATCATCAGCTTCGCCTTGGCGGGGATGACGATGCTGCCGGTGCCGAACGGCCAGATGCCGGCAATCGCCCGGAACAGTGTCGACTTGCCGGCGCCCGACGGCCCGGTCACAAGCACGCGCTCCGGCGTCTGGATGGCGAAGCCGTCGGCTGCGACCAGTGGCGTGCCGTTGGGAAGATACACGCAAAGCTTCTCAAGCCCGATATTGCGGCCGCCGCCGGCCGCCCTGAGTTCGATCGTGGCCTCGTGCGCCGGCAGGTTCGTCGCCGAATTGACCGACATCTCGAAGCCGTCGAGACGGGCGACGATCGAGCGCCATTCCGCCAGCGACCGATAGGCCGTGACGAAGAACGACAGGGCACCTTGCACGCTCGAAAACGCCGATGCCGTCTGCATCATGTCGCCGAGCTGGATCTTCTTGGCAAAGAAGGCCGGTGCGACCAGCACGTAGGGAAAGATCACGGCGGCCTGTTGATAGCTCGCCGTGAACATCGTGAGGCGCTTGGTCCGGCTCATGATCGCGTACCAATTGCCGATCACGAAGCCGAAGCGGTCCAGCAGGCGACCGCGCTCGGCGCCTTCGCCCTTCAGCAGTGCGATCTGCTCGGAGTTTTCGCGGACGCGAACGAGATTGAAGCGAAAGTCAGCCTCGAAGCGCTGCTGCTCGAAATTGAGGTTGACCAGCGGTGCGCCGATCCAGTGCGTCAGGGCGGTGCCGAAGATCGCGTAGATCAAGGCACCCCAGCACAGATAGCCCGGGATCATGTAGTCGCTGCCGAACAAATGCAGCGGCGCGGCGTTGGAGAGACCCCAGAGGATGATGACGAAGGAGAACAGCGTCACGATCGATGAGAGCAGGCCGAGGCCGATGGTCAGGGTTTGCTCGACGAAGTTCTTGACGTCTTCGGTGATGCGCTGGTCGGGGTTGTCGGCGGCATCGCCCTTGAGCTGCATGCGATAGTGCGTGGCGCCGCTCAGCCATTCGCCGAGATAATGCCGGGTCAGCCATTGCCGCCAGCGGATCTGGAGCCATTGGTTCAGATAGAGCTTGTAGACGGCGAGCGCGATATAGACCGAGGCGAGGCCGACGAAGATCCAGATCTGCGTGATGAAGGCATCCCAGTCGCTGGCCTGGAGCGCACTGTAGAACCGGTTCTGCCACTGGTTCACCAGCACGTCGATGGCGACGAGTGCCAGCTCCATGGTGACGACTGCCGCAAGCAGGCCGCGACCGGCCCATTTGTCCTCCGATCGGAAATAGGGGATGGCGATTCGCCAGACGATCGCGAGCGTGGCGCGGATGTTGTTCACAGAGCGAGATCTCCTGAGGGATATTCACAGCGGCCCCGAAGCCAAGCGGCTCGGCCGTAGCGGAAAAGCGGCGCACTTAGACTAAAGTCGCAAGGTCTGCAATTTGCGTTGGCGAGCCGCAGCTTGCAACCCTAGCATGGGCATAACGGCGTGGGGTGGGGGCCTCCAGATTTTCGCGACCTTGTGAGCAGGCGGGAACCGCTGCTTATCCGAGGAATTCGCGTCCAACTCGGGGGTTATCGCTTCCAGCGTCAAGCAGGTCCGGCCGCCCACGCGGGTCACCTGCCGTACACATGCGTGGGGGAGGAAGATCATGTGGAATCAAATCTATGATCCGTTGCACAGTCCCGTGCTGTCGACGATCGCGGCGGCGGTACCCGTCGTCACGCTGCTGGTGCTGATCGCGAGCGGGCGCGTTCAGGCTCACATCGCGGCCATCATCGCCGTGATCGTGACCAACCTGATCACGATCTTCGTGTTCACCATGCCGGCGAACATGTCGATCCGCGCCTCGATCCTCGGCATCGTGACCGGCTTCTTCCCGATCGGCTGGATCGTTCTCAACGTCATCTTCCTCTACCAGGTGACGGTGACCACCGGTCGCTTCGAGCTGCTCAAGCGCGCGGTCGGCGGCGTCACCGAGGATCGGCGGCTGCAATTGCTGCTGATCGCATTTTCGTTCGGCGCGTTCTTCGAGGGCGCCTCGGGCTTCGGTACGCCGGTGGCAATCACCGGTGCCGTGCTGATCGGCCTCGGCTTCTCGCCACTTGCGGCCTCCGGCCTCTCGCTGATCGCCAACACCGCGCCAGTCGCCTTCGGCGCGCTGGGCACGCCGATCCAGGGCCTCGCCTCGGTCACCGGGCTTGACCCCTACATCCTCGGCGCGATGGTCGGACGGCAATTGCCGCTGTTCTCGCTGATCGTGCCGTTCTGGGTGGTGTGGGCGTTCGCGGGCTGGAGAGGCATGAAGGACGTCTGGCCGGCGATCCTCGTCACCGGCGTGTCGTTCGCGGTCCCGCAATTCGTGATCTCGAACTTCGTCAATCCCTGGATCGTCGACATCGGCGCCTCGCTGATCTCGATGGGCGCGCTGATCCTGTTCCTGAGGGTCTGGCGACCGAAGCAGCTCTGGCTGTCGCCGGCACTGCGCGGACATGATGAATCGGCCGCGACGATGGCGACGGCCAAGCCGCTCGACAAGACGCCGCTCACCGAGAGCGAGCTGTTCAGCGCACTGCTGCCGTGGATCATCGTCTGCGTCGTGATGCTGATCTGGGGCAACGGAGCCTTCAAGACCTGGGCGAACGGGATCTTCGTCTGGAATTATCCGGTTCCCGAGCTGCACCAGATGATCAACAAGATGCCGCCGGTCGCGCCTGCGCCGACCAAGGAAGCGGCGGTGTTCGGCTTCACCTACCTGTCCTTCACCGGCACCGGCATGTTGATCGCGGCGATCATCTCCGGCATCCTGATGGGTGTCGGTCCTGTCAGGCTGCTGGTCGAATACGGACGCACCATCAGGCTGTGCGCGATCTCGTTGATCACGATCTCGGCGATGCTCGCGATCGGCACCTTGACGCGGCTCTCCGGCGTCGACGCGACGCTGGGTCTCGCCTTTGCCGCGACCGGCGTGCTCTACCCCTTCTTCGGCACGCTGCTCGGTTGGTTGGGCGTGGCGCTGACGGGATCGGATACGTCGTCGAACATCCTGTTCGGCAACCTCCAGAAGATCACCTCGCAGCAGCTCGGCCTCTCGCCGATCCTGATGGCGGCGGCGAACTCGTCCGGCGGCGTGATGGGCAAGATGATCGACGCGCAATCGATCGTCGTCGCCTCCACCGCAACCAACTGGTACGGCCACGAAGGCACCATCCTGCGCTTCGTGTTCTGGCACTCGATCGTGCTGGCCTGCCTCGTCGGCGTGTTCGTGACCCTGCAAGCCTATGTCTATCCGTTCACGGAGCTCGTCCTGAAGTAGCAGCGAGGCCCCGCTTCGAGGCAAAATCCCCGCGGGATCGTCCCGCGGGGATTTTTGCGTCGAGCGCCGACGAACCTTCTCAAGGGCTTTGCCGTCTTATAGAAGACCGGCAAATCGGCGTGGTCGAGAGGTCTTATGGTGTTGTTGAAGCGGATAATGTGTGGTGCGGCTGCGTTGCTTGTGATGTCCGTCGGCGCACATTCGGAAGAGGGCTTTCCCTTCGGCGCCGAGATGACGCTGGAGGCCGTGCCGCAGCCCGGCTCGAAGCGGATTCCGAATATCGAGATCGGCGACAATGGCGAGGTCGTGCTCGAGCTCTGGTGCAAGGGCGGCAAGGGTCAGTTCTCGGTGGCCGGCAACACCGTGATCTTCGTCCCCGGCCAGATCCAGGATCGTTCCTGTCCACCGGCCAAAGCTCAGGCCGATGACGAACTCATCGCCGCGCTCGCCGCGGTCGAAACCTGGAAACGCCAGGGCGACATGCTCACGCTGATCGGCCCGAAGACGCTGCGGTTTCGCGAGAACGGGAATTGACCGTTACGTCATTCCGGGGCGCGCGAAGCGCGACCCCCGGAATCCATTGATCAACGGAACAGATGGCGTGATGGATTCCGGGTTCGACGCTAGCGCGTCGCCCCGGAATGACTTCGTCACTTCCACACCGACTTGTCTGCGTCCCAGCGCTGGCCTTTCAGCTCCTTGGCGAGCGCTTCGATCGAGCCGTTGTCGTCGGGCTGGTCGCCTTCCTCATCGGCCGTCGCTTCATCCGAGAGGTTGAGCTTGGCGCCGCTGCTTTCGTCTGATGTCGTGGTCGAGGGGCTGCCGATCCAGACGATCAGCTTGTCCGATGTCCCCGGCTTGTCGGCGGAGACAAGGGTTGAGACCTCGATCGTGTCGGTGAGCTCAAGCGCCGGGAAGTCCTGATTCGGCCGCTTGAACACCAGCTTGAGCTTGCCGGTGGCGGCGTTGAAGCTCTGCGAGACCGGCTTGGCCGCAAGCGTCTTGCTCAGCACGCCGGCGATTGCGCCTGCGAGCTTGTCGCGGTTGATCTTGTCGCCGTCGCGCCAGTCGGCGGCGCCAATGCGGATGGTGCGATCCATTTCCACCAGTCCCGCGGTCCAGCCGGCGGCGGTGACGCCCGGCATCGTCTTGAATTTTGCCAGCAGCGCGGCCGCACGCTCCGGATCGACCGACATGTTGATGGTCTGCTCGCCGGCGCGCAGCGCGTCGCAGCCGACCGTCAGGCTTGCCAGCGTCACCTCGACGTCCTGGCCCTTGAGGCTCTTCAGGAAGTCGGTCGCGGCATCGAGCTTGACCTTGACCGCGATTGCCTCCGGCGAGACTTCGGTAAAGTCCTTCGGTTGGGGCGTAATGCCGTCGTCGGTGGTCTGGTTGTCCAGAAACTCCTTCTCGCTGAGATCGGAATTGTCCGGCGAGGTCACTTCGGTCACGGCCTGGCCGACGCCGATCTGGCCGCGGAACTCAAAGGTGTCGCCGGTGGGCTTGCGCGTGAGCTTGACCGTGACGGGCGCCTTGGCGCCGAGGCTCGTGGTCGTGCCGGTCAAGGTCTGGCCGGAGACCTGGAGATTGACGACGAAGCGGTCCTTGCGATCGGAATTTTTCGCCACGGGATAGCAAACGTCGAGCACGGCCGCGGTGACCGTCTTGCCCTGCCGCGTCTCCTTCAGGATGACGTCGGCGTTGCCGTCCATCAGCCCGTCGATCGAGGTGAAATAGCGCGTCTCGGTGCCGCCGGGCGCCGCGGCCTTCGGCGACAGCTTCATCTGGGCTGATACGAGTCCCGGAGACATGACGAGCAGGCTCGCCAAGAGAGCCGTCGGAAAAAGCGCGCGCATTGACGAAATCCTCAAATCAGAATCGGCGCGCCACCGTAGTGGGTTTTGTCCGCCGGTTGAAGCGCAGGCCATTGTGGGCAAAAAAGAAGGCCGCCCGGAGGCGGCCTTCGCAATAGTTTCAGCGGGAAGGATAGGCTTTAGAAACCGCCCATGCCGCCGCCGGCCGGCATGGCGGGCGCGGCTTCCTTCTTCGGCGTCTCGGCGACCATGGCTTCGGTGGTCACCAGCAGGCCGGCCACGGAGGAGGCGTCCTGCAGCGCGGTGCGCACCACCTTGGCGGGATCGATGATGCCTTTCTCGATCATGTCGACATAGTCCTCGGTCTGGGCGTCGAAGCCGAAGGTCTCGGACTTGTTCTCCAGGATCTTGCCGACCACGATCGAGCCCTCGACGCCGGCATTCTCCGAGATCTGGCGGATCGGAGCTTCCAGCGCCTTCAGCACGATATTGATGCCGGCCTGCACGTCGGCATTGGCGTTGGTGAGACGGCCGACCGCCTTCTTGGCGCGCAGCAAGGTCACGCCGCCGCCGGGGACGATGCCTTCCTGGACCGCGGCACGGGTGGCGTTGAGCGCGTCCTCGACGCGGTCCTTCTTCTCCTTGACCTCGATCTCGGTGGCGCCGCCGACGCGGATCACCGCGACGCCGCCGGCGAGCTTGGCCAGGCGCTCCTGCAGCTTCTCACGGTCGTAGTCCGAGGTGGTCTCCTCGATCTGGGCCTTGATCTGGCCGACGCGGGCCTCGATGTCCGGCTTCTTGCCGGCGCCCTTGACGATCGTGGTGTTCTCCTTGTCGATCACGACCTTGCCGGCGCGGCCGAGCATCTTCACCGTGACGTTCTCGAGCTTCATGCCGAGGTCCTCGGAGATCAGCTGGCCGCCGGTGAGGATGGCGAGGTCTTCCAGCATGGCCTTGCGGCGGTCACCGAAGCCGGGCGCCTTGACGGCGGCGACCTTGAGGCCGCCACGCAGGCGGTTGACGACCAGGGTCGCCAGCGCCTCGCCCTCGACGTCCTCGGCGATGATGACGAGCGGCTTGCCCGACTGCACCACGGCTTCGAGCACCGGCAGCATGGCCTGCAGGCCGGAGAGCTTCTTCTCGTGCAGGAGGATGTAGGCGTCCTCGAGCTCGGCGGTCATCTTCTCGGGGTTGGTGACGAAGTACGGGCTGAGATAGCCGCGATCGAACTTCATGCCCTCGACGATGTCGACTTCGGTGTCGAGCGACTTGTTTTCCTCGACGGTGATGACGCCCTCGTTGCCGACCTTCTGCATCGCCTGCGCGATCATCTTGCCGATGGCCGAATCGCCGTTGGCCGAGATGGTGCCGACCTGGGCGACCTCGGAGGAGGCGGCGACGGGCTTGGCGCGCTTCTCGATGTCCTTGACGACGGCATGGACCGCGGTGTCGATGCCGCGCTTGAGGTCCATCGGATTCATGCCGGCGGCAACCGCCTTGGCGCCTTCGCGCACGATGGCCTGGGCCAGCACGGTCGCGGTGGTGGTGCCGTCGCCGGCGAGGTCGTTGGTCTTGGAGGCAACCTCTCGCACCATCTGGGCGCCCATGTTCTCGAACTTGTCCTCGAGCTCGATCTCCTTGGCGACGGTGACGCCGTCCTTGGTGATGCGGGGCGCACCGAAGCTCTTCTCGATGACGACGTTGCGGCCCTTGGGGCCGAGCGTCACCTTGACGGCGTTGGCGAGAATGTCGACGCCGCGCAGCATGCGATCGCGCGCGTCTCCGGAAAACTTGACGTCCTTGGCAGCCATTGTCTGCAATCCTTCTTAATCCGTGATGTGTCTGTCGCACTCCGTTCGTCATTGCCGGGCTTGACCCGCCTGCGCGGCCGAAGCCGCTTCGGCGTGGCGTAGGCCCGGCAATCCATCTCACTGCGAAGAATGATGGTTGCCCGGGTCATCTAGTGCGAAGACGCGCTTCGCGCTTCTGCCCGGGCATGACGATGAGATATTCAGCGGCCGTTCAGACGGATGGCTCTAGGCCATCACGCCCATGATGTCCGACTCCTTCATGATCAGGAGCTCTTCGTTGTCGATCTTGACCTCGGTGCCCGACCACTTGCCGAACAGCACGCGGTCGCCGACCTTGAGGTCGATCGGGATCAGCTTGCCCGCCTCGTCACGGCCGCCGGGGCCGACGGCGACGACTTCGCCCTGGGACGGCTTTTCCTTGGCGGTGTCGGGGATGATGATGCCGCCCTTGGTCTTTTCCTCGGCGTCGATACGTTTGACCACGACACGGTCATGCAGCGGACGAAATTTGGACTTAGCCATGACGTTTCCCTTTGGAGGCTCGCTTTTCGATAAGCAGCGGAAGTGAGTGGGGGCGGCGCTGCCGTTCTCCCTCTTGCCGAGGGGCGAGCGGCGCGCTTAGCAATCGGTCTTTCCGAGTGCTAATAGGGCGCAGGGGATATGGCTTGGCTGTGATCCTGTCAAGCAAAGGTGGTTAAGCGATTGGTGAGGCGGATATAGGATGGTGGCACTGGAAGCTCGTTCGGGGGAGAGGCGTATCTTAGGACGTCATTGCCCTGGCTGCGGTTTTGCGCTTGGCTGCGGGAGGGATGCGGCCATGGTCTTGTTCGGGGGAATGCCATGATCAGTTCAGCTCACGCGCGCACGCTTACCAACCTGGCGGCGGCCTCTTGCCTGGCGCTGCTGCTGGGGGCCTGCGGCGGCGGCATGAGCCTGCCGTCCTTCTCGTCCCAGCCGGCGCCCGAGGCCGAGCCCGGCGTCGCGCCGGAAATGCCGGCCTCGATCCGCGCCGACGAGATCGTCGGCCGCTGGGGCCTCGCCTCGTTCCAGAACCCGGCCGACCGCGCCCGTACCGAGGCGGCCGCGCGGGCCCAGTGCAAGAACCCCTACGTCATCGGCGCCGGCTCCTCCGGCGGGGTGATCATGCATCTGGCCGACCAGGCCACGCCGCAGGAACTGCGGCTGAAGGGCTCGCCGAGCGGCAAGAACTATATCGGCCCATCCGGCCCGACGCCGGGCGAGCAGGACCGCGAGATCGTCTCCTTCGACGGCCGCGTCATGATCACCCGCTTCGTCGACAAGGACGCCGCCACCCGCTACGGCAACATGGTCTACGTCCGCTGCGCGCCGCGGGCGTGATTCCTCTCCGTCATTCCGGGGCGGTCCGCAGGACCGAACCCGGAATGACGAGATTCTCAGGTGCGCAAATGCGCACCATAGTTCACGCTTCGCGTGCCCCGGAATGACAGTTCGAGAGAAATGAAGGCAACAAAAAACGCCGGCCCTCGGGCCGGCGATTTGTTTTCTCTCTGTCGCGTCGCGCTTAGTCGAACAGCGCGTCGATGTCGTCCTGCGAGGCGTGGCCGACGTCGCCGGCGAGTTTCGGGCCGTTGAGCAGCTTTTCGTCTTCGCTGCGGTTGTCGACATGGACCGGCACGTGGGACTTGATGGCGTCGACGCCACCCCAGATCTCCATCATCGCGTTGATGTGCTGCTCGATGAACTTCATCGTGCTCATGACCTTGCTGATGCGCTGGCCGGTCAGATCCTGGAAGTTGCAGGCCTCGAAGATCGAGATGACGCGTTCCTGGATGTCGTCGGCGAGCCGCTTCTGCTGATCGATCGAGTCCACCTTGGACATCGCGCTCGCCGCCTGGTCGATCGACTCCGCGGCTTCGAGGATCTGCTGGGTCGCCTGTTCGGTGCCGCCGACCACCGCGCCGAGCTCGCCGTTGACCTTGGCCATCTCGCCGCCGTCGAAGCTCTTGCCGTGCAAGGTCGCGATCTCGCGCTTGGTACGGTCGATGGCATCGTGGATGAGGTCGAGCTCGACTTTCAGCTTCTCGCACTGCTCGATCTGGGCGCGATAGGTCTCCAGCAGCGCGCGCGTTTCGGCAACTTCGTGCGCCACGACGGTGTCGCTCTGCGGCTGCGCGGCGTGGCCGCCTCGCGCCATCTGGGCGCGGATCGCGCGCAACTCCGCCATGATTTCGCTATGCATCGGGCCTGCCTCTTCAGTCATGTCCAGAATCGGCATCTCGCCACCGGCGATATCCTCGACACGAAAACGCTTGCGGTGAACAGCCATCAGGATACTCCCCCCACCTCACTCACGCGTCTTTGTAGACAGAAGCGATTTAACACGAGGTTCACGTCCGGAACTGTCGTGCAGCCGCGCGCGACGGCACGCAAACGCACGATTAACCATGAGGCTTTGCCTTTCATCGAAAATAAACGCTGATCGGGAAATTGCAGCGTTGCTCGCGACGTGGTGAATCGAAACGCCTGTTCTGTTTACCAAACGAAACGGAGTTTGCTCTTTATTGACCACGTCGAGGACGCGATCAGCCAGCGCGTTCGGCGGCGAATGCAACTAGACGAAACAGTACAGAGTACGTCGATGTTCAAGAAAACGTCTGTCGCGCTGCTCGGCAGCGCATGCGCCTTCATTGTCGGCGCTACCGGCGCCAGCGCCTTCGACAATAGCGCGCCGAACGATCCGCCCGCGGTGCTCTACCGGCCGCGTGTCGCCCCGGCGCCGGTGCGCGTCGCCTCCAACGCCAATATGGGCGGCGGCTTCATCGAGTTCCTGTTCGGCGACGGGCCCGGTCGCGGCCCGGCCTACGCGCCGGAGCAGCCGATCTATCAGCAGCAGCCCGCCTACAACGATCCGCGTCGCCTGCCGCCGGTCGGCGAGCCGCAGATGCAAGGCGGATATCAACAAGGCGGTTATCAGCAAGGCGCAAGCTACCAGCAGGAAGCGATCGATCCGCGGCAGCGTCCGTTCGATCCGAAATTCGAGAAACAGCTGGTCGACTATAGCGGCAAGGAAAGCGCCGGCACCATCGTGGTCGATTCCAACAACAAGTTCCTTTACCTCGTCGAGGGCAACGGCCGGGCGCTGCGCTACGGCATCGGCGTCGGACGCGAGGGCTTCACCTGGACCGGCGTGAAATCGATCACCGCCAAGCGCGAATGGCCGGACTGGACGCCGCCGGCGGAAATGCTCGCCCGCCGTCCCGATCTGCCCAGGCACATGGAAGGCGGCCCGGAAAATCCGCTCGGTGCCCGCGCGATGTATCTCGGCTCCACGCTCTATCGCATCCACGGCTCCAACGAGCCCTGGACCATCGGCACCAACGTCTCCTCCGGCTGCATCCGCATGCGCAACGAGGACGTCATCGACCTCTATGGCCGCGTCAATGTCGGCACCAAGGTCGTGGTGATGTGAAGCGTCATGCGCTCGATGGGGCGATCAATCCGCGTGCCGCGTCGGCGCGAAATGCGGCAGCGAAGGGGACGCTGCCGCCGCCGGACGCCTGCCTGAATGGTCTATATCCGGTGCCTCGACACGAGACGAGGGGCAGCGGACCGGCGACGAGGAGTCGATGAAGCCGAATGCGGTGCGCGAGCCGAGCGGTTCAGCCGCCGCCGCAGCGAAAGCTCTGCCTTCCTGAGGCGCTCGTGCAGTCCCTCCAACTCGTACAATTCGGTGATGAGATGGGTTGCGACGTCGCTCAGGGTCGCAATGCGCTGCTGAAGTGGACTCATTCTTAAAACCCCCGACTGTGCCAAGAGAGGCAGCCACGGCGTGTGGCATAAGCAACGTGTTCTTCCAGTTGAACACCCATGTCCAAATTTGGAAATCCGGGAGTCTACGGCAGCGTGTGTCGGAGGAGGTTTTCGCTCTGCAGCACTAGTCATATTATATCGAACGGCCTTTTGGCGTGTGGTGCAGAGCAGCGCGCGTCGAGCTGTTCTTGAAAAGAAATCGGCCGCCCGGAGGCGGCCGTTCCACATCCGTTTGCCGAATGGCCTACGCGTAATCGCTGCCGCCGTCGTCGCCGCCGCCGAAGTCGCTGTCGTCGGCCGTGTCCACATTGTCGTTGTCGTTGTTGTCATAGCCCGGATCGTCGTTATCCCGATCGTTCGAGGCCTGGTCGAAGAAGCCTTGCCGCGAATCCCGGTTCGATCCGATGTCATCAAGGCCGGCATCGCGCGCGAGCGAGCCGCCGGACTGGTCGCCGCTGCCGGCCCATGGGCTGCCGCCACGCTCCTCGATCATGGTGGTGTCACCAAAGGCCTGATGCGATCCGCCGCCCATCATGCCGCGAATGCTGGAGAGCAGCAGCGAGCCGCCGACCACGCCGGCCGCGGCTGCCGCCGCCGTGCCCAGGAACGAGCCGCCGCCGCCGATCGGCGGCGCGCCGTAGCTCTGTCCATATCCCTGGCCTTGTCCATAGGCCTGACCATAAGGCGGCTGGCCATAGCCGGGCTGGCCCTGCTGCATCGCCTGACCGCTGTTCCAGACCGGCCGGGAGTCACGCGGCGGCACGTTCGGAACCGAGCCGCGCGATTGGCTCGTGCCAAACAACGTGTCGCGCATGGTGTCGAGAAAACCGCCGGACTGCGGCTGCGCGGGCGCTTGGGCCGCTTCCAGCTCCTGGATGCGATGATGGGCGCGCTTGAGCGCTTCGTCCTGCAACAGCGTGGTCTGCACCAGCGCATAGACGGCGCCGGGCGCCTTGCGCAGGCCGTCGGAGATCGCGGCGACCGCGTCGGGATCGCGCGGTGCATTTTCCAGCTTTGAAAGCCGGTCGAAAAGGTCGTCGACGAGCTGGCGTTCCTGCGGCGTCATGATCTGTCTCCTTCGCGCAAAACCAAGCGCAAGCGGGATGTAGGGTTCCAATGTGGCCTCAACAGTGCCGGCCGGATTAAATTTCGGTATGCGACAGACTGCCTCCCGGCTTGTCTCTGCCGGTTTCATCCCAATGTCACGTTGCTGGTTGCGAGCAGCTGCGCGAAGGCGTCGCTGGCGAGATAGCCATGCTCGCGCTCCCTGACGTCAGTCATCGGATCGAGGCCGGTGAGAACCTCGTCGACAAAGCCGGGATGGCACATCACGAGCCCGCCCTCGGGCAGGCCCTGCAGGAATTGCCGCATCAGCTCGCCGAAATCGGCCGCGCGGGTGAAATCATAGGCGCCGGCAAAGGCGGGATTGAATGCAAGGCCGGCGCGGCCCGCACGGCGGCGGAATTGTGCACTGAGCAGATCGAGCACCAGGGCTTTCGGAGAGGCCAGCCGCTGCGCCAGCGGCAAATCGCGCCCGCCCTGGCGCACCCATGCCTTTGGCGCGATTTCGCTGACTGCCTCGACAAAGCCGTCGCGCACCTGCGGAAACAGCTGCACGTGCTGATGCCCGTCGACGAAGTCGGGCGGGCGGCCAAAGGCTTCCGCGAACGCCAGAAGCTGCGCTCTCACTTCGTTGCGGAAGAACTCGCTGTCGAGCCGGCGCATCAGTCCGGCGCGCAGCAGCTTTGGAAAAGCCATGAACATGTCGCCGTCGAGCGGGCGGAAATGCATGGTGAGCGGCCGGAACGGCGCCGAGAGCGTCACGTGCAGTCCGATCGCGCAGCGCGGGCTTGCTTTCGCGGCGGCAGAAAGCGCCGCAACCTCGCTCTGATCGATGGCGGGGCCCACCATCATCACCGAGGTGGCGTTGAGGCGGCCGCGCTCGATCAGGTCGCGAATGGCACGGTTGACGCCGGGGCTGATGCCGTAATCGTCGGCGCAGAGCCAGACATGCCGCAGGCGCGCGGCCGTGCTCATTCGGCCGCGGTCCTGTCGGATGCGGCCTGACTTGAAGTGTCCTGACCTGAAGTGCCCTGACCTGAAGTGCCCTGGGCCTTGCCGGCCTCGAAATGCCTCTCGCTGTGCTCGGCGACGAAGTAGATCGGACGCGCCTTCAGCTCGGAGAGGATCTTGCCGATATATTCACCGACGATGCCGATCATGATCAGCTGCACGCCGCCGATCGTCATCAGGCCGACCACGAGCGAGGGATAGCCCGGCACCTGCTTGCCCGTCGTGAACACCTCCCAGAGGATCGAGAGGCCGAACAGGAAGGCGACGCCGGCAAGCGCGACGCCGAGCAGGCTGGCAAAGCGCAACGGCGCCACCGAGAACGAGGTCAGGCCCTCGATCGACAGGCCGAGCAGGCGGGCAGCGTTGAAGGTGGTGACGCCATGGGCGCGCGCCGCAGGCTCGTAATCGACGCGAATCTGGCGGAAGCCGATCCAGCTGGCCAGCCCCTTGAAGAAGCGGTTGCGCTCCGGCAGTTGCCGAAGCGCGGTGACCGCGCGTGGCGACAGCAGGCGGAAGTCGCCGGCGTCCTCCGGTATCTTCTGGCGCGCGCCCCAATTGATCAGCGCGTAGAAGCCGTGCACGGCGAGGCGGCGCAGGAACGGCTCGTTGTCGCGATGCGCCTTGGCGGTATAGACGACGTCATAGCCGTCATCGATCCAGTGCTGCACCAATTGCTCGATCAGATCAGGCGGATGCTGTCCGTCGCCGTCCATGAACATGACGGCGCCGAGCCGGGCATGGTCGAGGCCGGCCATCAGCGCCGCCTCCTTGCCGAAATTGCGCGACAGCGACACCACCTGGACGTCGATCGCGTCGGCCGGCAGCGAGCGTGCGATCGACAGCGTGCTGTCCTTGCTGCCGTCGTCGACATAGACGACCTCGCAGGACAGGCGGTAGCGTTGCCGCAAGGTCTTGGCGAGATCGCAGATGCGCTGGTGCAGGGCGGCAAGGCCCGCCGCCTCGTTATAGACGGGGACGACAATCGACAGCCCCTTCGCGGCGGCATTCACTGCGGTGGTCGTCAGGGCGGAAACGTCAGAGCCCAGCGTCATCGATCAAGGTTCCAGAGCGTTCAAGGTCATCGGGGCAGCATATGGTAGCTGCAGCTTGCTGTCGCTACGCTGAACGGAGCTGCTCAATAGACTTTGGGCTCACTGCCGCAAGAACGCTTCGAGCTTGGCGAACAGCGGGTTCTCCCGATCGAACACGTAGTCGAGCGAGACCACCGAGACGGTCTCGGCCCCATGTTCGCGCAGGAAGCTCGCCAGCGCATAGAGCTGCCCGGGTGGGCAGTGCAGCGTGAGCATGCCCGACGAGGTCGGCCCGCCGAACGGAGCCTCGACGCCGAAGCGGCTGTGGGCTTCGCCGAGCAGGGCGGCGTCGCATTGCCGGAAGCGGGTCCGGACCTCGCGGTATTTGTTGGCGCGGGCTCGGGCCGCGATGTGGTCGAGGATGATGCGTGCGGTCTCGCGGGCTTGCGGCGACCAGTCGGCATCTTTCGAGGCGACCAGATTGGCCTGGCTGCGCAGGATCACACCGTCGTCGAGCACCCGCAGGCCGTTGGCGGCGAGCGTCGCGCCCGTCGTGGTGATGTCGACGATCAGCTCGGCGCTGCCGGCCGCCGGCGCGCCCTCGGTCGCGCCCGCGCTTTCGACGATGCGGTAGTCGCTGATGCCGCGCTGCGAGAAGAACGCGCGGGTGAGATTGATGAACTTGGTCGCGACCCGCATCCGCATGTGATGCTGCTCGCGAAAGCCGGTGGCGACGTCGTCGAGATCGGCCATGGTGCGGACGTCGATCCAGGCCTGCGGCACCGCGACGACGACGTCGGCATGGCCGAAGCCCAGCCCGTCGATCAGCAACACCCGCTTCTCCGCATCCGCGATGTTGTCGCGCACCAGGTCTTCGCCGGTGACGCCGAAATGCGCGTAGCCGCGCGACAATTGCGCGGCGATCTCGCTCGCCGAGAGATAGGCGACCTCGACATTGTCGAGGCCCGCGATGGTGCCACGATAGTCGCGGGCGCCGCCGGCCTTGGACAGCTTGAGCCCGGCGCGGGCGAAGAAGGCTTCGGCATTTTCCTGAAGGCGGCCCTTGGAGGGAACGGCCAGGACGAACGGCGCGCTCATGGCTTAAGCTCCCACCTTGCGGCCGATGCTGGTCAGTGCATCCACCCAGACCGAGAAGCCGACCGCCGGTATCGGAGCGGCGGCTCCGAGCTGGGTCATCAGTCCATCATAGCGACCACCGGCAACCAGCGGCCCGGCGCCGTTACCCCTGTGATGCAGCTCGAATTCAAACCCGGTATAGTAGTCGAGGCCGCGCCCGAACGCGGTCGAGAAGCGCGTGCTCTTCACGTCGATACCCCGCGCGGCCATGAAGCCGACCCGGCTCTCGAGCTGGTCGATCGCGCCATTCAGGTCGAGCCTTGCCTCGGCGGTGAGCGCGCGCAGCGCGGCGACCGCCTCGTCCGGGTTGCCCGAGATCGACAGAAAGCGCTTCAGGACAGTGATCGCCTCGCGCGGCAGCTTGCCGCTCTTCAACGTCGATTGCTCGAGGAAGCGGTCGGCGATCTCGGCCGTGGTGCGGCCGCCGACATTGGTAGTGCCGGCAATCGACATCAGGTCGGTGACGAAGGCCAGCGCGGCCTTGCGGTCGGAGCCGGCCAGTGCCGCCAGCACGCCCTCATATTCGCTGCGGGTGGCGGTGGTCTCGGCCGCCAGCCGCTCCAGATCCTGCTCGAGGCTGATCTTGCGGTTGAAGTCCTTGACCAGGCGGCGGCGCCAGACCGGATAGAGATTGAGCGCGTCGAGCAGCGCATTGAACAGCGCGACGTCGCCGGTACGGACCTCGATGTCGCGCACGCCGAAAGCGGCGGTCGCCTCCAGCGCCAGCGCCAGCGTCTCGGCATCGGCGGCAGCGCGGTCCTGGCGGCCGAACGACTCGATTCCGGCCTGAAGGAATTCACTGGCCTGTCCGCTGCGATAGCGGAACACGGGACCCAGATAGCTGAACCCGGCCGGCTGGCCGGCGCGGCTGGATACGAGGTAATCGCGCGCCACGGGGATCGTCAGGTCGGGACGCAGGCAAAGCTCTTCGCCCGACAGGTCCGTCGTCAGATAGAGGCTTTTGCGGATGTCCTCGCCCGACAGGTCCAGGAACGGTTCGGCCGGCTGCAGAATGGCGGGCTCGGCCCTGACATAGCCGGCCTGCGCGAACGACAACAGCAGCGTGTCCGCCCAGGCGGCGGAGCCGGCAGCATTTGAGGTGGCAGTCGCGGTCATCTCGGGGTCCATCGTCCCGGGAGAACCGGGCAGGCAAGGGAGGCAAGGGGAGGCGCCAAAGGCAGGCACCGGTATTGGCGCAGCCCTTAGCATGGCCGGAAAGCGGTTTCGACCTCCAAAGGATCAATCGCTTAACGACTTTGGAGCCGCGCAGCCGGTCTCGCCCGGATCCCCTGCACGAGCTCTCCAAAACCGGAAGAGGCTCGCGATAAGAGTATCATTATACCTATATACAGGCTTCCGCGGCGTCCTCAAACCGGCCGGAGCTGCCTTGCTTCACTCAACTCCACCGTCTTTCGCCGTCGATGCTTCGTGCACGCCAGGTTTTGCGGTGTCCGACCCCGGGTCATTGGCGAGTTGCTCGGCGAGATCGAGAATTCTCTGCCGCTTGCGGGGGTCCGCGATGCCGCGAAAAGCTTTGATCAGGCCTAGTGCCTGGCGCTCGCAAACATCATCGTGCATCGCCATTCATCCCGTCAGACGGTCGGCTGAACGGAGCAGGCAGCATCGAAAGAGTTGGATGCTGTCGTGCATCGAACTCACGGCAGCCGCCGACCCGACGATCGTTTCGCAGCCGCGATGTCGATCGGGACATCGTCCGACCCGCGCGTCCCTCCGCAACGTCACAGTGAGTCACAATGAAAGATTGAGACTGCTTGGCAAGTTGTCACATACTCAATTTGGGTATGCCCAATGGTACGTTCGCTGCTGCCTTCGTCTACAAGATCAATGCTGGTTGCCGATTCATGCGCAATGCTTCTGATGTCATCCGGACGGTCTCGCGGCACACGCTGGCCTACATGCTGTTTTCGATCAGCGAGATGTTCCGGAACTACGAAGAATTCGATCCGATGGACCTTCTGATCGTTCATGCGATTCTCAATGCCAACGTCATCAATGTGATGAACGATCCTGCGCTGGACGAGAAGTTTTCGAGCATTCACACCGTCGAGCCTGACGCGATCAAGCAGGGCGTGTCGCGCGCGGCGCTCTCTCGTTTCCTCAGCCTGCCGCTGGAGACGGTTCGCCGTCGCGTGGCGGGACTGAAGCGGCGGAAGATTCTCGCCGAGACCAAGGCCGGACTGATCGTGACCGAGCAGAACGCATTCAGGTTCGGCAACAATCACGAACTGCAGAAGACCAACATGCTGCTGCTGACGAAATTGCTTCGCGATCTCAAGCGCGCCGGCATCAGCGGACCGGATGATCTGAGCGCCGCCAAATTCGCGGTCGCGGCAAAGGAAGCGAAGTAAGCGACGGGATATGGATCAAAGCCTTCTCGACATCGCCCGCGATGGAGCGAACAAGAGTGCGGCGGAACGCCTGTTGTCGTTCCAGGATCTCAAGCCGTCCTCGGCGCTCGAGCTGCAAACCTACGACATCGATCATTTCGGCGACAGCGAGAAATATGCCGGTGCATCGAGCATGCCGTTGTCCTCAGGCACGACCGCGATCATGCGCGCACGGCTGAGCCTGCCGAATCTGAGCCTGTCGCTGGTGAAGACCTTCCCGCGGATTGTCAGAGGGTACGATCTGGCACATGCCGCGGCCGTGGTGGTGCCGATGGATCATGTGACCTCGACGCGCATCAATGGGCAGTCAATCGGCAGCTCCATCGTCGTTCTGAAGGGTGCCTCCGACTGCCTTGTCCATGAACCGGTCGGCCGTCTGATCGGTGTCATCTACTTCACGCCGCCCGCATGCGAGCCATGGTCTCGCCTGGATGGCTATCATTTGCTGAGCCCGGCAACGGACATGCTTGCTGCCCTGCGCGGCCGGATTTCCACAACGCTTGAAACTGCAGCCAACGATCCGGACGTCCTGAACGAGCCGGCGTCGCGAGCGGCTGTCGAACGATCGCTGCTCAGCGTGATGGACGCCACGATCGCAACGAGCATGGACAGCCGTTCTACACACGCGACGACCTCGACTTATCTGCGGATCGTCGCCGAGATGGAAAGCTTGATCCGGCACGATCTGACGATCTGGCACAAGACCACCGAAATGGCGGAGCGTGTGGGCGTGTCGGTCCGGACTCTTCAGAGTGCGACCCAGGCCATCTGCGGCATGAGCCCGCATCGCTATTCCAGGGTCTTGCGCCTCTGGTCGGTGCGCCGGCAGCTGCGCACCGGCCCGGCACGGCGCAGCGTCAAGGCCTGCGCCATCGCGCACGGCTTCTGGCATTTGAGCGAGTTCGCGGCGAGCTATCGGGCGGCGTTCGGAGAGTTGCCGTCCGAGACCCTGCATCGATCGCTGCGCGAGCGCAGCTAGATGCGATGACCGTTCGCCAGGCGACGAGCTAACCGCTTCCGCCACCCCAATCGCCCAGCACGGCCTGGACCAGGGCCAGCGCCGCCACGGCGGCGGTGTCGGCCCGCATGATCCGCGGGCCCAGGGCCAGCCGCAGGATGTTCGGCTGCCGCAGCAGCAGGGTGCGCTCTTCCTCGGCAAACCCGCCCTCGGGGCCGATCAGCACGTCGATACCTTGGCCCGCCACGCTTGCGCCTTGCAGGCTCTGGATGGGGCTTTGGACCTCCGCCGCCTCGTCGCAGAAGATGAGCAGACGGCCCACAGGGCGCTGACTGAGATACCGCTCCAGCGGCACCGGTTCGGCAACCGCGGCGATGCTCAATATGCCGCATTGTTCCGCGGCCTCGACGACGTTGGCGCGCATCCGCTCGGTGTTGACCCGGGAGGCCTGGGTGAACCGGGTCAGGACCGGCTGCAGCCTGGCAGCGCCCATTTCGATGGCCTTCTGGACCATGTAGTCGAGCCGGGCGTGCTTGAGCGGGGCGAACACATAGGCGAGGTCGGGCAGCCGGTCCTGGGGACGGACCTGCTGGAGGATCACAAGGCTCTCGGGCCGCTTGCGGCCCTCGATCGCGGCCTGCCATTCGCCATCGCGGCCGTTGAAGGCCAAAACCTCGGCTCCAGCGGCAAGCCGCAGCACATTGCCGAGATAATTGCTCTGGTCGCGGTCGAGCGGAATCCTGGCATCCTGGGCCAGGGGGGCGTCAACGAACAGGCGGGGGGCGCGAAAATCGTGGGAGGGCATCTTTCAGGTCCGATTTGTCGCCGTTCTTAACCGAAAGCGGTAGTTTGGGGGTAAATATCGCCGGATTGGTGTGTCGGCACGCCGCGCTCTTGCCCTATTCGACGGGTTGTTAAGTGCCGGCGGGAATCGTAAAAACGCCTGCACGCTGGTCGCGCTTCAATTGGAAGACGCCTGAACCCGTAGCTCCTGCCGGAGAGACACTTTTGATGATCCGTCGTTTGATGGTTCCGATCACTGCCGCCATGGTCGTCATGGGCGCCGCGGGCGCTTACGCCCAGGGGTTCCCGGCGCCGCTGCCGAACCAGGCCGCAACCAGTTCCGCATTTCCGCCCGTGAACGGCCAGGCGCCGGTCGCCTCCGTCGGCGCCCCGCCGCAGGCCTCTTTCCCGGTCAATGGTGTAGCTCCGATCGGTGGCGCGGGCGCCTTCAGCGCGGCTCCGCCGACCCAGGCCGGTCCCGGCGAGGATTGCATGAAGGCGTTCATCCCGCTGCGCGAGGACGCCGAAAAGCGCGGCAAGATGATCAAGGCCGCGAGCGATCGCCACGCCCCGCCTGACGAGGCCTGCAAATTGATCAGGGGCTTCGGCCAGGCCGAGCTCAAGATGATCAAGTATGTCGAGGCCCATGCCGCAAAATGCGGAATCCCGCCGACCGTCGCCGCGCAGATGAAGGAAGGTCACAAGAACACCGAGTCGATGCAGACCAAGGTCTGCAACGTCGCGCAGCAGATGGCGAACGGGCAGCGCGGTCCGGCCGGTCCGTCGCTGAGCGAGGTGGTGGGTTCGGGCGCGGCGCCGGAGGCCAATGCCAGCAAGAAGGGCGGCAGCACCTTCGACACGCTCAACGGCAACGTCCTCACGCGATGAGCGACACATCCGCCCGCGTTGCCGATTCCACCGGCAACTGGGTCGATACGCTCGCGCCGCAATGGGCACGGCCTTACTTGCGGGTGTCCCGCTTCGATCGCCCGATCGGCTCCTGGCTGCTGTTGATGCCGTGCTGGTGGTCGGCGGCGCTCGCCGGCGCAATGGCGCACGATATCCGTTCCCTGCCGCTCACCATCGTCCTGTTCCTCGTCGGAGCCTTCGTGATGCGCGGGGCGGGCTGCACCTGGAACGACATCACCGACCGCGACCTGGATGCCAAGGTCGAGCGCACCCGCTCACGGCCGCTGCCTGCCGGGCAGATCACCGTAAAGCAGGCGCTGGCCTTCATGATCGCGCAAGCGCTGATCGGCCTTGCAGTGCTGCTCCAGTTCAACCGCTTTGCGGTGGCGACCGGCATCGCCTCGCTCGTGATCGTCGCCATCTATCCTTTCATGAAGCGCGTCACCTGGTGGCCGCAGGTCTTCCTCGGTCTTGCCTTCTCGTGGGGCGCGTTGATGGGATTCGCCGTCACCTTCGGACGCATGGATATCACCGCGTTGGTGCTCTATGCGGGGTCGATCGCCTGGGTGATCGGCTATGACACCATCTATGCGCATCAGGACTCCGAGGACGATGCGCTGATCGGCGTCAAATCCACCGCGCGCCTGTTCGGCGCGCATACGCACCAGGCGTTGATCCTGTTCTATGGACTTGCGGTGATGCTGATCGGCGTTGCGCTGGCGTCGGGCGATGTGCGCTGGCCGGCTTGGCTTGGACTTGCGGCCTTCGCCGTGCATCTGGCCTGGCAGATCCAACGACTTCGGATCGACGATCCCGCGCTCTGCCTGCGTCTGTTCAAGTCGAACCGCGACGCGGGCCTGTTGCTGTTCGCGGGATTGCTGGCGGATGCGGTGATGCGGGCGGCGTAATTCGCCGCTCTCGCAGGGTGGGCAAAGGCGCTCTTGCGCCGTGCCACGATCTTTCTCAATTCGATAGAGGTGGTGGGCACGCTTCGCTTTGCCCACCCTACGGCACCTCAATTGCGCGCGATGATCTCGCGTTCCTCGCGATGAACCGGCAGCTCGCGCGCCATGGCGCTGCGGCGGCGCATCAGGAATTTCGGACGGCGCGCGCGGATCGCGTTGGCGCGGCGGCGGCGCGGCGCCGGCTTGCGGGCGCCTTCGTCGAGCTGCGGCAGCGCAAGGATCTCGCTCCAGATCGCCCAGGCCTCGTTGAGTTCGTCGCCATCGGCGCTGACCAGCAGCGGAACGGAGAGCGAGGGATCGCGGTGCACGAGGACGAGGGTCTGCGCCTCGTCATTGCCGCGCAGCGCGAGCCCGGTGAAGTCGCTGACGCGGACGTTGATTGCCATCTGCATGCCGCGGACGGCACGGCGCAGCACGACACGCTCGCGATGAAGCTCGATCTGCCTGGTGTAGCCGTCGGCGCGCGGATCATGCGCATCGAAGCGGACCGGAAGGGAAAGAGGGTCGAGCCGCAGAGAGCGGCTCGACCCGGCGGGGTTGACCCCGCATATTGCTGTTTGACGCCTCACGGCCTTCGTTCTCCCCGCCAGGATTATGTTCCCGGTCGATGTGAGGAGCTTAGCGCGGCGGCTTCCGAAACCGCTTAAAAAGGCTGGTTAATCCAACCTCACCGCACGCCATGATTGACAAGACCTTGGCGCGCATGATTGACGAGACGTTGCGCGAAAGCAGCGAATCTGAGCCTTCTGCGGACTAAAATGCTTGAAGTCCGCACCATTTGGGCACATCTGGTGTTCAGGGCCTAAGATCGCCCCGAAACCTCCCGCGCGCCCCAACAGGATTTCGTTTGTGAACTCTTCACCATCCGCAAGCTCGACGCTTCAGTCCAAAGCCACCAGCGCCCTGTTTGACCAATCCGCGCTGTCGGATCTGGCGCAACGCCTGGTCGAGGCGGCCAAGCGCGCCGGCGCAGATGCGGCCGATGCAGTCGCGGTGCGCGGCGTCTCGCAGGGCGTCGAGGTGCGCGACGGCCGCGTCGAGGAATCCGAGCGGTCCGAGGGCGACGATGTCGGCCTGCGCGTGCTGGTCGGCCAGCGCCAGGCGGTGGTCTCGACCAATGACGCGAGCGGCGATGCCGTCACCAAGCTCGCGGAACGTGCGGTGGCGATGGCGCGTGTCGCGCCTGATGACAAATATGTCGGCCTCGCCGATCCCGCGCTGCTGGCGCGTGACTTCCCCGATCTCGATCTGCTCGATCCCAACGTGCCCGCAACATCAGAGCTGGAGCGCCGCGCGCTCGAAGCGGAGGCTGCCGCGCTTGCCGTGAAGGGCGTGTCGAAATCCGGCGGCGCGTCCGCCTCCGCGGGCATGGGCGGCATGGTGCTCGTCACCTCGACCGGTTTCCACGGCTCTTACCTGCGTTCCAGCCAGGGCATCTCGGCGACCGCCATCGTCGGCGAAGGCACCGGCATGGAGCGCGACTACGACTTCACCTCGGCGCCGCACGCTGCCGATCTGTTGTCGCCGGAAGCCGTCGGCCGCTCCGCCGGCGAGCGCACCGTGGCGCGCTACAATCCGCGCAAGGTCGAGACCTGCAAGGTGCCCGTGGTGTTCGATCCTCGCGTCGCCGGCTCGCTGGTCGGCCATCTCGTCGGCGCCATCAACGGCGCCTCGATCGCGCGCAAGACCAGCTTCCTGAAGGACAGGCTCGGCCAGCAGCTGTTTTCGAAAAACATCCGCATCATCGACGATCCCTTGCGCAAGCGCGGCCTGCGCTCGCAGACCTTCGATGCCGAAGGCGTCGCGGTGAAGCGGACCGCGCTGGTCGACGACGGCGTGCTGACGACCTGGCTGCTCGACTGCGCCACCGCGCGCGAGCTCGGTCTCACCACGACAGGCCACGCCCATCGCGGCGTCTCGTCCTCGCCCTCGCCAGGGCCGTATAATCTGCATCTCGAAGCCGGCACACTGAGCCCGGCCGAACTGATCGCCGACATCGGCCAAGGTTTCTATGTCACCGATCTGATCGGTTCCGGCGTCAACGGCGTCACCGGCGATTACAGCCGCGGCGCCTCCGGCTTCTGGATCGAGAACGGCGAGCTCACCTATCCCGTCAGCGAGGTGACGATCGCCGGCCATCTGTTCGAGATCTTCAAGTCGATGCAGCCGGCCAACAATCTCGAGTTCCGCTACGGCATCAATGCGCCGACGGTGCGCATCGAGGGACTGACGCTTGGCGGACGCTGACTTTTCCGACACGACGACACTGACGCGTGACGCAGCGCTGCTGCAGGAGACGGTGCGGGAGGCGGGAAGCCTGGCGCAGTCGATGTTCCGCACCACGCTGAAGAAGTGGATCAAGGGCGCGTCCTCGCCGGTCTCGGAAGCCGACATCGCCGTCAACGATCTGCTCGAAGCGCGCCTGCGCGGTGCCACGCCCGACTATGGCTGGCTGTCGGAGGAGAGCGCCGATGATCAGGCGCGGCTGTCGCGGCGGCTGACCTGGGTGGTCGATCCCATCGACGGCACCCGCAACTACCTCAATGGCCATGACGAATGGTGCGTCAGCGTCGCGCTGGTCGAGGTTTCAGCGCCGGTGCTGGCCGCGGTCTACGCGCCTGTGACGAACGAGTTCTTTTTCGCCGCCCGCGGCCAAGGCACCACGCTGAATGGCAATCAGGTCCGGGCGACGCCCGGGTCCGTGCTCGACTTCGCCCGCATGGCCGGCCCCAAGCCGATGGTCGAGCGACTCAATGCAAAGGTCGGCGACGTCAAGCTGCATCCGCGAATCGGTTCGCTCGCGCTACGGCTGTGCCGGGTCGCCAATGGCGCCCTGGATGCGGCTTTTGCGGGCGGCAATAGCCATGATTGGGATCTTGCGGCGGCCGATTTGATCGTGCAGGAAGCGGATGGTAGGATGAGCGACCTCTCTGGAGGTCCCATCCTTTATAATCGCCGGGAAGTGACGCACGGGGTGCTGGTGGCAGCGGGACGCGATCGTCATGCGAGCATTGTCGCGCATTTTCGCAATCGTCCCTTGCCCTGAAGCGCCCGTCGGCGTGCTTGTCGACCACTGCTTTGCCGGGCAGCCTGTTAGGAACCGAACTCATGTCAGATAGTGCCCCGCAACAACTGCTTCACCTCGTCATCGGCGGTGAGCTGCTTGACCTCGAGCACAACACCTTCAAGAATCTCGACGAGGTCGAGATCGTCGGCCTCTACCCGAACTATGCGTCCGCCCACGTCGCCTGGCGCGCCAAGGCGCAGAGCACGGTCGACAACGCGCAGATGCGCTATTTCATCGTCCACCTGCACCGGCTGCTCGACCCGAATCAAGAAACGAAGCCGGCGCGTTGAAAAAACTGCTTCGCAATACGCTGCGAAGCAGCTGGTTTCAGCGTGCCGTCGGGGTCCTGGCGGCCGAATATCTGCGTCTGGTGTGGCGGACCAACAGGTTCACGTTCGATCCGCCTGACGTCTATCAGCTGGTCGAGCCGCAGATGCCGGCGATCTTCGCGTTCTGGCACGGCCAGCATTTCCTCACCCCGTTCATCAAGAACAAGGACTGGTACCGCGCCAAGGTGCTGATCTCCCGCCACCGCGACGGCGAGTTCAACGCGGTTGCCGCCGAGCGGCTCGGCATCGGCACCATCAGGGGGTCCGGGGATCACGGCGGCGCGTTCCACCGCAAGGGTGGTGTCGGCGCCTTCAGGGAAATGGTGTACACGCTGCAAGACGGTTGTAATGTCGCGTTGACCGCCGATGTCCCCAAGCGTTCGCGCGTGGCCGGCCTCGGCATCATCATGCTGGCACGGGAATCGGGGCGGCCGATCATGCCTTTTGCGATGGCGACCAGCCGCTTCATCCGGCTCAGGAACTGGGACCGCACCACCATCAACCTGCCGTTCGGCCGGGGCGTCCTGGTCGGCATCAAGGAAATCCGCGTTCCCGCAGACGCTGATGCCGCGAAGATGGAAGAGCTGCGGCAGGAACTGGAAGACACGCTGAACGAAGCCACCAGCCGCGCCTATGCGCAGCTCGGCCGCAAGGGGCCTGCAGATGGCTAGCTCGTTGCCCCACGCGCTTCCCAAGTCGCTGCCAATGACGCTGCGGATGTATCGGCGCCTGACGACGAGCCTCGTGCCGCTCGCGCCTGCGCTGATCAAGCGGCGGCTGCGGCAAGGCAAGGAAGACCCCGCGCGCGTCGGCGAGCGGCGGGGGCTCAGCAGGGACGTGCGGCCGCACGGCCCGCTGGTCTGGATCCACGGCGCCAGCGTCGGCGAGGTGCTGGCCGCGGCGGCGCTGATCGAGCGCCTGCGCGATCTCAACCTGCGCATCCTGCTCACGTCGGGCACGGTCACCTCGGCGGCCGTGGTGGCAAAACGCTTTCCGCCCGACGTCATCCATCAATACGTGCCGTATGATTCCCCGCGCTATGTCGCGCGCTTCCTCGACCATTGGAAGCCGTCGCTGGCGCTGTTCATCGAATCCGACCTGTGGCCGAACCTGATCCTGGCCGGCGCGGCGCGCCGCGTGCCGATGGTGCTGATCAACGGGCGGATGTCGCCGCGCTCCTTCCCGCGCTGGCGGCGGATGCACGGCACCATCTCGGCGCTGCTGTCGCGCTTTGATATCTGCCTCGCGCAGTCGAAGACCGATGCCGAACGCTTCGCCGCGCTCGGCGGCCGTGACGTCGTCACCACGGGCAATCTCAAGCTCGACGTGCCGGCGCCGCCGGCAGATCCCGCCAAGCTCGAACGGCTGATGACGATGACGCGCGGCCGGCCGATCATCGTCGCGGCCTCGACCCATCCGGGCGAGGACGAGATGCTCGTCGCGGCCCATCGCAGCCTCGTCGGCATCTTCCCGCAGCTCTTGACCGTGATCGTGCCGCGGCACCCGGATCGCGGCTCATCGATCGCTGGCATGATCGCGGCATCGGGCCTGAAGCCGGCGCTGCGCTCGCGCGACGAGCAGCTGGCGGCGACGACCGATGTCTATGTCGCCGACACCATGGGCGAGCTCGGCCTGTTCTATCGCCTCTCGCCGATCGTGTTCATGGGCAAATCGCTGGTGGGAGAGGGCGGCCAGAACCCGATCGAGGCGATCAAGCTTGGCGCTGCCATCGTCCACGGCCCGAACGTTGCCAATTTCAGCGAACTCTATGCGGCCCTCGACCAGAGCGGCGGTGCGCGCCAGGTCGACACGCAGGAGGCGCTGACGAAGCAGCTCGGCCTGTTGCTGGCCGAGCCAAGCGTGCGCGACAAGATGCAGCGCGCGGGAAGCGGCGTGGTCGAGCAGCTCGGCGGCGCGCTCGATCGCACCATGGCGGCGCTCGAGCCGTATCTGATGCAGTTGCGGATCGAGATGGGAGCCGCCAATGCGTGAGCCGGCCTTCTGGTACCGGCCGCGCTCCCCGAAGTCGCATCTGCTCAGCCCGCTCGGCGCACTCTATGGCGCCCTCACCGCGCGCCGCATGGCGCGCAGTGGATTTGACGCCGGCATCCCCGTGCTCTGCGTCGGCAATTACCATGTCGGCGGCGCCGGCAAGACGCCGACCGTGCTGGCCCTGACCAAGCTGCTGCGCGAGCTTGGCGAGAGCCCGGTCGTGCTCAGCCGCGGTTACGGCGGGCGCTTGCGCGGCCCGGTCATGGTCGATCGGATGCGTCACACCGCCACTGAGGTCGGCGACGAGCCCTTGATGATGGTGCGCGACGTGCCGGTCGCTGTCGCGCGCGACCGCCTCGACGGTGTCGCGCTGGCGAAGTCGCAAGGCGCCACCGTGATCCTGATGGACGACGGCTTCCAGAATCCAAACCTCTTGAAGGATGCCTCGCTGATCGTGATCGACAGCGAGCGCGGCCTCGGCAACGGCCGCGTGTTTCCGGCAGGGCCTCTGCGCGCGCCGCTCAAGCCACAGCTTTCGCGCACCGACGCGCTGGTGCTGATCGGCGACGGCCATGCCGCGGACGATGTCGCGTCTGAGCTTGCCAAACGTGGCAAGCCGGTGCTGCGCGCGCGGCTGAAGCCCGATGCGGGCTCGGTCGCAAGACTGCAGGGCAAGCCGGTGTTCGCTTTCGCGGGCATCGGCGATCCCGAGCGTTTCTTCCGCACCCTTCGCACTGGCGGCATCGAGGTCGCGCGCACGCGTCCCTTCGCCGATCACCACATGTTCTCGCGCGACGAGCTCGCCGCGCTCGCGGCCGACGCGAAAGCCGGGCAGCTCACCCTGGTCACGACGGAAAAAGATCTCGCGCGCCTGCGCGCCATTGATGGCGTGCCCGACGGCATCGCGCCGTTCAAGGTAGCGCTCGAATTCGACGATCCGGCCAGGCTCATGCAGCTGATCAGCGATCATCTCTACAAGGCCCGCGAGCGTCGCTTCAGCACGCGATGATCTTGCCGCCGGCACTGATCTCGTAGGGTGGGCAAAGGCGCTCTTGCGCCGTGCCCACGATCTGTTGCGTTCGGAGACAGCTGGTGGGCACGCTTACGCTTTGCCCACCCTACGGCACCTCGCTATTCAGCCGACTACCCGACCTGCCATTCAGGCAACATTCATCGGGAAACTCCTATCGATCCGACACGATCCAGGAGACGTCGATGAAACAACGGCGCCTTACGTCTGCGGCTTCGGCGCGCCGGGAAAATGCCGCTGCAGCACGGCGGCGGGCGTGGCGTAGGCCTCTTGCAGGTCCACGCTCCAGTACTTCAATTCGTCGAGCGGAATCCGCGTGTCGGTCACAGCGCAACGTACGAAAGTCCCGGGCGAGATCACGCGGAAATCGCCGTCGAGATATTGCACCTGGGCTTCGCCATGGCCCGAGGGGCCGAACTTGTTCAGCACGGTCGAAAGTCTCCGTGGGAGGCCGCTTCCAGGAATACCTTTAGGGCAACCCCTGATGGTGAACCTTGGAGGGCACGATGTGTTGGACCTGACCTAGCATAGATAGGACGGCTTGTCCGCCCGTTAAACCCACCGGTTTGTGATGTTTTGCCGCCGTTACCGCATGATAATTCTGGAGGCCGTGCGGCACCTCCTGCGACAGAGTCCGATGCGCGCCTTAACTTCCGCCCTGTTCCTGGCACTGCTGATGTCGGCCGCGCCGGCCGCGCCGGCGCCTGCGCCGCAAGCGGTCGAGATTCCGCTGTCGTCCGGCGTCCTGCATGCGCAGCTGTTCAAGCCCGAGGGCGAGGGGCCGTTTCCGACCGTGATCGCGCTGCACGGCTGCGGCGGCCTCGGCAGTCATTCCGATTCCGTCCAGCCGCGCTATCGCGATTGGGCCGAGCGCCTGCTCAAGGCGGGCAATGCAGTGCTGCTTCCGGACAGCTATGGCTCGCGCGAGCTCGGGCCGCAATGCCGCGTCAAGGACATCCACGTCAAGGCGCGGCGCGAGCGTGTCACCGACATCGCGGCGTCACGCGCCTGGCTGATGAAGCAGACCTGGGTGGCCCGCGACCGTGTCAGCCTGATCGGCTGGGCCAATGGCGCCAGTGCGCTGCTCTGGGCGGTGCGGCCGCAAGCCGCCGCGCGCGATGCGGGCCCGGACTTCCGCGCCGCGATCGCGTTCTATCCGGATTGCCGGATCTCGGCCGGTCTCGGCTGGAGCACGCGGGTGCCGACGCTGCTGCTGATCGGCGCCAATGACGACGTCTCCTCGCCCCCGGCCTGCCGCCAGATGGTGGACGGCGCCCATGGCCGCAGCGCGCTCGCGCGCATCGTGGTCTATCCCGGCGCCTATCACGATTTCGACCGCGCCAACACGCCGCTGCACGCAGCTAGCGCCAGCCCTGATGCCGCCGTTCCCGAGCACGGTCATCTCGGAACCGATTCGGTGGCGCGCGCGGAGTCGCAGAAGGAAGTCGCGGAGTGGCTGGCGCGGTGATCGGTGCCATAGTTCGACCATGATGTCAGCTAAACGCATCACCATGCGCAATCGCATCGTCATCTTCTCATCGGCCCTCGCCGTCTTCACCGTCGCGATCTTCCTGTTCGAAGCCCACGCCGGCTCGCCCCAGCTCGCCCCGGAACATTGCGGCTTCTGGACCACGATGGACGCGGGACTGTCCTGCCGCTGAAGCGGGCTAATCCATCACCGTCACCCTGAGGTGCGCGCCGTGCGGCGCATCGCGCCGCGCAGCGAGCCTCGAAGGGCGACGGCCCGGCTGCATCGCGGCCGTTCATCCTTCGAGGCTCCCCGCGCGATGCTGCGCATCCCGCAGCTCGCACCTCAGGATGACGGGTCTGAATGAGCTGCGCTCGCAATGACGAGGATGAGAGAGCTCGCGAGCAGCTCTCAGAACAAACTGCCCTGATCCACCGGCTTCGCCACGCGCCTCTGTGCCGGCTTTGTCTCCTGCGCCGCAGCCTTCGGCTGCACCGGCGCACGCCTCGCCACCGCCGGCCGATCGGCATCCGCGGTCGCACCGACGCGGCCATCCGCGAACTCGATCTCGACGCGTGCACCGGGCCCGATCGCGTCGGCCGAATGCAGCGGATGCCCTGAATCATCGCGCACCAAGGCAAAGCCGCGGGCGAGCACGCCGCGATAGGACAGCGCGGAGAGCAGCTTGCCGCTGTTCTCGACGCGGGCGTCGAGCCGCTGCAGCAACGTCACCAGCGCGCGGCCCGCACGTTCGGAGAGCCGCTGCGTACGCTCGCGCTGGCGGGCAATCGCATTGCGCTGGGCCTGCGCGTTGGAGAGCTTCGAGGCCCGCAGCCGCACTTCAAGCCCGGCGAAGCGGTCGCGCCGCCGCCGCAACAGCGAGCGCGCCGACAGGCCGAGCCGCTCACCGCAGACGGTGAGCCGGTGCCCGGCCTGCGCGATCTGGCCATGCAGCACCCGCAATGTCAGTTTTGAACCCGCCGCCGTGAACCTGCGGAAATGCGCATGCGTATTCGCCCTGAGGCAGCGGGGCAGCGACGCGCCCGCCGAATCCAGCCGCTGCCGCGGGATCGCCAGCAGATCGCCGGCCGCCGGCAACGCGCGCGCAGCCGCGCGCAACTCGCTGCGCCGGCTTTCATGCGCACGTTGCCAATAGGCGCGCGTGCGCCGCGCCAGATCAGCGACCTCGACGAACAATTCGCTCCGCACCGGCACCGCCATCTCCGCGGCCGCCGTCGGCGTCGGCGCGCGCTTGTCGGCGACGAAATCGATCAGCGTGATGTCGGTCTCGTGGCCCACGGCGGAGATCAGCGGGATCATGCTCTCGGCCGCGGCCCGCACCACGATCTCCTCGTTGAACGACCAGAGATCCTCCAGCGAGCCGCCGCCGCGCGCGACGATCAGCACGTCGGGCCGCGGAATCCTGCCGCCTTCAGGCAGCGCGTTGAAGCCGCGGATCGCGGCTGCGACCTGCTCGGCCGAGCCCTCGCCCTGCACCTTCACCGGCCACACCAGCACGCGGCGAGGGAAGCGGTCCTCGAGCCGGTGCAGGATGTCGCGGATCACCGCGCCGGTCGGCGAGGTGACGACGCCGATCACCTCGGGTAGCCAGGGCAGCAGCTGCTTGCGCGCTTCGTCGAACAGGCCTTCGGCGGCGAGCTTCTTCTTGCGCTCCTCCATCAGCGCCATCAGCGCGCCGATGCCGGCCGGCTCCAGCGCCTCGATCACGATCTGGTACTTCGACGAACCCGGATAGGTGGTGAGCTTGCCGGTCGCGATCACCTCGAGCCCCTCCTGGGGCTTGAAGCGCATGCGGCCGTGCACGCCCTTCCAGATCACCGCCTCGATCTTGGCGCTCTCATCCTTGAGCGCGAAATAGCAATGGCCGGAGGAATGGGCGCCGCGGAACCCGGAGATCTCGCCGCGGACCCGGACATGGCCATAGGTGTCCTCCACCGTCCGCTTCAGCGACTGGGACAGCTCGGAAACGGTGAATTCAGGCGCGTTGTGAAGTTGTTCCGCAGGCGGCATCTGGCAAACGATTCGGCATGTTGGGGTCATCAGGACGTTAAGGATTTTCGCCAGCCAGCGCGAATCCGGCTCTTGATCGCAAGAGTACTCTGTAATATAGAGTTCTCTATTGATGTTCCAATGAGGGAGTTCGATCATGGCGATGCGGCTGCTGCGAGGGGTGCTGGGCTTGCTCAAATGGGGCCTGTGCGCGGTCGGCGCCGTCGCCCTGGTCTTCACCGCCCTGATCGCGACGCCGCTGCAGCGGCCTCGCGAGCTGCGCTCGGTCTCGGAGTCAGTCAAAGGCATCGACTGGTCCACTTTGCCGCCGCTGGAGCGCTTCCAAGCCCGCGACGGCACCTGGCTCGGCTTCCGCCACTATCAGCCGAAGGGTGCGGACACCGGTCGCGGCGCGATCTTCATCCACGGCTCGTCCGGCTCCTCCGGCACGGTCAACCACGCGCTGACCGCGGCGCTCGCCGCGCACGGCGTCGAGACCTGGGCGCTGGACACCCGCGGCCATGGCGCCTCGGGCACGCGCGGCGATATCGGCTATGTCGGCCAGCTCGAGGACGACCTCGTCGATTTCGTCGCCCATGTCCGCAAAAGTGCCCCGGATCTGCCGCTCACGCTGATCGGCCATTCCGCCGGCGCCGGCTTCTCGCTGCGCATTGCCGCGACGCCGATCATCCAGGACCTGTTCGTCCGCACCGTGCTGGTCGCGCCCTATCTCGGCTATGACGCGCCGACCAATGTCGAGCATTCCGGCGGCTGGGCCAATGCCGATATCCCGCGCTTCCTCGGCCTCACCGCGCTGCGCAAGCTCGGCATCGATTGCTGCGCGCAGCTGCCGGTGCTCGCCTTCGCGGTGCCGCCGAATTCGGAGCGGATTTTGACGGCGACTTATTCCGACCGCCTGATGCGCAATTTCGCCACGCACGGCTATCGCCTCGATCTGCCCAATGTGACGCATCCGATGACGATCTTCGGCGGCGGCGACGACGAGATGATGATCTCGGCCAAATATGCGGAAGTCGTGCAGGCCATCAAACCCTCCATCGACGTCAAGATCATCGACGGCGTCAACCATATGGGCATGGTCACCAATCCGAAGGCCGTCAATGCGATCGCCGAGGACGTGGCGACCAGAGGGGCGGGGCAGTCATGATGCGATCCAGTTTCGGCGGCCCGCGGAGCCAGCCATGAAGAACCTGTTTGAGGCCGGAAAATTGCTGCTGCTCGACATGGCGGCGACGCTGTTCTTTCTCGTGCTCTATCTGCTGACCCACAATGTAACCCTGTCGGTCGTGCTCGGCATGGCGCTGGGCCTCGCCCAGATCGGCTGGCAGTTCGCGCGCAGAAAGCCGATCGACATCATGCAATGGATGAGCCTGTTTCTGGTGCTCGGCGCCGGCACCGTCACGCTCATCACCAACGATCCGCGTTTCGTCATGATCAAGCCGAGCGTCATCTACGTCATCGTCGGAATCGTGATGCTGAAGCGCGGCTGGATGAACCGCTATCTGCCGCCCGTGGCGATCGAGCTGGTGCCTGACATCGCCATCATCGTCGGCTACGCCTGGGCGGGCCTGATGTTCTTCTCTGCCGCGCTCAACGTGATCGTGGCCCTCAATTTCGACGTCGCGACCTGGTCGGCGGCCATGTCGATCTATGGCATCGTCAGCAAGGCCGTGATGTTCCTGATCAGCTACGCAGCTATGCGCACCATCGCCGTTGCGCGCCGCCGGCGTGCCGCCGCTCGCGCCGACGATGTTGCGGTGATACCGGGTTGATGGTGACAGCCATGATCGACAGCAAAGAGGCCTCCGAAGCGCTGGCCGAGATCGATGACATCGTCCAGCGCGTGCGGCAATCGCGGCTCTACGAACTGGCGAGCGTCGCGGCGATCTGGTGGGGCGTTCTGGTCTTCGCCGGCAACCTGGTAACTTGGGCGTGGCCGCTCTATGCGGGCTACGCCTGGATTGCGGTGGATGTCGTGGGCGTCGCGGGTCTCGTAGCGCTTCGCGTCTTCAATCCGCCGCATCACGCCTATGGCCCCGCCTTCGATATCAGGCTGCTGCTGGTCTTCGTGCTGTTCTTCGCCTTCGGTTAGCTCTGCACCAGCGTGATCGGCCATTTCGGCCCGCGCCAGCAGGGCACGTTCTGGCCGCTCTACTTCATGCTGTTCTACATGCTGGCGGGCCTCTGGTTCGGCACCGCCTTCGTCGCGATCGGCCTTGTCATCACCGCGCTGACATTGATCGGCTTCTTCTATATCGGCGCGGCATTCCCGCTCTGGATGGCCTTCGTCAACGGCGGCGGACTGATCCTCGGCGGCCTCTGGATGCGGCGGATCTGATGGCCGAGCTCGACGACATCATCCATCAGCCGTTGCGGCTGAAGATCATGGCGGCCCTGAACGCATTGCCGGTCGCCGCAGGCCTGGAATTCGCCCGCCTGAAAAAACTCACCGGCGCCACCGACGGCAATCTCGGCGCCCATATCGAGACCCTCGCCAAGGCCGGCTACGTCTCGGTGGAGAAAGCCTTCGTCGGCAAGAAGCCGCAGACGACGGTGACCGCCACCGCGGCGGGCCGCGGCGCCTTCGCGCGGCACGTGGCGACGCTGCAGGAGATCATTGCGGGGAAGCAGGGGTAGCGGTGCGAAGCATCGACAGACTCTTCCGTCATCCTGAGCTGCGAACGGCGCGATGCAACAGCATCGTGCCGGGAGCCTCGAAGGATGAACGGCCCGGATGCAGCAGGGGCGTCGCCCTTCGAGGGCCGCTGAAGAAGCGGCCACCTCAGGGTGACGGTCAGAGATCGTCGCGGGCGAGATGAGTTGAACACCCGGCGCGCCGAAGCAATTTCAGACTTGCGCTCAAGCAGGCTCTACCCACCCTCCTCCGTCATTCCGGGGCGTCGCGAAGCGACGAACCCGGAATCCATTCATCCACCGACGCCGGGGCCCGATGGATTCTCAGGTGCGCAATTGCGCACCATAGCTCGCGCTACGCGCGCCCCGGAATGACGGGGAGTTCAGGGCCTTCACCCCTTGAGGCCCGCCGCTATGACAGCGCACGAAACGGAGTCAATTGATGCACTGGTTTTGAAATCTTGTGCATCGTCACCACAATCCCAAACTCGAAGAAACCCTCTTAGGTTGAGCTGGACAAAAATCACCTTTATCCTGCAGATGGAAGATGACTGAACATTTTCGTGGATGGGGGACTCTGTTGGTCAAGGTTTTGTTCGCGCTATCTCTGCTTCCGTTCTTTTGTTCACCCGTGCAAGCGGCCTATTGCTGGTTTTCAGGATCGAGGTTGAACGACGGTCAGACCGTCACCGAAACGCTCAAGATTGTCGTCGCGTCGGTGGGTCGGGCGCACATCGCCGGAAAGCCGGATCAACGTCCCTGGTGCATCGAAAATCGTCATAGCCTGGGCGGCCATTACTCGAACAGGATTGTCGAGAGCCCGAAGCTCGGGCAGGTCAGCGCCAATGACTACCGGATTTCCTATCGCGGCAACAAAGTCGGCCATGACCGCTTCACCGTCGAACGACGCTGGCTCAATCCGCACACCAACGGATGGTACACGGGCCGGATCGTTTACGAGGTCGACGTCGTGCCGGAGCCGTTCTGAGAGCATTCCAGCGCCGGAACGTCGTCGAACGTAGCGGCTCGTCATCGACACGCGACGCAGATGTAGCTCTGCGATGCCGACGATTGCGCCCTCTCCCCTTGCGGGAGAGGGCCGCCAGGACCGTAGATACAGACTCACTGGGGTGAGGGGTTCGCTCCTCATCAAGAGTCTCTCCGTGGATAGAGACTCCCCATCCGGCGCAGCCGAAGCTTCGCTTCGGCGTTCTTAAGAACGGCGGCCGCATGCCGCCTATGCCATCTTCTCGCGCAAGGGGCGAAGGGAAGAGCAGCTTCGTCGCGCGGCGCCCCTCTCTCGACCGTCATTCCGGGGCGTCGCGAAGCGACGAACCCGGAATCCATTTCGCCACCAACGCCGACGCCGCAGATGCAACGGGGTCAATAAGCTCGACGGACACTTCGTGGAAACAAGCGTGGTGGGTTTCGCAAGTGCTCAACCTACCTACGAGCTTTATATCTGCAAAAAAGATCAAAAGTGGGTTTGTGGAGGCCCGTACTGATTTTTGTCCGAGTCACCTCGCCTAAAAATCAATTCCAGAAACAGAAGCACGTTTACGATTGGCACGATCAACCAGAGGCAGCCCCATGCTGATCGGCTATAGTCGTGCAGACGCTTAGAGCTGGACGCAAGCCTCACCCAGATGAAGAGGGCAGCCGCTCCGATAAGACCTGCGTCTACTAAGAGATTGTCTTTAGCATCGGGGATGCCCTTAACTGCGGCAACAACGACAGCGAATGCCACGATAGAGGCAACTAGAACGCCGACGTATTCGGTACGCCCCATCCGGCCCTTGAAGCTGAAAAAGGCTGTCCGAAGTGATGTGGCAGAGTCCACCGGGCGATCCTGCTGAAGAGCGCTCGTTTCCTGCTTGGGCGCCGCGGGTACGGGCGGGGGGCGAGAGACGAAGACCGCAAGCTCAGGGAGCTCACGCGCTACCGTCCATGCGTCAAGACCGTGCCTCCACACGAGGAGCCTATCAGCATCGCGGACGGACAACAGGTGCTGCCCTAATAGCTCGAACGGCAACGGCCCCTTCGCTTCTCCGTTCTCGGCGTAGTACCATGCCCCTTGCATCTGGCTTGCCCTCGATCCCTTTCACAATACGGCTTTTGAATTCGGATTCGGGCATCTTCATCGACGACTTCTTATACAGATCAGGAAAACGGTGACTGACCGTAATTCAAGCACTGATTTGCGGTCACGATAGGGTCTGCGGGGCGCTCAAGAGACGAGGGCCCAAGCGGCGAGCATAGCAAGGGACGCTACTTACGTTGAGGTAGTCTATGACACTTATTGTAGCCGGCGTTTCTGATCAGACAATTTGGATGGTCGCAGACACTCTTATCACAGGGCCTCGGGGTAGGCACTTTGATGAGCATCAGATCAAAGTCGTACCGTCGGCGGACGGGAAGGCCCTGATTGGATTCGCTGGCGAGCAACTTCGCGGAACTGAGGCAATCGAGCATGCCCGAAGCCTGCCGTCGGGCCATGCGGCCCTAGGCCGCTTGGTTCATATCTCCCAAACTTATCCGGTCGATTTCGCCTACGGATACGTGGACGACACGGGGCCTCACCTGATCCGGGTCCAAAGAGGCGTGTCTGATGAGATTAGGGCGTTACAACTGGGTGCAGCCAGCGCCTTTGAACAGTTTCAATCGATTCGAAACCGAACTGAGATCGATCCGGTACCGCAGTCCATTTCGACCTTCATGATGGGAACGAGGTCGCCTGACAGGCCCCCAGTGAATCTACACCGTGCCACCGCGGCAATGCTGCGCTTGTTTTCCGAACGAACTGAACGAGACGTTGGGGGCGCAGCCATACCGTACTTGCTTGGGTCAAGCGGCGCCTACCTTTGCGGGTACGGCTATTCGGTATCCGACCCGATCACTCCTTATCTTCAACACGGCGACTTAATTCCCCACGGGACGTCTCCCGGTGGAGGGTTTGCCCTTTCGGTGACTGAGTTCGACAAAGACCGCGGCATAATTGCTTATTGGCTTCAGAAGCCCGGCGGGACCATCTACTTGCGTACCAATAGCGGATTCGAAACAATTGCGATTGACGGCTCTCCATCGGAATTTCGAAGAAATGGGGAGGCTAGATTGGGGCGGCCGGTCGAGATTTGGTTCGGGGATCGTGACCCCCGCGGACAGCCAGATAGCATCCACATACTCAGTGACGAGAACGGGAAGCAAGCCATGGCAATCGCACGATACGGCCGTGAGTTGCAGTTTACGGCAATAGATATATCTGCTGACTTTAGGACAAAGACGGCCAGTATAGATTTGACAGAGAAAACTGACCTCTCCAGCTCCATCGCCGAAGTAGTTGTCGCCGAAGATGCAAGCTCAGCTACTTTACGATTTGCTGCGCCGCTCGACGCGGGCAAGGAAATCTCCGTCGGCGCATCACACTTAGACGAGTTGATCTCGGTTCTAAGCGCTGCGCGCGCAAGCATGAAGGAAGCCGTTCCCCCAGAGCCTTTCAGCAGTCCACTTGGGCGGGAGCTAGTTGTCTTAGATCCTGCTTGGCGAACGAATTTTCCCCCTCACCCTAGTCTCGACGGCCTGATGCTGCGCTTACGCCATCCCGGCCAAGGCTGGCTGACTTTTTTGATTCCCCATCACGAATGCATTTCACTAGCAACTTGGCTTTCGAACAATGCGCGTCGCAGTTGAGCGGCCCGCAACCGCCGAATTCCCACTGATCGGGACAGCGTAAGCGGCAGTCTCGATCCGGGCACCGAGCGTTCTGGGTACCCATAAGGATTGCGGCTCGTTGCGTTATGTCGCAAGTCGCTCGGGCCCAAGAGACGCCCCCGGGAATGCCGGGGGAGTCCGCCCCCACCCCCCTTGAGCCCCACCCCGATTCGTGCGACCTCCGGCCCCAGCAAACCCCTCATTTTCGAGCCTTCGATGCACATTCTCCTGCTTGGTTCCGGCGGCCGCGAACATGCTCTGGCGTGGAAGATCGCGGCCTCTCCCCTGGTGACCAAACTCTGGTGCGCGCCCGGCAACGCCGGCATCGCGCGCGAGGCGGAATGCGTGGCGCTCGATGTCGCCGACCATGCGGCCGTGATCGACTTCTGCAAAAAGAACGCGGTCGAGCTGGTGGTGGTCGGCCCGGAGACGCCGCTGGCGGCCGGTATCGTCGATGATCTCGCGGCCGCAGGCATCAAGGCGTTCGGGCCGAACAAGATCCCGGCCCAGCTCGAGAGCTCCAAGGGGTTCACCAAGGCGCTGTGCACCGAGTTCGGCATTCCGACCGGCGCCTACAAGCGCTTCACCAACGCCGATGACGCGCGCGCCTATGTGCAGAGCCAGGGCGCGCCGATCGTGGTCAAGGCCGACGGCCTTGCCGCCGGCAAGGGCGTCGTCGTCGCCAAGACCGTGCGCGAGGCCGAGGACGCCATCGCCATGATGTTCGAGGGCGCGTTTGGCGAGGCCGGCGCTGAGGTCGTGATCGAGGAATTTCTGGCGGGCCGCGAGATCAGCTTCTTCGCGCTCTGCGACGGCGAGACCGCCATCCCGCTCGCCTCGGCGCAGGACCACAAGCGCGTGTTCGACCACGACGTCGGCCCGAACACCGGCGGCATGGGCGCCTATTCGCCGACGCCGCTGGTGACGCCTCAGGTCCACGACGCGATCATGGCGAAAATCATTTTGCCGACGGTCGCAGGCATGAAGCAACGCGGCACGCCGTTCCGCGGGGTGCTTTACGCCGGCATCATGCTGACGACGCAGGGCCCAAAGCTGTTCGAGTTCAACGTCCGCTTCGGCGATCCTGAATGCCAGGTGCTGATGCTGCGCATGATGAGCGATATCGTGCCGGCGTTGCTTGCGGCCTGCGACGGCCAGCTGAAGAACTTTGACCTGCGCTGGTATCCGGAGTCGGCACTGACGGTGGTGATGGCAGCCAAAGGCTATCCCGGCGACTATCAGAAGGGCACGCGGATCGAGGGGCTCGATGACGCGGCCAAGGTCGACACCGTCGAGATCTTCCACGCCGGCACCGTCGCGAAGGACGGCGCCATCCTCGCCAATGGCGGCCGCGTGCTCAATGTCTGCGCGCTCGGCGCGACCGTGACAGAGGCACAGGCGCGCGCCTATCAGGCGGTCGACCTGATACGCTGGCCGGAGGGCTTTTGCCGCCGTGACATCGGCTGGCAGGCTGTGGAAGCCGAGAAGGCGCGCAGCTAGCCTTGTGTCATTCCGGATCGGCGCGCGCCACGCGCGCCGATCCGGAATCTCGAGCTGTGGGCCCCATCTCGACATTGCAGAAATGCGCAATCAGCAGATGGGGTTAGCCGCCCCGCTGATAATACCGCTACTGTGCATGGGGTTGTTTTCGACTTTTGGTGTGTCGGGCCCCCGCGACTGACCAGACAAGGATGCAGAAGATGTCCGATCTCGCCGACCTCTATCCCGGCTTCGCCTCCGAATGGACCGACACCTCGTTCGGCCGCATCTTCGCCCGCGTCGGTGGCAAGGGGCCGCCGCTGCTGCTCTTGCACGGCTTCTCCGAGACGCATGTGATGTGGCACCGCGTCGCGCCTGCGCTCGCCGACGCGTTCACGCTGATCATCGCCGACCTGCCCGGCTATGGCTGGTCCGACATGCCCGAGAGCGATGCGCTGCACATGCCATACTCCAAGCGCGCGATGGCGAAGGCGATGGTCGAGATGATGGAGCGCCTCGGCCACGTCCACTTCGCGCTGGCCGGCCACGACCGCGGCGGCCGCGTGTCATATCGGCTCGCGCTCGATCATCCCGGCCGGCTGTCGAAGCTCGCCGTGCTCGATATCCTGCCGACCTATAATTACTGGGAGCGGATGAACCGCGCCTACGCGCTGAAGATCTACCACTGGACCTTCCTGGCCCAGCCCGCGCCGCTGCCGGAGACGCTGATCGCGGGGCAGGGTGAATTCTTCCTGCGCTTCAAGATGGCGAGCCAGACCAAGTCGAAGAATCTGGATGCGATCGATCCGCGCGCGCTTGCGCACTACATCGCCCCGTTCCGCGATCCCGCCCGCATTCACGCGATGTGCGAGGACTACCGCGCCGGCGCCTATATCGACTACGACCTCGACAAGGCCGATTTCGAGGCGGGCAAGAAGATCACCGTGCCCATGCTGGCGCTGTGGGGCAACGCCGGCATCGCCCAGGCCGCCGCGACCCCGCTCGATGTCTGGAAGCAATGGGCCACCAACGTCGACGGCATGCCGGTCGACTCCGGCCACTTCCTCACCGAGGAGAACCCCGACGTGACCGCCAAGGCGCTGCAGGACTTCTTCTTGGCTTAGCGTCGCTGCCCGCCACAACCTGTCATCGCCCGGCTCGACCGGGCGATCCAGTACTCAGTGACGGCCGTGATCGATCGACAGGCCGCGGCGTACTGGATGCCCCGGTCGAGCCGGGGCATGACAGTGGAGTGCGTATCCCCTAACGCCGCTCGCGAAAGAACTCCTTGAGCAGCCGCGCCGCCTCGCTCTCTCCGACCCCGGAATAGACGTCCGGAGCGTGGTGGCAGGTTGGGGAGGCAAAGAACCGCACGCCTGACTCCACCGCGCCGCCCTTGGGGTCGGCCGCGCCGTAATAGAGCCGGCGGACCCTTGCAAAGGAGATCGCGCCCGCACACATGGTGCAGGGCTCCAGCGTCACGTAGAGGTCGCAGTCGACCAGCCGCTCGCTGCCGATCTTCTTCGCCGCCTCGCGCAGCGCAATGATCTCGGCGTGGCCCGTGGGGTCGTAATCGGTCAGCGTCCGGTTGGCGGCGGTGGCGATGACCTCGTAATTTCGGACCACCACGCACCCGATCGGAACTTCGCCCGCCTTTCCGGCATTTTCGGCCGTTTTGAGCGCCAAATCCATGAAGGAGGGGGCTTTCAAGCCTCGTATCATCCGAAGAAACCTGCTAGTAGCTGCGCCTTCAGCAGAAGTGCTTTACCCTGATTTGCCTGAGCATGCGGCTCGAAACGAGCGCGCACAATGCGTCTGGCCACCCCCGTAAGTGAGATTATTCATGCCTCGCGACAGCGACAAAGACAACGATTCCCGCGGCCGGCGAGGCCCGCCCAAAGGCGGCCGCAGCGGCAAGCCCCGTGGCCCCGAGAAGAAATTCGCCAAGCGCGGTTTTGAGGGCAAGGGCGATCGCGACAGCCGCCCGCCCCGCGGCGACCGCGACAGCCGCCCCTTCCGCCGCCGCGAGGAGGGCGACGCCCCGCGCCGCGATTTTTCCGACCGTCCCCGCTTCAAGCGCGACGATCGCAGCAGTGAGGGCCGCGGCGAGCGCAGCTTCAAGCCGCGCGGCGACCGCCCCTTCTCCGATCGTGGATCGCGCGATGGCGAGAAGCGCTCCTTCAAGCCACGCGGTGAGCGCCCGTCCTATGGCCGCGACGACCGTCCGCCGCGCAGCCGTGATCGTGACGATGCGCGTCCCGCAGGTCGCTTCGGCGACAAGAAGTTCGGCGACAAGCGCCCGCGCGGCGACCGTCCGGAACGCAAGTTCGACGGCGAGCGGAAGTTTTCGCGCGACCGCGGCGAGCTCAGCGATTCAAAGCCGTGGCAGAAGCGCGACGATCGCCCACATGGCGACCGTCCGCGCAAGTCCTTCGATAGGGATTTCGGCGGCCGCGATCGCAGCGAGGAAAAACCCTGGCGTCAGCGCGATGATCGTCGCGACAGCGGCCGCGGCGAAGACCGTCCGCGCTTCTCGCGCTCGCGCGACGATCGTGGGTCGGGCGACCGTCCGTTCCGAGAGCGTCCGAAATTCGATCGTCCGCGCGAGCGGCCGGAAGGCCGCATGGACTGGCAGGAGCATCCGCGCAGCGAAGGCCGCTTCCGCGACCGTCCGCGCCGCGACAACGAGGACGACGGCCGCATCTTCGAGAAGCGTCCGGCCTTCGGCGGCCGCGGCGCCTATCGCGAGCGCGAGCGTGATTTCGAGGGGCGTCCGCGCCGCGAAGAGGCGCCGAAGCCCAAGAAGGCCGGCGAGCGCATCGCCAAGGCGCTGGCACGCGCGGGTCTCGCCTCGCGCCGCGATGCGGAGGAGATGGTCACGCAGGGTCGCGTCACCGTCAACGGCCGCGTCATCAACTCGCCGGCGCTCGACATCACCAAGAACGATGTCGTTCTGGTCGACGGCAAGCCGTTGCCGGAGCGCGAACGCACGCGGCTGTTCCTCTATCACAAGCCGCGCGGGCTGATGACGACGCATGACGACCCCGAGGGTCGTCCGACCGTGTTCGACAATCTGCCCGAAGGCCTGCCGCGCCTGATCTCGGTCGGCCGGCTCGACTTCAACACCGAGGGCCTGCTGCTGCTCACCAATGATGGTGGTCTCGCGCGCACGCTCGAGCTGCCCGACACCGGCTGGCTGCGGCGCTATCGCGTTCGCGCCCATGGCGACATCACCCAGGCGCAGCTCGACCAGCTCAAGAACGGCATCGAGGTCGACGGCGTGAAATACGGTCCGATCGAGGCGACGCTGGAGCGCGACCAGGGCGCCAATGTCTGGCTGGTGTTCGCGATCCGCGAAGGCAAGAACCGCGAGGTGCGCAATGTCTGCGCCCATCTCGGGCTCGAGGTGAACCGTCTGATCCGCGTGTCCTACGGCCCGTTCCAGCTCGGCGAAGTGCCCGAGGGCCAGGTCGAGGAAGTCCGCGCGCGCGTATTGCGCGAGCAGCTCGGCGACAAGGTGATCGAGAAGTCGGGGGCGCAGTTCGACGTACCGAAGAAACCTGCCGAGGGTGATGCATCCGGCCCCAAGACGTCCAAGCGCGCCGTGATCGCCGACCGCAAGGGCCGCCGCGTGCTGGTGCAGCGCACCGGGAGCGAGGAGGCGCGCGAGCGCAACGAGGAAGAGGCGAGCGGCTACGGCCCGCCGCGCCGTCCCAAGCGGGGCTATCACGGCAAGCGCGATCTGACGCCGCGGGAGGACTAGCTTGCGTGTCGTCGGCGGTCGCTTGAAGGGGCGCAATCTCGCTTCACCGTCTTCGCGCGACATCCGTCCCACGGCGGATCGCCTGCGCGAATCCGTGTTCAACATCCTCGTGCACGCCTATGACGACCCGATTCCCGACGCGCGCGTGCTTGACCTCTTCGCCGGCACCGGAGCGCTCGGCATCGAGGCGTCCTCGCGCGGTGCGAAGTTCACGCTGTTCGTGGACAACGGCGCGGAGGCGCGGGCGCTGCTGCGCAACAACGTCGAGTCGCTCGGCCTTGGTGGTGTCACCAAAGTCTATCGCCGCGATGCGACCGACCTCGGCCCCGCGCATCCCGTCGAGCCGTTCTCGCTGGTGTTTCTCGACCCGCCCTACGGCAAGGGCTTTGCGGAGAAGGCACTCGCGAGCTTGCGCGATGGCGGTTGGCTGACGCCCGGCGCGCTGCTGGTGGTGGAGGAGGCGAAGGCCGCGCAGTTCACGACGCCGGAGGGTTTTGAAGAGCTGGAGCGGCGGGCGTATGACGATACGGAGTTCGTGTTCTTGAAGAGACCGTAGCCTCGCTGTTGTAGGGTGGGCAGAGCGAAGCGTGCCCACCACCTATCTCGATCACGGAAAAGATGGTGGGCACGGCGCGTTGCGCCTTTGCCCACCCTACGAGACCGTCGGCCTATCGCCGCCCGAACAGCTTCTCCACATCTGCAAGCTTCAGCTCCACGTAAGTCGGCCGGCCGTGGTTGCACTGGCCGGAGTTCGGCGTCTCCTCCATCTCGCGGAGCAGTGCGTTCATCTCCTCGGGCCGTAAGCGGCGGCCGGCGCGGACCGAGCCGTGGCAGGCCATGGTGGCGGCGACATGCATCAGGCGGCGTTCGAGCGGCAGCGCCTCGTCCCACTCGGCCATGTGCTCGGAGAGATCGCGCAAGAGGCCGCCCGCATTGGTCTTGCCGAGCAGCGAGGGCGTCTCGCGCACCGCGACCGCGCCGGGGCCGAAGGATTCGATCGCGAGACCGAAGGAAGCAAGCTCCTCGCTGCGCTCGAGCAGCCGCTCGACCGTGGCTTCGTCCATCTCGACGATTTCGGGGATCAACAGGATCTGCCTCTGCACGCCGTTCTCGGCGAGTGACGCCTTGAGGCGCTCATAGACGATCCGCTCATGCGCGGCGTGCTGGTCCACGATGATCAGACCGTCGCGGGTCTGCGACACGATGTATGTCTCATGCAGCTGCGTGCGCGCCGCGCCGAGCGGGCGGTCGACGAGATCGGCGACAGGCTGCGCGTCGAACCGCACATCAGCGCTCGGCGCACCGACATCGAACGCAGCCTGCGCGCGCTCGGCGAAAGCGGGCGCGGCGGAGCCGTCGAATGTCGGCATCGAAGCAACCGGTGCAGACGGCGAAGCTCGCCAGTCCCAGCTTGCCGGTCGTGGCGGCGTGAAGGCGGGACGGAACGAGGACAAGGCGCTCTCGCCGCTATTGGCCGCGGTGCGGCGTCCTTCGCGCGCGAGACCTTCCTTCAGTCCGTGCACGATCAGCGCACGCACGAGGCCGGCATTGCGGAAGCGTACCTCTGTCTTGGCCGGATGCACATTGGCGTCGACCTCGCGCGGGTCGAGCGTCACGAACAGCGCCAGCACCGGATGGCGGTCGCGCGGCAGATAATCGGCATAGGCGCCGCGCACCGCTCCCAGGATCAGCTTGTCGCGCACCGGCCGGCCGTTGACGAACAGATATTGCCCGAGCGCATTGGCCTTGGTCAGCGCGGGGGCCGCGGCATAGCCGGCGACGACGACGCCGTCGCGCTCGGCATGGACCTCGAAGGCATGGCTGCGGAACTCAGCGCCCAGGATGTCGCCAAGCCGGGTCAGCCGTCCGGCCGCGCCGGGCAGCGCGGCGGCCCAGGTGACAGGCACGCGCTCTTCGCCCGCGAGGGTGAAGGCGACGTCAGGCCGTGCCATCGCGAGGCGTCGCACCACCTCGCGGATCGCTTCGGCTTCGGTGCGATCGGTCTTCAGGAATTTCAGCCGCGCCGGCGTCGCGTAGAAGAGGTCGTTGACCTCGACGCGGGTGCCGTGCGCGAGCGCGGCCGGCATGATCTCGGACTTCTCGCCGCCCTCGACAGTGAGCGCCCAGGCATGCGGCTCGCTGGCATGCCGCGTCGTGATCGAGAGCCGCGCCACCGAGCCGATCGAAGGCAGTGCCTCGCCACGGAACCCGAGCGTGCGGATCTGGAGCAGATCCTCGTCGTCGAGCTTGGAGGTCGCGTGGCGCTCGACCGCGAGCGCGAGGTCCTTCGCGGTCATGCCGCTGCCGTCGTCGGTAATGCCGATCCGCCGTCGGCCGCCGCCATCGGTGAAGACGTCGATCCGGCTCGCGCCGGCATCGATGGCGTTCTCGACGAGCTCCTTGACCACGCTCGCCGGGCGCTCGACCACCTCGCCGGCGGCGATGCGGTTGACGACCTGTTCTGGAAGCTGGCGGACGGGCATGGATTCGCTCAATGACGGCGCAGTTTATCCCCGCCGGAACGCAAATGCATGGGATAAGTCCCGCTACCCACATATCAGATCTGGATTTTCCGCACGCGCGTGTTCCTTGCCGCCGCATATGAGGAGCACGATTCCGCGAAAGCGCCGCGAAATCCCTAAACGATGACCACACGGTCGGGATTGCATCGCGAACGCGCCGTTCAGCTCTTTGCGCGATGGCGCGGTCCGGTCCAGACGAACGGCGTGGGGAACGGCCGAACCGCTCATCGCGAATAAAATCCAGGAGACATGGATGAAGTTGGTGAAGACCTCAGTGATCGCTTGCGCACTTTCCGCTCTGCTTGCGGGCCCCGTCCTGGCGCAAGGAATGTCATCTGACAGCAAGTTGCGAGGCGGCGCGCAAGGCAAGACGACGCAGGGCGGCGTCGCAGGCAACAGCGAGGAGGAACTGGAAGCACAGCCGGGCGGTGCGAGCCAAACAGGCATGAAGCCGGCCAGGAGCACCAAGGGCACGGTCGGGACGACAGGAAGTGCCGCGCATAAGAGCGCAACCGACGGCTCGGCTGCGGGCGGGGCAACCACCAACGGCAAGCGCTACTGACGCGCGAGATCTGAGTGAACGGACCTCCGGTCGCGTGTCGGCCGGAGGTTTTTTCGATCAATCGTCGAAGCGGCCGCCGCGGCCGGCCTTGACGTCGCTGCGGCGCTTCTTGCCGTCGAGGCGGCGCTGCTTGGAAGCAAAGGTCGGTCGCGTCGCGCGGCGCGGCGTCGGCCGGACCATGGCCTCGGTGAGGATCTCGACGAGCCGGTCGATGGCGTCCTGTCGGTTACGCTCCTGGGTGCGAAAGCGCTGGGCGTGAATCACGATCACGCCGTCCTTGGTCATGCGCTGGCCGGCGATGCGGGCGAGCCGGATCATCGCATCCTCCGGGATCGTCAGCTTGCGCGTGTCGAAGCGCAGTTGCGCCGAGGTCGAGACCTTGTTGACGTTCTGCCCGCCCGGGCCGGAGGCGCGGACAAAGCCGATCTCGATGTCGTCCTCGTCGATGACGAGATCGCGGGATATCCGCAGCATGATGGCACCATTCGTGATGCCCCGACATATCTCGGAACGTCCATGTTCGGCAATGGTGGGACGGCGGAAACGCAAATGGCCGGGGCGAGCCCCGGCCATTTCAGGAAATGTCGGCGGACGTCAGTTCGACTTCGTCGCCGGTGCCGCCGCCGGCTGCGCAGCAGCCTGCGGTGCGCGGCCGACGATGACCGTCAGGAGCCCCTGGCTCCACAGCCGCTTGGCTGCGGCCTTGGCATCGTCCAGGGTCACGGCATCGACGATGGCGTTGCGCTTCTCGATATAATCGATCGGCAGCTTGTCCTGCTGATATTGCAGCAGCGCCTGCGCGAGCTTTGAGGAGGTGTCGAGCACCAGCATCTGCGAGCCCTTGAGGTAGGACTTGGCCTCGTCAAGCTCCTTCTGGGTCGGACCCTCGTCGGCGATACGGCGGACCTCTTTCTCGATGGCATCCATGGTGTCGCCGGCACGGTCGGCGCGGGTGCCGGTGTTGCCGATGAAGATTCCCGAATGTTCCATCCACAGCAGCGATTCGAACACTGAATAGGCCAGTCCGCGCTTCTCGCGGACTTCGCGATAAAGCCGCGAGGACAGGCCGCCGCCACCGAGGATATGGTTGACGACATAGGCCGCCATGAAATTCGGATCGTTGCGCATCACGCCGGGGCCGCCGAAGGTGATCACGGTCTGCGGCACGTCCAGCGGCACGAAGGCGCGCTGCGGTGGCTTTGCAGCCCCGACGTCGGGAACCGGCGTCAGAGTGGCTTTGGCAGGCAAGCTGCCAAACGTGTGGTCGAGCAGTTTGCCTAAGGTCGCCGGATCGACGTCGCCGACCACGGCGATCTTCAGCGTGTCTCGGGCGAGGATGCGGCCGACATAATCCTTCATGTCCGCGACCGTGATGGTCGGCACGCTCTCCAGCGTGCCGTTGGTCTGTCGTCCATAGGGATGATCGCCGAAGGTCATCTCCAGGAATTTGCGGCTCGCGAGCGAGCTCGGGTTGGTGGTGTCGCGGCGCAGGCCCGAGACGACCTGCGAGCGGACGCGCTCGACATCGGCCGTATCGAAATGCGGCGAGGTCAGCGCGGACCGGAGCAGGTCGAAGGCTTCGTCCTTGTTGTCGCGCAGCATGCGCAGGCTGCCGCGGAAGGTATCGCGGGTGGCGCTGAACGAGAGTTCGATGGCGCGGCGGTCGAGCCGCTCATGGAAGGTCTTGGAATCGAGATCGCCCGAGCCTTCGTCGAGCAGGTCGCCGACCAGATTGGCGACGCCGGGCTTGTCCTTGGGATCCTGCGCCGAGCCGCCGGCAAAGGAATATTCCATGGCAATCAGCGGCACGGTCGCGTCCTGGACGAACCATGCTTCGATGCCGCCCGGCGACACCAGGTGCTGGATCTTTGCTGCCGCCTGCGACGGCGAGACCGCGGCGAGCGCGAGGGCAGCGCCGGTGACGACGGAAAGCGCGACCTGGCGCGCGCGAAGGATAGGATAGGTCACGAACGCTTCTCCTCGCGCTTGGCAGCGGTGCTGGTATCCTTGATCAGATAGCCGGTCACCGAGCGATTCTTCTCGATCCATTTTTGCGCGGCCTCACGGACCTGCTCGGCGGTGACGGCGCGGATGCGGTCGGGCCAGCTTCGGATATCCTCGATCGACAGGCCCGTGGTCAGTGCGCCGCCATACCAGCGCGCCAACACCGCCTGGTTGTCCTGGGCGTAGATCGCTTCTGCAATGAGCTGGGTCTTGACCCGCTCGAGATCCTCGGCGCGGATCGGGTTCTGCGCAACATCGGCGATCACGCGGTCGATCGCCTGCTCGACTTCGGTAAAGCTGACACCTGATTTCGGCGAGGCCGAGATCGCGAACTGGGTCGGATCGAGCGAGATGCTGGAATAGCTGGCGCTGGCCGAGACTGCGAGCGGCTTGTCGACGACGAGCGCGCGGTAGAGATAGGAGTTGCTGCCGCCGCCCATCAACTGTGCGAGCACGTCGAGCGCAGCGCTTTCGCCAGCCGCGGCCGTCGTCGCCGAGGGCACCAGATAATAGCGGCGCAGGCTCGGCTGCTCGACGCGCGGGTCGGACAATGTGACGGTGCGCGGCGCCGCGGGCTCCGGCTCCTGCGGACGAATGCGACGGGCAGGGATCGACGGTTGCGACGGGATCGGACCGAAATTGCGCTCGACCAGCGGGCGCACATCGGCGGCCTCGACATCGCCGGCGATGACCAGGATCGCATTGTTCGGCGCGTAGAACCGGCGATAGAAGGCCAGCGCGTCCTCGCGATTGAGCTTCTCGATCTCCTGGTGCCAGCCGATCACCGGACGGCCGTAGGGATGGTTGAGATAGAGCGCCGCCATGATCTGTTCATTGAGGCGCGCGTCGGGGCTGTTGGCAACGCGCATGTTGTACTCTTCGAGCACGACATCGCGCTCGGGCAGCACGTTCTCGTCCTTGAGCACCAGCCCGGTCATGCGATCGGCCTCGAACTCCATCATGGTCGGGAGCTGCTCTTTCGGCACGCGCTGGTAGTAGTTGGTGTAGTCGACCGAGGTCGAGGCGTTCTCGTTGCCGCCGACGCGGAGCACGGTCTGGGAAAACTCGCCGACGGGATGCTTCGACGTGCCCTTGAACATCAAATGTTCGAGGAAGTGGGCGAGACCGGATTTGCCGGGCGTCTCGTCGGCCGAGCCGACCTTGTACCAGATCATCTCGGTGACCACGGGCGTGCGGTGATCCGGGATCACCACGACCTGGAGGCCGTTGGGAAGCGTGAAGCTCGCGGGCGGTGCCGAGGTGACCGTCGTCTGGGCGAATGCGCTGCCGACGTCGAGGGCAGATGTCAAGAGCAGCGCGGCGAAGAGGCAGGCAATCGATCGGTGTGAGGACATCACGATCCTTGTGAAAGCCCGGACGATGATGTCCGGGCGTGAAAGCGCGGCATGCTACACCGCGCGGCTTTGGGCTTCGGGTCACGAAGCAGAGAACGCGGTCGAGCTGTACTTAAAAATAGGTCATCTGCCGCACCCGGCCTACACCGGACGATTGCGGCATGTGCGCGCCTGCGGGCGACGGACAAGGAGCTTACTGCTCCTTCTCCTTACCCGATCGGACGTCGAAATAGGTCTTGCGCGTCGTATCCTCTCCGGAGCCATAGGCGTAGCTCGGCGAGGGCGTCTGATATCCGGGCGGCGGCTCCACCAGGGATTGGCGCGGCGGCTCGCTCGTAAACTGCTTGGATTCAGGCCCGCTGCCCTTGAACAATTTCCACAGACCGCCGGTGTAACCCATCTCGGCCGGGCTCATGGTCGGGCTGTTGGGGTTGCTGCCCGGCGGGGGCGGCTCATTGTTGGCCTGCTGGGGGCCCGATTTGTGGGCGTTCAACTCGGCGGGCGACAGCGGCTGGCCAATTTTCCAGAACTCGTTTGCCTTGGTGCCGCTCACCTTCTTCCGCTGGGCGATGGCCTCCTGGCGACGCTTCTCGTCGGGATCCTTCGGCCAGTTCGGCGCATTCTTGGCTTCCGTGCCGGCGGGCGGCGGCAGGTCGAGCTTGGGCGGAACCACCAGCGGCGACCGCTCGCGGTACTCGATGCCCTTTTTCTCCATGCTCTTGGCGCCGAGGCCCGACATCAGATTGTCGATGAGCTTCTCTTCGAAGGTCATGTCGTCGTCATCATCGTCGTCGCCGGCGCGGACCGGGCCCGCCGCCATGACAAGACCGATGCCGAATGCGACAGCCGACAATTTCAGCGCCAGCCAAAGTCCCCGTCGGGAGTCTCGACCCATCGATCCGCTGGTCTCGAAGCTGCGCATACCTGTACCTGTTCCATATTGTGGCAGTCTTGATTGTAGCAATCTTGCCGCGTCTCGCGCGACCACGCCTCGCCAAGCAAGGTTCCGCCTCCGGCCCGTATCGGCCGGGATCAGGGCGCTTTTGCGGCGGGTACCCCAAGGAAGGAATCATACAATAGGGCCGCCACCCCAGCAACGATGGCCACGTCCGCGAGGTTGAAGACGTACCAATTGTAGGTATTTCCGCCGATTTCGATGTGGAACAGGGCGAAATCGACCACTGCGCCATAGGCGAAACGGTCGATGCCATTGCCAATGGCGCCGCCGATGATCAGTCCCAGCGCGACGGTGGCGAGCCGGGTCTGCGACCGCGCCATCCAGATCGCGAGCGCAATCACCGCGAGGACCTTCACCGCCATCAGCGCGATCTGCGCCGACTGGCTGTCGTTCTGCAGCCAGCCGAAGCTGATCCCGATGTTCCAGGCCAGCACCAGGTCGAAGAACGGCGTCACCTTCACCACGCCCTTGCGGGCGAGGTCGAACCCGTTCAGCAGCCAGAGCTTCGAGGCCTGATCGGCCACGAGTGTCACCACGGCCGCGATGATGCCGGCGCGGAGCGGGGTCATCGACCGGATCAAAAGCTCGCGCCCAACGCCTTCCATTCGCGCAGCGCCTTGGCGTCGCGCGGGGTGACGTCGGGATATTCGGCGTCCTCGCCGACCGTGGGCGAGATCTTCCAGGAGCGGGCGCATTTGGTGCCGACGGCCTTCTCGACCACGACCGCGACGCCGGGCACCGCATCGAGACGGAACGCATTGGCCGGCGCCTCGCCCTCGCGCACCTCGTAATTCGAGGTGATGCAGATCTCGGCGAGATCGGTGTCGAACAATGTCGCCAGCATGTCGCGGTCGGCGACATAGATCACCGGCGAGGCCTCCAGCGAGGAGCCGATGTTCTTGGCGGCGCGTTCGAGCTCGAGCGCGCCGGTGACGACGCGGCGAATGTCACGGATCGTCTCCCACTTCGCGGCGAGCTTGTCGTCGCGCAGCTTTTCCAGGCCTTCCGGGAACAGCGTCAGATGCACCGACGGTTCGGCATCCGGCCTGTACATGCGCCAAGCCTCTTCCGCGGTGAAGCTCAGGATCGGCGCCAGCCATTTCAGGATCGAATTGCACAGCAGGTCGATCGTGGTCAGTGCCGCCTTTCGCGTCAGCGAGGACGGCGGATCGCAATACAGCGTGTCCTTGCGGATATCGAAATAGAACGCCGACAGCTCGCTGTTCATGAAGGCGGACAAGGTCGCGACCACGCTCTTGTAGTCGAACGTCTCATAGGCCTTGCGGACCAATTCAGCGCGGAGCGCGAGCTCGTGCAGCATCAGCCGCTCGAGCTCCGGCATCTCGGCGGGCGCGACGGCGTCGGCGGGCTTGTAGTGATGCAGCGTGCCGAGCATCCAGCGCACGGTGTTGCGCAGCTTGCGGTAGGTCTCGACCGTGTTCTTCAGGATCTCGGGCCCGATGCGCTGATCGTCGGTGTAGTCGCAGGACGCGACCCAGAGCCGCAGGATGTCGGCGCCGGATTCCTTGATGACGGCCTGCGGCTCGATAGTGTTGCCGAGCGACTTCGACATCTTGCGGCCGTCCTCGGCCTGGGTGAAGCCGTGGGTCAGCACGATGTCGTAGGGCGCGCGGCCGCGTGTGCCGCAGCTCTCCAGCAGCGAGGAGTGGAACCAGCCGCGATGCTGGTCCGAGCCTTCCAGATACATCACGGTGTCAGCGCCGCCGTCGACCTTGCGCTTGATGCCTGATAGCCCGGGGAAGTGCACCGGGTCTTCCAGCACGAAGGCGTGGGTCGAGCCGGAATCGAACCAGACGTCGAGGATGTCGTCGACCTTCTGCCAATCCTCATGGGCACGCGGTCCGAGGAAGCGCTCGCGCGCCCCCGTCGCGTACCAGGCGTCGGCGCCTTCCTGTTCGAAGGCATCGCCAATGCGGGTGTTGACGGCCTCGTCCTGGAGGATCTCGGCGGAGCCGTCGCCCTTCTCGCGGACGAATACGGCGATCGGCACGCCCCAGGCGCGCTGGCGCGAGATTACCCAGTCGGGGCGGGCCTCGATCATGCCGGTGATGCGGTTCTCGCCGGATGGCGGCACCCATTGCGTCACCGAGATCGCGTGCAGCGCACGGGCGCGCAGGGTGTCGCCGGGCTTGGTCTTGCCGCCAGCCGCAATATCCTTGTCCATCGCGATGAACCATTGCGGCGTGTTGCGGAAGATCACCGGCTTCTTCGAGCGCCAGGAATGCGGATATTGGTGCTTGAGCCGGCCGCGCGCGAGCAGCTTGCCGCCCTCGATCAGCGCCTTGATCACGGCCTCGTTGGCGTCGCCTTTCTCGCCCTTGTCGTTGATGACCCGCTTGCCGGTGAAGCCCGGCGCCTGAACGGTATAGGCGCCGTTCTCGTCGACAGTGTAGGGGATCGCACTGTTGATGCCCCGGGCATCGAGCTCACGGGTATTCGCCATCCAGACGTCGAAGTCCTCGCGGCCGTGGCTCGGCGCGGTGTGCACGAAGCCGGTGCCGGTGTCGTCGGTGACGTGGTCGCCGGCGAGCAGAGGCACGGTGAATTCATAGCCGCCGGCGAGCCCCTTGAGCGGATGGGCGCATTCGATCGCGTCCATGGTGTCGCCGGGGATATCGCGGACCTTCTCGAAAGCAGTCACGCGCGCCTGCTTGAACACTTCTGCGGCGAGGGCGTCAGCCAGGATCAGGTGATCGCCGCTCTTGGCCCAATTGTCCGCAGGCGCATCCGTCACCTTGTAGAGGCCATAGGCGATCTTCGGCGAGAACGAGATGGCGCGGTTGCCGGGCAAGGTCCAGGGCGTGGTGGTCCAGATCACGACACTGGCCGATGCCAGGGCGCCATGGGCCGGCGAGGTCACCGGGAATTTCACCCAGACCATGTCGCTCGTGTAGTCCTCGTACTCGACCTCGGCCTCGGCGAGCGCCGTCTTCTCGACCACGCTCCACATCACCGGCTTGGAGCCGCGATAGAGCGTGCCGTTGGCGGCGAACTTCATCAGCTCGCGCGCGATCTGGGCTTCGGCCGGATAGTTCATGGTGGCGTAGGGATGGGCCCAGTCGCCGATCACGCCGAGACGCTTGAACTCCTCGCGCTGCACGTTGAGCCAGTGCGTTGCATACGCGCGGCACTCCTTCCGGAAATCGATCATCGCGGCACTGTCGCGGAAGTCGGGCTTCTGCTTGCCCTTCTTGCGATAGTTCTCCTCTTCGACCTTCCACTCGATCGGCAGGCCGTGGCAGTCCCAGCCGGGCACGTAGTTGGAATCGAAGCCGAGCATCTGCTGGCTCTTGGTGACGAGATCCTTGAGGATCTTGTTCAGCGCCGTGCCGATGTGGATGTTGCCGTTGGCATAGGGCGGGCCGTCATGCAGCACGAACTTGTCGCGGCCCTTCGCCGCCTCGCGCAGCTTCTCGTAGAGGCCGATCTCGTACCAGCGCTTGAGGATCTCCGGCTCGCGCTGCGGCAGGCCGGCGCGCATCGGGAATTCGGTCTGCGGCAGGAACAGGGTTTTCGAATAGTCCTTGGCTTCGGACTTTGCGGACTTTTGCGGCTTTTCGGACATGAGGCTGACTGGCTCGGAATGGCGCGGGAACGGATGGCGATGCGGAATCGCGGGGTGAAACGACAAAATCCCGGTCTTGCGTCGAGCCTTGAGGCTCAGACGGAAGCCGGGCTGCTAATCCCTATGATGCGCCGCGCAAGCATGGGCTCTCCATAGCAGGGGGCCAAGGGAAGCGCAAAAGGTAGAACCGCAAAGGTACGGCGGGCCGGTTTTGGGCCCTCAATCGACGGTCCCGAGCCGTGGAAACGCGTCCGGGGCGGCCGCCAGCATGGCGCGGGCCCGGGCGGAATCCTCGTCCATCTGGCGGATCAGGGCGTCGATATCGCCAAATTTCAGCTCCTCGCGGATGAAGCCGACAAAGGCGCAGTCCAGCGCCTGCCCGTAAAGGTCGCCCTTGAAGTCGAACAGGAAGATTTCCAGCAGCGGCGCGCCATTATCGAAGGTCGGGCGGCGGCCGAAGCTCGCCACCCCGTCCAGCCGCTCGGATCCCCGGCCGACCCGCACGGCGTAGATGCCGTGCTTCAGGCCGCAATTGGCATCGAGCCGGATGTTGGCGGTGGGATAGCCGAGGTCGCGGCCGCGCTTTTCGCCATGGATGACCTCGCCGGTGATGAACCAGGGCGCGCCCAGCATGGTGGTGGCCTCGTCGATCAGCCCCTCGGCGAGCGCGATCCGGATGGCGCTGGAGGAAACCGGCCGCTCGTCGATATCGACATGCGGCTGCACGTCGACCTCGATGCCGAGGCGGGGTGCCTCGTTGACCAAAAGGCTCGGCGAGCCGACCCGCCCCTTGCCGAAATGGAAGTCGTAACCGACCGCAATGCCGCTGACGCCAAGGCGCCCGATCAGCTCATGGTGAATGAAATCTTGCGCACTGGTCCCGGCTCTCGCCTTGTCGAAGGTCATGACCACGGCGCCGGCGAGCCCGGTCCCGGCCAACAACCGCAGCTTGGCGCGCTCGTCCGTCAGGCGGAATTGCGGGGTGTTGGGGCTGAAAAACCGGCGCGGATGCGGCTCGAAGGTCAGCGCCAGGGCAGGGCGGCCATGCGCCCGGCCCATTTCCAGGGCCGCCGCAATGACGGCCCGGTGGCCGAGATGGACCCCGTCGAAATTGCCCATGGCGACCACCGCGCCCCTCAGGATGGCGGAATCCGGCGTGGAATCGCGGATAACGGTAAATTGCGGGGCCATCAGGAGAATTCTCGAACCGGCGGGACCGGCCGCGACCGTGGCGTGACCCGGCCGATGAAGTCAAGCGGGGCGCGGCTGCCGCAAGGAACCCGATTTCGATCGCTCGTGGGCCGCCGCAGTTAACGCGCTGTTTAACGCCTTGATGCTACTGCTTGGGAGATGGAACTGAGGGGCCCCGCCTGTCAGGTCCGAATTTGAATATTCCTAGGTATGCGTTGGGGGAGTCGAGATGGCGGTTGATTTGTCGATGCCGGTTCTGGTGGTGGATGACTATAGCACCATGATCCGTATCATCCGGAATCTGCTGAAGCAGCTTGGCTTCGATAATATCGATGATGCCAGCGACGGCTCGGCGGCGCTGAACAAGATGCGCGGCAAGAAGTACGGGCTCGTGATCTCCGATTGGAACATGGAGCCCATGACGGGTTACGACCTGCTGCGCGAAGTGCGCGCAGATCCCAACCTCGCCACCACGCCCTTCATCATGATCACGGCGGAATCGAAGACCGAGAACGTGATCGCGGCCAAGAAGGCCGGCGTGAACAACTACATCGTCAAGCCGTTCAACGCGGCGACGCTGAAGACCAAGATCGAAGCGGTCTTCCCGGACATGGCGAGCGCGTAAGCGCGCGTCAAAGCCATCAACTGAATTTGGAAAAGCCCGGGCGATCGTCCCCGGGCTTTCTGCATTTCGGAGCTCACCACTTCAATTCGCGCATCAGCGCCTTCGGCGGGTGGCCGAACAATTCCAGCACCGACTTCGGATCGAGCTGGTCGAGGCCCTCGAACTCCTCGGCATGGATGCCGCGGGTGACGAACAGGCAATCGATACCGAATTCGCGCGCGCCGGTGAGGTCAGTCCGGACGGAATCGCCGATCGCCAGCACCTTTTTCCGGTCGATCGGGTGGCCCTGGCGTTCGCCGGCCAGCGCCATCGCGCGCTCATAGATCGGCCGGTGCGGCTTACCGTAGAAGATCACTTCGCCGCCGAGCTCGCGGTACAGCTCGGCAATGGCGCCGGCGCAATAGATCAGCCGGTCGCCACGCTCGACCACGATATCGGGGTTGGCGCAGACCAGCGTCAGCTTGCGTTCGCGCGCTTTCAGCATCATGCCGCGATAATCTTCCGCGGTCTCGGTCTCGTCGTCGTAGAGGCCGGTGCAGACGATGTAGTCGGCCTCTTCCAGCGGCGCAGTCGTCGCATCGAGGCCGCGATAGATCGAATTGTCGCGCTCGGGGCCGAGCCAGAACATCTTGCGGCCGGGATGCTCGGCGACATAGAGCCGCGTCAAATCGCCGGAGGAAACGATGGCGTCGTAGGTTTCGTCGGCGACGCCGAGCTTGCGCAATTGCCGCTGCACGGAGTCGGCCGGGCGCGGTGCGTTGGTGATCAGGATCACCGTACCGCCATGGCTGCGATAGGTGTGCAGCGCCTCGCAGGCCTCGGGAAAGGACTCCAGGCCGTTATGGACCACGCCCCAGATGTCGCTGAGCACGACATCCACTCCACTTACGAGCTCGCGCAGGCTTTGGGCAAAATGCAGCGTGGTCATGACGCGCGCGGCCGATCAGATGCGGCGCGCGAGCGCCGCGTTGCCGGTGATCCGCTGCGACGGGGCGGCAGGCGACGCAGCTGATACTGCGCCTGACGTCGTGCCTGGGCTTGAGGTAGCGGGGCCATTGGATCCCTGAATGTCTTGCGCCTGGTTCGGCGAGGTCCCGCCGGTAGCAGATGCCCCCTCAGGCCGCAATGGCCGGGGCGGCGCGAACAAAAAGCCCTGGCCGAACCGCACGTCATAGTCGAGCAGGTCGACCACTGCGCGCTCGCCCTCGATCCGCTCCGCGATCAAATCGATCCCGAAGCGGCCGAGCAGGTCGGACAGGTCGGAGGGGTGAATGTCCGAAGTCGAGGCCTGCTTCGGGTCGAGCAGGAGTGACGCCGGAACCTTGATGAAGCGGACGCCGCGGTCGGCAAGCTCGCGCGGCTCGATCCTGAGGTCCGTGACATGGTCGATCGAGAAGCGGAAGCCGCGCTGCGCCAGCGCCGCCAGATTCTCCGTCTCGGCCGGACCAAGCGCGCGGAAGGTCGATTGCTTGAACTCCAGCACCAGCGACGACGCCAGCGCGCGATTGGCCTCGAGGAAATCCAGGCATTGCGCAAAGGTGGTGGAATTGCCGAGCGTCGAAGCCGCGACATTGCAGAACACGCCGACATCCTTGCTGCGCACCATCAGCCGGCGCAGCACCTGGACACAGCGCAGCAACACCATGTTGTCGATCCGCCCGATCAACCCGGAGGCCTCGGCGAGGCTGATGAACTCCTCGGCGGCAATCAGCTGATCGCGCTCGTCGCGCAGCCGGGTCACGGCCTCGTAGAACCGGACCTTGCGCTGCGGCAGCGTCACCATCGGCTGCAGGAAGATGTCGATGCGGTTCTCGTCGATGGCGCCGCGCAACGTCGCCAGCATCTGGGTCTGGTTGCGGCCGTTGACGGCATGAACGGCGCTGGCGGTCTGGGGCGGGACCGCCGGCGGCGTCGGCCGCGGCGGTGCGGCAGGGAGCGGCGGAGGAGCGGCCGGCCGCTCATCAAAGGGCGCAATCAGGTCGATCGGTGCTTCCACCGCCGGCCTTGCGACCGGAGCAGGGGCCGGCGCATGACCGGCCAGCAGGTCCTCATGGGTCGACACCGTGGCAGCAAGCTGCCGGACCAGCCCGCCGAGCTCGTTGATCTCGCCGACTACCGACTGGACCCGATCGGAATTGGTCGAGTTGGACGAGGCGACGCGGCCCTCCATCGCGGCGAGCCGGCGCCCGAACTCGGCCACCTGGCGGGCGAGGTCGGCGGTGCCGCGCGACAAGTCGGCGATCTGGCCGCCGACGTCGCTGCGGTCGCGCAGCCGCATCGACACCGCGTTGTAGAGGATCAGGAAGGTCAGCGCGGTCAGCGCCACGATCGCGGATTCGGTTCCGTTGATGCCGGCGACCGAGTAGAGCACGAGTCCGAGCGATGCCGCGACCAGGACCATGCAGATGGCGATGAAGATCGTCGAAATGCGAATCATGCCGCGCGTTACGCCTCAAGAGCTGACTGCCTCACCCGGGAAAACACGGGCTGCCATTCGCACCCGTCGCGCCTCATGCTCCCCCAGGCGTGCATGACCTTAACATCATTGTTGATTCGAGGGGATAGCACTGCGCAGGCGTGCGGGTGTTCGTCAGGACTGCGCGGCGGCGCCGACTGTGTCGGCCGAGACCGCCTCGCGGCTGCCGAGCGGCTTGGGCGGCCCGGTCGTCGTATCCCGCAGGGTTTGTCGTTCGATCTCCGAGTTCAGCTCGGCACCGAACATGATGACGATTGCCGACATCCACATCCACATCATCAGGCCGATCGCAGCTCCAAGCGAACCGTATGTCGCGTTGTAATTGGCGAAGGCCGACAGATACCAGGACAGCAGCGCGGAGCCTGCGATCCAGAGCAGGGCGGCCGTGAGCGCGCCGATGCTCAGCCACTCCCAGCGCGGCGCGTCGCGGCTTGGCGCGAAGCGGTAGAGGATGGCGAGCGCCACCAGCAGGATGAGAAACAGCAGCGGCCATCGCGCCAGCGCCACGATCAGCTTGCTCTCCGGTGCAAGGCCGAGATGATCGAGCGCGAGCGGGAAGGCGACGACAGCGGCCACCATCAGCAAGAGCGCCACGATGCCGCCGACCGTGAAGGCCAGCGACACCAGATTAAGTTTGATGAAGCTGCGCTTCTCGCGTTCCTCATAGGCGACATTGAGGGCGTCGAAGATGGATTTGACCCCGGCATTGGCGCTCCATATCGCCAGCACGAGGCCGAACAGGAAGGTGGCGCCGAGCGCCGTATTGCCCTTGGAGACCACGCGCGCGACCTGGTCCGCGACGATCTGGAACGAGCCCTCCGGCAGCATCGTCGCCAGCGTCTGGAGATTGCCGCTGATGGTCGAGGGATCGGCGAACAGTCCGTAGGAGGAGACCAGCGCGGTCACCGCGGGAAAGATCGCGAGCAGTCCGAAGAACACCACGCCGCCGGCGGTCGCCAGCAGACGATCGTCGTCGATGCGCTGATAGGTGCGCCACAAAATATCCTTCCAGCCAGCCCAGGGGATTTTGAACGGGCTGGTCGAGCGGCGGCCATGGCCGGGCTGCATGGCGGCGCTTGCCGGGTTCGTTTCCGGTGAATTCGCCTCGTTGCTGCGACGATCTTCGGCTGGTCCCGGCCGGATGAACCCGGACTCCTGAAAATAGCGCTCTGCGGTCAGCACGAACACGGCTGTGGCGGCCACCAGCAGCCAGCTGTCGAGCTGCTCGGTCTGCCGCGCCGGCATCATGCGTCCTGGCTGCGGGCGGGGCGCCGCCGGCGCGCCGCGGTGAAGCCGACCAAAGTGAGAGCCGCCAGCATCAAGCCTAGCTGCACGGGCCTGATGGTGCGAGCCGAAGAACCATTGTTCTCATGGCCGCGTTCGCCCGGCGCGAGCGGCGCCAGCGGAATCGTCGTCGCCACTTCCTTCACCGCCTGCTTGACCGTTCCGCGCGGGATCCGTGGCGTCGCAATCGCCACGCGCATCCGGCTGGCGAGCGGCACGATCGGCTTGGTCCGGCGGTTCATTTGCGCCATCGCCACCCCGGCGCAGATTGCTGCCAGCACCAGCAGCACCGCTGCGACGGCACCAAAGCCCCAGAATTGCCCGTAGTTGATGGCGACGCAGCGATACAGCGCGACCAGGCCGACGAAGAAGGCCGCGATCACGAATAGACCGGCCACCGCGAACAATGCCGCCGCAACCGCATAGGACGTCACCCGTCCGGTGGTCTGGCTGGCGCGATCACGCAGGTAGGACCGCGCGGCGCGCTTGAGATGGTTGAGTTTCAGCGCCATGCCGGCGCGCAGCAATTCGCCCGATGGCGCGAGCATGCGGACACCCTCCGAGAGCGAGAAGTTCGTCGGGGAATGAACGTGGCGGAATTTGACTTGTTCCGTTGCGCGCGTTCGATCAGCCGAGATCGGCGGCCGCGATCCAGAACACCTCGCCCTCGGAATCCTCGGTGTCGAGCCAGAGCAGGGGCAGTTCCGGAAAGGCCTCGTCGACCAGCTCGCGGCCGCGGCCGATCTCGCAGATCAAGCCGCCATCGCCCGTCAAATGATCGGGCGCATCGCGCAGGATGCGGCGGACCACATCAAGACCGTCGGCGCCGCCGTCGAAGGCGAGCTTCGGCTCGGCCCGGCATTCCGGCGGCAATGCCGCCATGCCTTCGGCATCGACGTAGGGCGGGTTGGTAATGATCAGGTCGTATTTGTTATCCCCGAGCGGCGCGAACAGATCGCCGCGGTGGAGCGTGATCCGCTCATCGAGGCCATGGTCGCCGACATTGCGTGCGGCGACTTCAAGCGCGGCCTTGGAGATGTCGACTGCGTCGACCGTGGCATCAGGGAAATGATAGGCAGCGAGGATCGCAAGGCATCCCGAGCCGGTGCAGAGATCGAGCACGCGCTCGACGGCGGTGGGATCGTCGATCAGTGAGCCCCCCTCGCCGTCGCCGCCGAAATGCGAATCCAAGAGCTCGCCGATGAAGGAGCGCGGAACGATGACGCGCTCGTCGACATAGAAGGGCAGGCCGCGCATGTAGATCTTGTTGACGAGATAGGCGGCCGGTTTGCGCGTCGTGACGCGCCGATGGATGAGATCGAGCAGGGTCTTGCCTTCCGCCGCGGTGACGCGCGCATGGGCAAAGCTCTCGAACTGGTCGGGATGCAGATGCAGGGCTTCGCAGACCAGGAAGGCGGCCTCGGCGACCGGATCGGTCGTGCCATGGGCAAAAGCGAGCTTGGCTTCGACAAAGCGGCTCACCGCATAGCGGACGAAGTCGAGCAGAGTGAGAAGCTCGCCGGGCCCCACTTTCGCAAGTTTCGGCGCGGCGCGGCCGCGCGCGGTCTTTTTCGCAACTCTCGCCATCAGGATTTGGCCCAGCGTGCAGCGGCCTCGTCGTCACGGGAGTGGGCCTCAACCCAGCCGGTGCCGGTGGCGCTCTCTTCCTTCTTCCAGAACGGGGCGCTGGTCTTGAGATAGTCCATCAGGAACTCGGCGGCTTCGAACGCCGCCCTTCGGTGTTGCGAGGCGGTCAGCACCAGCACGATGTTCTGGCCGGGCTCGAACCGCCCGACACGATGAATGACCGTGACGCCATTCAGCGGCCAGCGCGAGATGGCCTCGTCGACATGGCGCTTGATCTCTTCCTCCGCCATGCCGGGATAATGTTCGAGCGTCAGCGCCGCGATCTTGGAGCTGTCCTCGTCGGCGCGGCAGATGCCGGAGAAGCTGACGACCGCGCCGATGTCGGTGCGGCTCTTGGTCAGGACCGCGATCTCGCGCGCAATGTCGAAATCGTCCTGCTGGATGCGGATGGCGACGGGGCAGGTGGTGGCAGCGGAGCTCATGGCCTAGCCGCCGGTCATTGGCGGAAAGAACGCGATCTCGCGGGCACCGGCGATGGCGGCGTCCGCCTTGACATGGGCGTGGTCGATCGCGGTGCGGATCACCTTCGGCTTCTCGAAGGCATAGGCGTAGGCTTCGCTTTGAGCGGACAGCCAGGCGATCAGCTCCTCGACGGTGCGTACGGTCGCGGGCGGGTCGATCGTCTCCTCGGCTTTGCCGACACGCTCGCGCACCCAGGCGAAATACTTCACCTTCATCCCTCATCCTCCTTGATGAGGTGGTGGATGCCGGCGCGGAAATAATCGTAGCCGGTATACATGGTCAGGATTGCCGAGGCCCACAGCAGGCCGAGGCCGATCAGCGAGACCACGGGGACGACCTCGTCGCCGGCGGGACCGGCGAGCAGGAAGCCGATGGCGACGAGCTGTACAGTCGTCTTCCACTTGGCGAGCTTGGTCACGGGCACGCTGACGCGCAGCGCCGCGAGATACTCGCGCAAGCCCGAGACCAGGATCTCGCGGCACAGGATCACGATGGCAGCCCACAGCGACCAGCCATGAATGATGCCGTCGGCGGCCAGCATCAGGAGGCACGAGGCGACCAGCAGCTTGTCGGCGATCGGGTCGAGCATCCGGCCGAATGCCGATTGCTGATTCCAGATGCGGGCATAATAGCCGTCGAGATAATCCGTGACCGCCGCGCCGATGAAGATCGCGACCGCGACCCAGCGCAGCCACAACGGATAGTCCATGATCGACTGCGCATAGATGCATCCGACCACGACCGGGATCGCGGCGATCCGGCCATAGGTCAGGATGTTCGGGAGGGACATCGCGCGGCTGGTCGTCCCTCGTGTCGTGGCGATGTTCATCCGTCCTACCAATACCGCTCAAGCCTGAAGGTCAACCGTCCGTCCCAGATGGGGTACAGGATGCGACGACCATATGACTACCGCCCCTTTAGTTCACCCCGGCTGGGGATGGAAATAGTCGAATATCCTGCGGGCGCTCTCGGCGCTCACCCCAGGAACCTTGCCGAGATCGGCGATCGAGGCCCGTTCGATCTCCTTCAGGGTTCCGAAATGATGCAGCAAGGCACGTTTGCGTGACGGGCCGATGCCCGGAATCTCCTGCAAACCGGCCTCGCGAATGTCCTTCTTGCGCAGCTTGCGGTGCGAGCCGATGACGAAGCGGTGGGCCTCGTCCCGCAGGCGCTGGATGAAATAGAGCACGGGATCGCGCGGCTCCAGCTTGATCGCCTCGCGCTCCGGCATGAACAGGGTCTCGCGGCCGGCATCCCGGTCCGGCCCTTTGGCGACCGACATCAGCGAGACCTGGGTCAGGCCGAGATTGGCAAAGATTTCCCTGACAGCATTGAGCTGGCCGCGGCCGCCGTCGATGATCACGAGGTCGGGCCATTGCGGGAAGTCGTCGTTCCTGGCTTTGGCCGCGCTTTCCTCGGGCGGATTGATCAGGCGCTTGAAGCGGCGCTCCAGTACCTCGCGCATCATGGCGAAGTCGTCGCCCGGCGTGATCCCTTCCGATTTGATGTTGAACTTGCGGTACTGGTTCTTCACGAAGCCATCGGGGCCCGCGACGATCATGGCGCCGACCGCATTGGTGCCCTGGATATGGCTGTTGTCGTAAACCTCGATGCGCTTGGGCGCATGCGGCAGGTTCAGCGTCGTGGCCATGGCGTCGAGCAGGCGGCTCTGGGTTGCCGTATCGGCGAGCTTGCGGCCGAGCGCCTCGCGCGCATTGGTCAACGCGTGGGTGACGAGCTCCTTCTTCTCGCCGCGCTTGGGCGCTGTCACCTCGACCTTGTGGCCGGCCTTGATCGACAGCGCATTGGCGAGAAGCTCCATCTCCTCGATCTCGTGCGAGAGCAGGATGGTCTTCGGCGGCGGCTTGTCGTCGTAGAACTGGGCGAGGAAGGAGCCGAGCACCTCCTCAGGCGTATAGCTCTTCTCGGCACGCGGAAAATAAGCGCGGTTGCCCCAGTTCTGGCCGGTGCGGAAGAAGAACACTTCGACGCAGGAGAAGCCGCCTTCCTGGTGGATGGCGAACACGTCGGCTTCTTCCACCGTGCGCGGATTGATGCCCTGCTGCGACTGGATCGCCGACAGCGCGGCGAGGCGGTCGCGATAGAGCGCTGCGCTCTCGAACTCGAGCTCACCGGCGGCTTTCTCCATCTCGGCGGCAAGCTCCTGCTTCACCGCATGGCTCTTGCCGGAGAGGAAGTCGGTGGCTTCGCGCACCAGCGTCGCATAACCGCCAAAGTCGATCTCGCGGGTGCAGGGGCCGGCGCAGCGGCGGATCTGGTAGAGCAGGCAGGGCCTGGTGCGGCTCTCGAAGAAGGAGTCCGTGCAGGAGCGGATCAGGAACGCGCGCTGCAAGGCCGTGATGGTCCGGTTGACCGCGCCGGCGGAGGCGAACGGGCCGAAATACCGCCCGGGCCGGGTCTGCGCGCCGCGATGCTTGAGGATCTGCGGCGCCCAATGGTCGCCGGTGATCAGGATATAGGGAAACGACTTGTCGTCGCGCAGCTGCACGTTGAAGCGCGGCCGCAGCTGCTTGATCAAATTGGCTTCCAGCAGCAGCGCCTCGGTCTCGGTCGTGGTCGAGACGATCTCCACGGTCACCGTGGCCGCGATCATGCGCAGGATGCGCGCCGGCAGCGGTGCGCTCTGGCGCGCGTAGCTCGACAGGCGCTTTTTGACGTTCTTGGCCTTGCCGACATAGAGCACGTCGGCGTTCGCACTGAGCATGCGATAGACCCCGGGCGAGGTGGGCGCGAGCCGGACCGCGCGCTCGATCGCCTCGTGACCTGAGGCCAGCGGCTCGTCGCCGATCGCGCCGCTCTCTTCCAGAATATCGGGCAGCCGCGCATCGTCCTCGTCATCGCCGCCGCTGGTGGCGGGATCGAGGTCCGGCGGCGCCGTGTCCTGCGCCGTGTCCTGGGGTGGGGCGTCTGACGCGGCCTGCCGCGTTTTGCGCGCGCGTGCCTCGCCCGGCTTGTCGGGGGAATCGTGAACCATTGTGCGAATTTAGGCGCTGGGGGGGCCGATTTGAAGTTCCGGCCATGCCGCGCGCACAGGATGGCGCGCAGTTCCCGGTAACGCTTCCTTAAGTCTGTTAACAGCGCGGTAAGGGGTCTTAACAGCCCTTTAACTTAAAACTCTCGATAAATCCTACGCGAAATAGTGGTGGTTCCGTAACCATTGGCCTGGCCCGGCGGTGCGGGCATCGCGTCCGGTTACGGCGTTTGCGTTGGAGTGTGGAATGAAGAGGCTCGTTGTGGTCGCGGCTGCGTTGGTTGCGGCCGGCTGGACGGCTTCGGCAGGGGCCGCCGATCTCAATTACGGGCAGCGAGCGCCCTATACGGTCAATCAACCGCTCAATGCCTATAGCTGGGCCGGCCCATATCTCGGCGCCAATCTCGGTTACGAATGGGGCTCGGTAAGCAACAATCCCGCAAAGCCCTCCGGCTTCGTCGGCGGTGTGCAGGCCGGCTACAATTTCCAGAACGGTCCATGGGTGTTCGGCGTCGAGGGCGACATCCAGGCCGCAGGTGCCGATGACACCTTCGCGCCGTGGAAGTTCTCCAATCCCTGGTTCGGCACCCTGCGCGGCCGCGCCGGCTACGCCTTCAGCAACGTTCTGGTCTACGGCACCGCCGGCCTCGCCTTCGGTGAGCTGCGCGCGCAGACTTTCGGCTGGACAGAATCGCACACGACGGCCGGCTGGACCGCCGGCGTCGGTGCGGAAGTCGGCCTTGCGCCGAACTGGAGCGCGAAGCTCGAATATCTCTACATCGATCTGTCGTCGAGCCAGTTCGCAATTACAGGCGTGTCAAACGGCTATAGCGCCAGCGTCGTGCGCGCAGGCGTGAACTATCACTTCTGACAGCGGAATAAGAAAATACCGGACCACAGCCTCCCGGCCGCTCGCGGCCGGGACTTTTTTGCGTCAGGTTTTTTAGGTCGGGGTCGCTACGAAAGGATCACGAGATTGACCGCTTTCGGCCCCTTCCCCTTCTTGTCCGGCTCGACTTCGAACGTGATACGCTGTCCTTCGGCAAGGTCCTTCAGTCCCGCCCGCTCCACGGCGGTGATGTGAACGAAGACATCGCGACCGCCGTCGTCCGGCTTGATGAAGCCGTAGCCGCGTTCGCCGTTGAAGAACTTGACCGTTCCCGTATTGGCCATCGGGAAACTCCCCCTCATTGCTCCTCCGTCGCAACGCAGACGCGCGTCGCGACATGACCGGGCCTTACGAAGCCCGGGAGAGCTGGCCATCCTCGGGCGGACCCATCGGTCCGACCGGGATCTTTCTTGGGCCTTCACTCCGCCGCAACCATTCGCGGAAGCGGAACGTAAAGCCAGTCACGAAAACAGCATAATACGGTTCTCTGCAGATTGACTACCGCTACTGCATATTTTTCCCATGAATGCCGGGGTGTTACGGCCTCGGCACCTCCAACCGGTATCTGGCAGCCCCGCCCTGGCCGAGTGGCATTTCCAGCTCGGGCAGGATCGTCCTGAGCTCGCCTTGCAGCGTGTAGGGCGGATTGACAATCAGAAGTCCTGTCGAGGTGAGGGCCGCGCCATCAAGTTGCGGCGCGACGCTGAATTCGAGGCGGAGACATTTTCCAGGCGTCTTTGCTGCAGCTGCGGTGCGCGCCACGTCTTGCGCCAGCGTATCGGTGGCGCGCCTGGACTTGGCGGGATACCAGATCACATAGATACCGGTCGGCCATTTCGCGAAGGCCGTGGAGAAGGCTTCACTCAGCCTTTCGAACTCGTCTTTCGCCTCGAAGGGCGGGTCGATCAGCACCAGCCCGCGCCGCTCCTTCGGCGGCACGAAAGCCGGCAGCGCCATCCAGCCGTCGAGATCGACCACGCGCGCCTGTTCGTCGCGCCGCAGCACGTCGATCAGCGCCTTGCGGGCTCTCGGCTCGAGCTCGCAGGCCACGAGGCGGTCCTGCGGCCGCATCAGGCCGCGGGCGATCAGGGGCGAGCCCGGATAGGCCTTGAGCTCGCCCTTCGGATTGAAGGCGCGAACGATGTCCATGTAGGGCTTGGTCAGGGCCACTGTCTCGTTCGACAGGCGCGCCTGCATCAGCCGAGCGATTCCCGTCAGCCACTCGCCGCTGCGGCGCGCCTCGTCGCTGTCGAGATCATAGAGGCCAGCACCCGCATGGGTGTCGATGACCCGGAAGGCGGCCGGCTTGTCCTGCAAATAGGTGAGAATACGCGCCAGCACGATGTGCTTGATGACATCGGCGAAGTTGCCGGCGTGAAAGGCGTGGCGGTAGTTCATGGGGGAGAGTTACGACATCGCGCGATGAAAGTAACTGTTGTCATTCCGGGGCGGTGCGACAGCACCGAACCCGGAATCCATTTCGCCACCGGCAATGCGGCCCAGATGGATTCCGGGCTCGCGCTTCGCGCGCCCCGGAATGACGATCTGAAGACCGATCCTACCCACCCCTGATCGGCGGCATTGTCACCTGGTCGCGGCGGCAGCTGCGGCGTTCGAGCTCCTCGCAGGCGCGGAATTGCAGGTCCTTGCTGAGGCAGATGCGAACCTCGGAGAGCCGGGTCCGGTTGCAGGTGACCGAGACGGCTGCGTTGCTCAGGCCCGGATTGGCCTTGATGAAGGCTTCTTCGACCTCGCCGGGGGCCACCGTCTTGGCCTGCGACAGGTCAAGATACTCGGGCGGAATCTTGATCGCGGCGCGCGCCTTGCGGATCGTCTCGAAATAGTTGCGGCCGTCGAGCCCGGAGCAGGTGCCGTGCTTGTCCCACTCGTTGAAGATCAGGCCTGGCGCGGGCATCAGATCGAGCATCGAGGAGACGATGTTGCGGTTCAGCCGCGGTGACGGCCGTTGGCAATATTCCGGAAAGCCGCTCTCGTATTGCGGCCACAGCCCGTGCACCACAAAGGAATAGGGCCGTCCCTCGCACTGGATGTTCGAACGCCCGCCGCTGCGACCGCGCTCTGCCGCTTCCTCGCAGAAGGACGGTGACCACGACAGTGACAGCACATAGAAGTCGAACTCGCCGGGCGCGTTCTGCCGCTTGTCCTGGGCTCTCGCGCCACCCGCCAGCGAAACCAGCGCCGCCGCAAGGGTCAGCGAGATCAGGAGGCGGGAGAACGAATGCAATCTAAAATAAAACATGGCAACGCCCCTCAACTAGACTGTGCAATCAGCCTAGCAGCCGCCTAGAACATTTCAAGAACAAATTTCGAGCGACCCGCGCAGGCCGCTTGATCGGGCCGAATCAGGCGCCTCGGTTTAAGGCTCTTCAGTTCAAGGCTTGGCGGCGCGGCAGGAGGGATTGTAGGCCCAGTTGCGGTCGAGCCCGACCACGCACCATTCGACACCCTGGCCGTAACCGGCAAAGCCGCCATCCTCGATGATCGAGAAGTGCACCCGGCGCATCTTGCCGTCAGTGAGCATGGCCTCGCCGGTGCAGTAGCGGCGCGGAATGTTGTCCGATGCCCAGGGGCGGAAGGCGGTCTCGTGAACGTTCGAAAATCCCGTGATCTGCAGCGGCGAATTCCAGAACGAGCTTTCCTTCTCCCAGAACTGGGTCGAGATCGTCGGCAGCGCCTTGTCGCATTCGGCAACGCGGCCGTCGTAGCGCGGTCCGCTCAGCCAGAAGTTCAGCTCGAGCGGATTGGCCGCCTTGGCCTCACCGAGCGACAGCGCTCCGAACATGAGGCCGAGGACGGCGGCAAAGCGGAACGATTTCGGGGAGGGGGCGCGCATGGGCAATCCGGACAGCTGGTCTTGCGGAGGCTGGACGGTGCCGCGAAGGCCGGGAGAGGTCAAGTGCAGCGCGGCAACACTCGGCCAGGAGTTGATCACAACGTCGCATCCGGCAGGCCTTCCGTTCTTTTCACCGCCGCGCCCGCACCGTAAGCTGGGGCCAACCAATCGGAGTGACGGGAATGCGAATCATTGCGGCTGCGGGCCTTCTTGCCAGCCTGGTTGTCTCGGGGATGATGGCGAGCCAGTCGGCGCGCGCCGATATCCTGCCGGTGCCGCCGTTCAAGGGCAACGACACCGGCGGCATCATCGCCTATTCGATGGCGACGCAGGTCGATGCGCGTCAGGTCGCGGTCGATCACTGCGCGCGCTATGGCAAGGTGGCGAAATTCCTCGCAGTGCAGGCCTATGAGGGCGGCTACATCTCGTTTTCCTGCCGCTGGGTGCCCTATGGCGCTGCCGACCGGCCGATCCGCACGCTCTACTAAGGCGCGTTCGAAACGCTAAAGCATGATCCGGAAAGGTGTGAAGCGGTTTTCCCTCGCGACATCAGCGGAACGCGTTTGCGCGGAGATCATGCTCAAACAAACAGCTAAAGCGCGATGACGATTCAACCCAATCTCATCGCGCCTTAGCCACGACGTCTCAGCCGGGAGTCTCTCCTATGACGCGCAAGCTTGCTTTGCTCGGATCAGTCGCTTGTTTTTTGGTGTCGGCAGGAAGCGCCTTGGCCGACGATCTGCCGGTGCGCAAGGCCGGCCTCTGGGAAATGAAGATGGCCAGGTCAGGCTCGGCGATGCCGGAGATGACCATGCAGCATTGCACCGACGAGAGCGTCGACAAGGAGATGGCCAACAACGTTTCCCCGATGGCCAAGCAGATTTGCTCCAAGCAGGACGTCAAGAAAACCGCGACCGGCTATATCAGCGATTCCGAGTGCAGCGTCGCCGGCATCAACACGACCTCGCATGCCGAGATATCAGGTGATTTCAACTCGGCCTACACCGTGAAGACTTCGTCCCATGCGCAAGGCGGCGCCGCCGGCACCGCGGGGCGCGACACCTCCATGACGCTGGAAGCGAAATGGCTCGGCGCCTGCAAGCCGGACCAGAAGCCCGGCGACATCGTGATGCCCGGCGGCTTCAAGATGAACATACGCGACGTCGACAAGCTGAAAGCGCTGCTGCCGAAGTGAAGGCGGTGAGATCCTAGCCCGGATGGAGCACAGCGAAATCCGGGGCGCCGCGAAGAAGAATCCCGGATTGCGCTTCGCTTCATCCGGGCCGCGGCAGCTAAACGGGTATCCTCACGCTCGCCCTCAACCCGCCCATCGGGCTGTCGGCCAGCGTGATGTCGCCGCCATGCGAACGGGCGATGTCGCGGGCGATCGCAAGGCCAAGGCCGGTGCCGCCTTCGTCCTGGTTGCGGGCGTTGTCGAGCCGCAGGAACGGCTTGAACACTTCTTCGCGCAGATGTGCGGGGATACCTGGGCCGTCGTCGTCGACCGTGACGGTCAGATAGCGGTGGTCGCGCTGGCCGGAGATGGCGATGGCCTTGCCGTAGCGCGCGGCGTTGGTGACCAGGTTGGCGAGGCAGCGCTTGAACGAGGCCGGCTTCACCGTCACCACGGGCAGCCCGGTGAATGTCACGGTCGCGGCGTGACCGTGGCGTTCGGCGTCGCTGCGCAATTCTTCCAGCGCCTGAGCCATGTCGGTCGGTTGCGACTGCTCGCCGGAATCGCCGCGGGCGAAGGCGAGGTAATCCTCCAGCATCATCGACATTTCGTCGACGTCCTTGCGCATGCCCTCGAGCTCCGGACTGTCGCCGATCAGCTCCAGCTCGAGCTTGAAGCGGGTCAGGATGGTGCGCAGGTCGTGGCTGACGCCGGCAAGCATCGCGGTGCGCTGCTCCATCGCGCGTTCGATGCGCGACTTCATCTCGAGGAAGGCGCCCGCCGCGCGCCGCACCTCGCGCGCGCCGCGCGGCCTGAAGTTCGGCGCCTCGCGGCCCTTGCCGAAGCTCTCCGCAGCGTCCGCCAGCCGCAGGATCGGCTTGATCTGGTTGCGCAGGAACAGCACCGACACGATCAGCAGGATGGAGGACGTGCCGACCATCCAGAACAGGAAGATCTCCGAGTTCGAGGCGTACGCGGCGCTACGCTGCGCGAACACGCGCATCACGGCATCGTCGAGCTGGATGCGGATCTCAACGAGGTTGGAACGGCCGACCGTGTCGATCCAGAACGAGCGTCCGATCTGTCGGCCGAGCTGCACCGACAGCGTCTGGTCGAGCAGCGAGAAGAACGGCTTTGGTCCCGGCGGCGGCATGTCGCCTGCGGGGAGGAAGTCCACCACAAGGCCGAGACGCTGCTGCGCGATGCGGCGGATCTGGTCGCGATCCTTGTCTTGCGGATAGCCCTTGTAGACGTCGATCAGCGTGGCGATGTCCTGCACCACGGCTGCGGAGAGGCGGCGCGTCACCGTGTTCCAGTGCCGCTCCATGAACACGAAGGCGACGACCGATTGCAGGATCACCATGGGCACGATCATGATCAGCAATGCGCGCGCATAGAGGCCGGTCGGCATCCAGCCCTTGAACGCATTGCCCATCCAGCCATTGGCGGCAGAGACGCGCCCCGCGGCGCTTTTCAGCAGCGTCAGGCCGGTGTCGATCGTGCTCATCTGGCGCGCTTCACTTGACTATGGCGAGGCGACCAGCCGGTAGCCGATGCCGCGCACCGCTTGCAGGAACAACGGATTGGCGGGATCGGTCTCGATCTTGCGCCTGAGGCGGTTGATCTGCACGTCGACGGCGCGCTCGTTGACGCTGCCATTGCCGGTGAGCGCGCTGCGCGGCACGGTCTCGCCGGGCGTCTCCGAGAGAATGCGCAGCATCTCGCGCTCGCGGTCGGTGAGATGAATGACCTCCTCGCCCTGGCGCAACTCGCCGCGATCGAGGTGATAGACGTACGGGCCGAAGGCGATCTTCTCCACCGCCGCGACCTGGACCGGCGGCGCGGCGCGCTTGAGGATGTTGTTGATGCGCAGCGCCAGCTCGCGCGGCTCGAACGGCTTTGCGACATAATCGTCGGCGCCGATCTGCAGGCCCTCGATGCGGGCCTCGGCCTCATGCCGCGCGGTCAGCATCACGATCGGGACCGAGGACGACGTGCGGATGAAGCGGGCGAGATCGAAGCCGGTCTCGCCAGGCATCATCACGTCGAGGATCAGCAGGTCGAAATGCAGCCCGAGCAGTTTCGCCCGGGCATCGCCCGCGCTGGCGGCGGTGGTGACGCGATAACCTTCGGCCGCGAGGAAGCGCGAGAGCAGATCGCGGATGCGGCGGTCGTCGTCGACCAGCAACAGATGCGGGGCGTCGTCGGCCGGTTGCGCCGGCGGGCGGACGAGCGTGGCAGCGAGCGGCACGGTCACTCCTTTGAGTCTTGATTGGTGGCGAAGATGGTCTCCAGCACCTTGTCCGGATCGTCGCGGTCGATCATCGCGCGCAGGAAGCGCTTGACCGTCTCGGCATCAGCAGGCGCCATCTCGGCGAGCGCCCTGGTGATCCGCGTGGTCTGGAGGCCGGCGAGCTTCTGCACCAGCGCCTCGCCCTTCGGCGTCGCATAGAGCAGGCGCTGGCGGCGGTCATTGTCGCCGGTCTTCTGCACGATGTAGCCCTCGTCCAGCAGCTGCTTGAGCACCCGGCCGAGCGATTGTTTTGTGATGCGCAGGACGTCGAGCAGGTCGGCGACCTTCAGGCCCGGGTAGCGGTAGACGAAGTGCATGACCCGATGATGGGCCCGGCCGAAGCCGAACGCCTCCAGCTCCTGGTCGGGGTCGCCGACGAAGTCGCGATAGGCGAAGAACAGCAGCTCTATGATATCCCAGCGCAAATTGCCTCCATCGCCTGCTGCCGGCCGTGGCGCGGCAGCGTCTTGAGAGGGAGTTGCGAAATTTATGTCAGGCATATTGACGTATCTTGGGTTCAATGTTACAAAACGATCAGCCCGCACGAAATTTTAGATCGTTTCGCATCGGGCGGCATTCCTGACAGGTGGCCGGAGTTAGCCGGACAGGTGGCGACGGCCGGATCAGATCTACCGTGCGATTGTCGAGCGGCATTTCGGCAAAACATACTGGACTTCCGCCTTCCGCAAAAGCATGTCCTGCCGAGGACATGCTGGCCACGGAAACCGGCCGTAACAAGGCTGGCGGTGGTTCGGCCAGAAACCACATCAAGCCAGCCGGGCCCAAACAGGGGCGGCCGGCGCCAGAACAGCGCCGCCACCGGCAGCGGGAGGCAAGGACATGAGCATGAAATTCGACATCCAGCCCGCATCCAATCCGACGCCCGAGAAGGACCGGGTCGCCAAGCTGGTGGATCCCGGCTTCGGACGCGTCTTCACCGACCACATGGCCGTGGTCCGCTACAACCAGGCCAAGGGCGGCTGGTACGAGGCGAAGATCGAGGCGCGCGCCAATTTCCAGATCGATCCGGCCGGCGCGGTGCTGCACTACGCCCAGGAAATTTTCGAAGGCCTCAAGGCCTATAAGCGCGACGACGGAGGCGTGAACCTGTTCCGCCCTGACGCCAATGCGCGCCGCTTCAAGGATTCCGCCGATCGCATGGCGATGGCGCAATTGCCGGAGGACGTCTTCATCGAGGCGGTCGAGCAGGTCGTGCGCATCGATCGCGCCTGGATGCCGGGCGGCGAGGGCAGCCTTTATCTGCGGCCATTCATGATCGCGAGCGAGACCTTCCTCGGCGTCAAGCCGTCGTCCGAATATATCTTTGCGGTGATCGCCTCGCCCGTCGGCTCTTATTTCAAGGGCGGCCCCGCGCCTGTTTCGATCTGGGTTTCGGAGAACTACACGCGCGCCGCGGTCGGCGGCACCGGTGCGGTCAAATGCGGCGGCAACTATGCGGCGAGCCTGCGCGCGCAGGCCGAGGCGATCCAGCACGGCTGCGATCAGGTCGTGTTCCTCGATGCGGTCGAGCGCCGCTATATCGAGGAACTCGGCGGCATGAACGTGTTCTTCGTGTTCGACGACGGCTCGCTCTCGACGCCGCCGCTCGGCACCATCCTGCCCGGCATCACCCGCGACTCCATCATCGCGCTCGCCCGCGATGCCGGAAAGACCGTGCGCGAGGAGCCGTACTCGCTGGATCAGTGGCGCAAGGATGCGGCCTCAGGCCGGCTGAAGGAAGCCTTCGCCTGCGGCACCGCGGCGGTGATCTCGCCGATCGGCAAGGTGCGCTCGGTCAGCGGCGATTTCGAGATCTCGGGCGGCGCCGCAGGTCCCGTCGCCATGGGCCTGCGCAAGCAGCTCGTCGACATCCAGTACGGCCGCACCAACGATCCGCACAACTGGATCCGTAAGGTGTTTTGAGACCTCGTGTCCCGGACGCGGAAAGCGCGAGCCGGGGCCCAGAATGCGAGTTGCCGGGCCCCGGATCAGCAGCGCACCACCCCGCCAAGAGGCGGCGCGTTGCGCAGCATCCGGGGAACGCCAGTCGAGAAAGAGGGAAAGGCCCACTGTTGCCGCATTGCGCGTCGGCTGGTAAACGCCCGCATGGCCGAAAAACCCAAAAAACCCCAGAAACTGAAGGCGCGGCTGCCGCGCGGGCTTGAGGATCGCGATCCCGCCGCGATCCGGGCGACGCGCGAGATGGTCGAGAAGATCCGCGCCGTCTACGAGCTCTACGGCTTCGAGCCGGTGGAGACGCCGGCGATGGAATATACCGACGCGCTCGGCAAGTTCCTGCCCGACCAGGACCGTCCGAACGAGGGCGTATTCTCGTTCCAGGACGACGACGAGCAGTGGATCAGCCTGCGCTACGATCTGACCGCGCCGCTGGCCCGCTATGTCGGCGAGCGCTACGGCACCGACGGTCTGGTCCTGCCCTATCGCAGCTACCGCGTCGGCTATGTCTTCCGCAACGAGAAGCCCGGCCCCGGCCGCTTCCGCCAGTTCATGCAGTTCGATGCCGACACGGTCGGTTCGGCAACGCCGGCGGCGGATGCCGAGATCTGCATGATGGCGGCGGACACGATGGAAGCGCTCGGCGTTGCGCGCGGTCAGTACGTGGTGAAGGTCAACAACCGCAAGGTGCTCGACGGCGTTCTCGAGGCGATCGGGCTTGCGGGTGAGGAGAATGCGGCGCGCCGCCTGACCGTGCTGCGCGCGATCGACAAGCTCGACAAGTTTTCCGCTGACGAAGTCCGCAAGCTGCTCGGTCCCGGCCGGTGGGATGGCGGTGAGGAAGGCAAGGGCGACTTCACGAAGGGCGCTAATTTGAATGCAGCCGAGGCCGACGTCGTTCTCGCCATCACCAGGCCGCGCGAGGACTGGAAAGAGGCGATCGCCGCCGCGGAGACCTACCTCGCCAAGAGCCCGGTCGGTCAGGCCGGCGTGAGCGAGCTGGAAGAAATTGCAAAACTGGTGACGGCGTCGGGTTACGGCGCCGACCGCATCAAGATCGATCCCTCCGTCGTGCGCGGCCTCGAATATTACACCGGCCCCGTCTACGAGGTCGAACTGCTGCTCGACACCAAGGACGACAAGGGCCGCCCCGTGCGCTTCGGCTCGGTCGGCGGCGGCGGTCGCTATGACGGCCTGGTCTCGCGCTTCCGCGGCGAGCCGGTACCGGCGACTGGTTTCTCGATCGGCGTTTCGCGTTTGCAGGCCGCGCTGACGCTGCTCGGCAAGCTCGACACGCGGCCGGAAGTCGGCCCCGTCGTCGTCACCGTGTTCGACCGCGACCGCGTCGCCGACTACCAGAAGATGGTGGCGAGCCTTCGAAGCGCCGGCATCCGCGCCGAGCTCTATCTCGGCAATCCCAAGAACATGGGCAACCAGCTCAAATATGCCGACCGCCGCAATTCTCCTTGCGTGATCATCCAGGGCTCGGATGAAAAGGCGCGCGGTGAGCTCCAGATCAAGGATCTGATCGAAGGCGCCAAGGCCGCGGCCGCGATCGCCTCCAACCAGGAATGGCGCGAGACGCGGCCAGCGCAATTCTCCTGCAGCGAGGCCGACCTCGTTGCAAAAGTGCGCGAGGTCCTCGCGCGCCATGACGTGAGCTGGGGCTAGCCATTCGCCCTATTCGTCATGCGCGGGCTTGACCCGCGCATCCATCTTCAAAATGATGGATTGCCGGGTCAAGCCCGGCAATGACGAAACGGCAATATCGAAGCAGCAGGGAGACAACAATGCCTGAGATCACCGTCAGCATGGCCGAAGGCCGCACCGACGAGCAGAAGGCCGGCATGATGCGCGACATCACCCAGGCGCTGGTGAAGAATCTCGGCGTCGATGCCGAGGCCGTCGTCATCCAGATCAACGAAGCCCCGCTCCGCCACAAGATGAAGGGTGGCAAGACGTTCGTGGAGCGCGCGGCGGCGGCGAAAAAGTAACGCGTTAGCGTCATTCCGGGGCAGCCCGTCAGGGCTGAACCCGGAATCTCGATCGACAATCTCTGGATTCCGGGTTCGCGCGTCGCGCGCCCCGGAATGACGAGCAGGCGCCATGGACGCACGCGATTTCATCAAGATCGGCATGAGCGCCGAGCGCACGCTGGTCGTGCCGGCCGAGCGCACAGTCGGGCATTTCGTGCCGGGCATGCCCATGGTCTACGCGACCCCGATGATGATCCTGGAAATGGAGATGGCCTCGGGCGATGCGATTCGCTCGGCGCTCCAGCCGGGCTGGGTCACCGTCGGCACCGAGGTCGACATCCGCCATCTCGCCGCCGCGCTGGTCGGCGCGACGGTGCGGACCACGGCGAAAGTGATCGCCGTGGAGCGCCGCGTGATCCGCTTCGAGGTCGAGGCATTCGAGGGGACGCGCAAGCTCGGCGAAGGCCGCCACGCGCGCGGGCTCATCAATGTCGAGCTGTTCAACAAGCGCCTCGGTGCCTAGCCAAGGGCGCGATGCCGTAGGGTGGGTTAGCTCGCGGTCGCGAAGCGCGGTCCGCTAGCGTAACCCACCACTTCTGTCGCCGCAGAAACAGAAGAGGTGGGTTACGGCTTCGCCTAACCCACCCTACGCGGCCACGGCACCTGTTTACTTCGCGAGCTCCTTCGATCGCTTCGTCGCCGCCGCGATGGCGCGGATCATCAGCTCGCGCAGGCCCGGCTCGCCCATCAGCACGCCGAGGGCGGCGGCCGTGGTGCCGCCGGGCGAGGTGACGTTCTGGCGCAGCGTCGCGGAGGGAAGATCCGACTGGTGCAGCAGCTCGCCGGAGCCGGCGACCGTCTCGCGCGCGAGCTTGGTGGCCAGGGCTTCCGGCAGTCCCGCTTCGACGCCGGCGCGCGCAAGCTCTTCAGCGAGCAGGAACACATAGGCGGGCCCTGAGCCTGAGACGGCGGTCACCGCATCCATCAGGCCTTCATCCTCGACCCACTCGACCGAGCCGGTGGAACGCAGCAGCGCATCGGCGAGGGCGCGCTGACCCGCGCTGACATTCTTCGCAGCAACCGCGACCGTGATGCCGCGGCCGATCGCAGCCGGCGTGTTCGGCATCGCGCGCACCACAGCGCCGCCGCAGACCTCCTCGAGCGAGAGAATCGTGGTTCCCGCCATGATCGAGACCACCGACGTCTTGTCCGAGACGAACGCCTTCAGCTTGGCGCCGGCCTCGCGAAACATCTGCGGTTTCACCGCGACGACCATCGTCTCGACAAAGCCCGTCGCCTTCGCATCAGGATTGAGCGCAACGCCCTGGGCGGCGAGCGCGGTGATGTCAGGCGAGAGATGCGGATCGATCACGGCGACGCGGCGCGGATCGAGCCCGCCGGCCAGCCATCCGGTCAGCATTGCGCCGCCCATCTTGCCGGCGCCGGCAAGCAGGATGGTGCCGGTGATGTTTTGGAGAGTGCTGTTTGCCATTGTGGTCACCACAAATTCGGTGTCGTCCCGGCCTAGTGCGCAATTGCGCACGGGGGCCGGGACCCATAACCACGACTGGTTCTAGTGGATGGAGAGCCGAGCAACAAGCCGCGTGCCACAAGCGAGATCACGCGGTATGGATCCCGGATCTGCGCGCGCTTTGGGCGCGCTTGTCCGGGATGACGTGGAGAGGGAGCTGCGGCTCCCTCTCGTCTTGGAGGCCCTACGCCTCGCCGACCGTATCGAACATCGCCGCGTCCATGGCCTGGGCGGTGGTCTTGCCGGCCCACACCACGAACTGGAACGCCGGGAAGTAACGCTCGCAGGCGTGGATGGCGCCCGCGAGCATGGCTTCGCATTGCGCGGTCGAGGCGGTGAGGCCGCCCGGCAGCACCAGGGCCTGGCGGTGCATGATCATGCCGGTGTTGGTCCAGAGGTCGAAATGGCCGATCCACAATTGCTCGTTGACGGCGGCAACGAGCTTCTGCACTTCGCCGCGCCGCGCGAGCGGAATCTTCATGTCGAATGCGCAGGCCAGATGCAGCGCCTCGATCTCACCCATCCAGGTGAAGGAGATCTGGTAGTCGGTCCATTGTCCCTTCGAGACAATGGTCAGCTCGTCCTCGCCGGAGCGTTCGAACGGCCAGTTGTTGCTGGCAGCGATATCCTCGACCACCGCAAGCGGGTGATTTCGGGAATCGATGGTACCTTCGAGCAGGGACATGCCGTCTCGACCTCTTGCCTTCTTGTTGTCTTTGATACGCACGCGGTTGGTCCGGCGCGCGCTCCCTCAATTTCGCTGAAGGCGATCCCTGGGAGCCACTGTTGAGATCCCGGGATCAGCGCGGGCTTGTCGCGGATCAACTGATGTGATTTGCGGAATCTGCGCAACTGGGTCGCGAGTCCGTCCACAAGCCATGACTCGTTCGTCCACAGCTCATCTCGGCCATAATTGTTAACGCTTGAGAACAAACCGGAATCGGATTCCCGAAAACCGCCAGCCGTTAATTCCACGGGGCGAGGGGGCACCGCCCTGGCGGCATGGGACCATGCGGTTTTTGGCTAGGGAACAGGCTTGCCTGCGGCCCCGGACCGGCGGCATATTTCCGCCCAGGTCGCTCAATCCCGGGCGGCCGATGTTCTCAGGGCGGGGTGAAAGTCCCCACCGGCGGTAAGGGCCGAAAGGCCTAAGCCCGCGAGCGCCTTCCCCAAGGTTTTTGCTGAAGGGAAGGGTCAGCAGATTCGGTGCAACTCCGAAGCCGACGGTTAAAGTCCGGATGAAAGAGAACGGTCGGTGGCAGACGCATCGCAAGATGCGGCTGTTTGTCGTTCCGTGTGCCCTGATTCTGGTCCCTTGAAGGAAAGCCATGAATCAGATGCTGCAAGATCCCCAGACAGACACTTCCCAGACCCAGCCGCCGGTTCCCGTGACCGAGCACCCGCGCTTCGCCAAGCCGCAGCGCGTGGCCTTCGTGCAGGCCTGCTGGCACCGCGACGTCGTCGCGGAAGCCCGCATCGCCTTCATGAAGGAAGCGGAGGCGCGCCATCTCACCCATGTCGACGTGTTCGAGGTGCCGGGCTCGTTCGAGATCCCGCTGCATGCCCAGGTCCTTGCCAAGACGCGGCGCTACACCGCGATCGTCGCCGCTGGCCTCGTCGTTGACGGTGGCATCTATCGCCACGAATTCGTCGCCGACACCGTGATCAAGGCGCTGATGGACGTGCAGCTCCGCACCGAGGTGCCGGTGTTCTCGGCCGTGCTGACGCCGCAGCAATTCCACGAGACCGAAGTGCATTACGATTTCTTCCGCAGGCACTTTGCGATCAAGGGCGTCGAGGTCGCGGCCGCCTGTGCCGAGACGTTGCTCGGCCTCGAGCGCCTGCGCGGCCAGGTCGCGGCGGGGATTGTGTGACGCGGCACAACGGGTCGCGCTTCTCATCCCGAGGAGCGCAATCCGTCACCCTGAGGTGCTCGCCTCTTCGGCGAGCCTCGAAGGGCGACGGCCCCGCTGCATCTCGCCCGTACATCCTTCGAGGCTCCCGGCACGATGCTCCGCATCGCGCCCCTCGCCCTCAGGATGACGGATGAAACAGCTCGTCACACGTAGCCGGTTGTCAATCCTGCCGCCGTCCGCAAAGCCGGCGGCGGCAGGAGCGAGCAACCGCGCTAAGCCCTCAACCCAAAGACACGCCCGCTTTCGCCCGGCTGATCCCGAGCGCCAGGATGCGATGGAGCAGATCCCCGTATTTCAGCCCGTCGTGCTGGGCCGCGGTGGCGAATTCCTGGCTCTTGGCGATTTCGGGATTGGGATTGGCTTCGATGAAATACGGCGTGCCGTCGGCGGCGAGACGGAAATCGATGCGCGCATAGCCATCGAGACCAAGCGCCCGGTAGATGCGTTTCGCGGCGCGCTGGATCCGCGCGGTGACTTCGGGCGCAAGGTCTTTCGCCGGCCCGTCGACGATGCCGAGGCGTTCCTGATAGTCGGTGTCGTGCTTGGCCTTTTCGGTGGCGATGTGGCGTGAGCTGCGCCCGCCCATGCTGCCGAATTTCAATTCCCACACCGGCAACACGCGTAGCCGATTGTTGCCGAGCACGCCGACATAGAGCTCGCGCCCCTCGATGAATTGCTCGGCGATCGCGGCGGTCTCGACCCGCTCGTGGATGAAGGCGACGCGTTCGGCGAGCTTCTCGTCGGTGTCGACGATCGAGGCCTGCGAGATGCCGAAAGAGCCGTCCATGTTGAGGGCCTTGACGATCAGCGGCAGCGCAAGATGTTTCGGGCGTTTCACCTTGCGGCGCATCGGGAAGACGGCGAAGGCGGGTGCGGCGATGCGGCGGTGATGCACCAGCGTCTTGGACAGGTCCTTGCCGCGCGCCAGGATCAGGCCGCGCGGATTGCAGCCGGTATAAGGCACCTTCATCAGTTCGAGGTAGCTGGCGATGTGCTGGTCGTAGGCGACGTTGTAGTGGAATTCCTCCAGCAGCGTGAAGACCACGTGCGGCTTGAACTCCTCGATCGCTACACGGACCGGCCTGATTTCCTCCTGCGCGCCAAGCGGACGGACCTCATGACCGGCCGCGCGCAATGTGCTGACGACGTCGTATTCCGTTTTCCAGTTGTTGATTTCCTGCGGCGTGTATCCATCGGAGGAGTCCGGCGGCATGAAATCCGGATGCATCAGCACGAGAATACGGAGTCGTCTCATAGCGCGATCCATTTGCGCCGAGACGGGCCGAACAGCGCGTGCATCGTCTTGGCGGTCACGAGGACAGTGAAATCGAGAACGAGCTTCTGTTCGGATCCCACCGCGCGCAGGTCCAGCTCGCGGCAGCGGGAGATCATGTCGTCGAGCACGGCATCGAGCGTGAGCTGGTTCTCGCCGGTCCATCGCGCGACCAGCCGTCTGATCTGGGCGCGGTGCCGCCTGATCAGGCTCGAAGCAGGCTTCGAGCGATGATGCCGTGGATCGGTGGAAAACAGCCGCGAGAGGTCGCGGTCGTAGGTCTTCGGCGGCGTAAAAGCGTAGAACGCCTGCTTCTTCTTGTAGTGCTCCTCGAGCGTCTGGCTGAGCTGGCTGAGGGGATCGACGCGCTCGCGCGTCGTGATCAGCGGACGTTTTCCAGCGATCTCGCCCATCAGCTCGTCGACATATTCGAGCTTCTTCAGCGCCGGCCAGCCCTCATATCGCGTCCGCCAGTTCGAGCGCGGGCGCAGCCACACCGCAAATGTCTCGGCGAAATCCTCGTCCGGGTGGCTCTGCGCGTACCACAGCCGCAAATGCTGGACGTAGCGCCGGCTCGCCGGATTGGGCCGGTAGTAGCGCGGATAGTGCTTCGACGACGGCCCGAACAGTTGCTGCCAGCGCCGGCGCCGCTGCAATTGGAAGCCGTGCTGGATGGCATGGCCGGCCTCGTGGCGGAGGATGGCCATGCACTCGCGCCAGGTGCCGCCCTCGACGTCGAACATCATCTTCTTCTCGAGCTTCATCAGGCGCGGATGAGCGAGATAGAAAGGAATCGCGATGCCGGGCACGTCTCCCGGACTGAACCATTCGCTCGAGATCCATGTGTGCGGCCGCAGCCGGATGCCGCGCTCGTCGAGCTCTTCGTGCAGTGTGGCGACACAATCCTCGAGCCAGGTGCCTTCGACCGTAACCCTCAGGCTGGAGAGGCGCTGCTGGAGCAACTCGTCATCCGACAGTTTTTCCCAAGCGAATTTCCGGCGGGGCATCTTGTATCCAGAGCGCAGAGATGACTCGATGTCACGATGATGTCATGGGCGGCGCCCGGCAACAACCCGCGGGGGTATGCGGACCAGGGCGCGGAGGTCGTAGCGCCAGATCGTAGGGTGGGCAAAGCTTCCGCCGTAGCTCGAAGAGCGAAGGTGGAAGTGTGCCCACCAAAAACAAAAGGTGGGCACGGCGCTTTGCGCCTTTGCCCACCCTACGAGACCTTCCGGATCGGGGAAAAATCAGTCGAACAGGCTCGACACTGACTCTTCCGCGGCGGTGCGCGCGATCGCGTCGGAGATCAGGCTGGCGATCGGCAGCGTGCGGATGTTCGGCGCCTTGGTCACCGCTTCCGTCGCCAGGATCGAGTCGGTGATGACGAGCTCTTTCAGCTTCGAGCCGGCGATGCGGGCGGCCGCGCCGCCGGAGAGCACGCCGTGGGTGATGTAGGCGTAGACCTCCTTGGCGCCCTTGGCGATCAGCGCATCGGCTGCGTTCACCAGCGTGCCGCCGGAATCGACGATGTCGTCGACCAGGATGCAGCTGTAGCCGGAGACGTCGCCGATCACGTTCATGACTTCGGACTCACCCGGGCGTTCACGGCGTTTGTCGACGATCGCGAGCGGGGTGTTGATGCGCTTGGCGAGTCCGCGGGCGCGGGCCACGCCGCCGACATCAGGCGAGACCACCATCACCTTGCCGAGGTCGAAACGTTCGCGGATGTCGCGCACCATCACGGGGGCGGCGAACAAATTGTCGGTCGGGATATCGAAGAAGCCCTGGATCTGGCCGGCATGCAGGTCGAGCGTCATGACGCGGTCGACGCCGGCATGGGTGATCAGATTGGCGACGAGCTTGGCCGAGATCGGCGTGCGCGAGCCGGAGCGGCGATCCTGCCTGGCATAGCCGAAATAGGGGATCACTGCGGTGATGCGGCGCGCCGAGGAGCGGCGCAGCGCGTCGGTGATGATCAAGAGCTCCATCAGATTGTCGTTCGCCGGAAACGAGGTCGATTGGATGATGAAGGCATCCGAGCCGCGGATGTTCTCCTGGACCTCGACGAAGATCTCCATGTCGGCGAAGCGCCGGACCACCGCCTTGGTCAGCGGCACGTCGAGGCCCTGCGCGATGGCTTGGGCGAGGGCCGGATTGGAGTTGCCGGCGACAAGCTTGATGGAGCCGTTCTTGGCCGACATGGACGCTTCCTCCCGCGCTTTGCTGGATACGACGTTCAACATCAGAGAATACCCACTGGCAGCACGGTTACGACGGGCGAGGAAATATCAGGCGAGAGGCCGCAATGGCAACCCGGGATGCTACGTTTTCCCTCCGAAATCCTGAGTCGGGCCAACGGTTTGGCCAATAGTTGGGCCTGTGGTTTCGCGGTGGTTATTGCTGGGCGTAGCCGAGCGCCGTGGCCGGCATGTCCGGCGCCGGAGCCCCAGGCGTCACGCTTGCTATCGCGGGGCCGCGCAGGCCCGGAACCGAGCCAGGGGCATCCGGCGTCCCGTTGATCATATTGGAAAGTCCGCTGAATCCGGCCTGGGCGATCTTCCGCAGCACGAGGTCGTCCGCGGCAGTCCAGGGATCCTTGCCGCCCTTGGCCGCGGTCGGTTCCTCGCCGGAGAGACGCAGCGCCCGCTGCTGGTTGGCGTCGTAGACGTCCCAGACCCAGGCGATCACGGTCTTGCCGCGCACGATTTGGGCGGAGAGGTAGCTGCGCACGCGATAGGCAGCCGTCCCTTCGCGGGAAACAACGGACAGGTTGCGCAGCTTCGATTCGCTGTCGAGCACGCCGACCATGCGATCGAACACCTGCGGCGGCGGCCCGTCGATGGATTCGAAGGCCACCGTCGCCCCGGAGCCGGCGCTCGGTGTTGCCATCGCATAGGAATTGGCGGGCGCGTTGCCACCGGCACAGCCGGCCAGCGCGGTCGCTGCTGCCAGCAGCATGGCCGCCAGCACGCGCGAGCCGGCACGGCGCAAGTTGGATGACGCTTCCCTCATTGAGGGCAGCGATATCGTTAAAATCGATTAAGGTCTAGGGCGGGCGCGAAACATCCCACTGTCATTCCGGGGCGATGCGCAGCATCGAACCCGGAATCTCGAGATTCCGGGTTCGGCTCTTCGAGCCGCCCCGGAATGACACGGGGTTTTTGTTGTGTTCACCCTTCCAGCGCGATCGCGTGAATGTGCCGGCCGTAATCCGGCTCCTTGCGGTGCACCGAGCGGCGATAGCTGAAGAAGCGTTCGTCGGCGTAGGTGTCGAGACCCAGGTCGTCGATCATCAGGATGCCGGCACCTTCGAGCCGCTTGCGGATGAAGCCGGCGAGATCGAACATCGCATGGCCCTCGCGTACAGATGGAATAAAGAACATCGCATTCTCCGCATCCGCCTCGATGAAGCGGGCGACGAACTCGTTGCCGACCTCGTAGCTCTCCTGTCGGATCAAGGGCCCGATCGCGGCGATGATGCCGCCGCGCGTGGCACCCAGCTTCTCCATCGCTGCAACAGTGGATTCCAGCACGCCGGTCAGTGCACCCTTCCAGCCGGCATGAGCGCCGCCGATGACCCGCGCGTTGGGATCGACGAACAGCACCGGGCCGCAATCGGCGGTGGAGACGCCGAGTGCGATGCCCGGGGTTTTGGTGACCAGCGCATCGCCCTTCGGCCGCTGCCCGCTCGGCCAGGGTGCGTCGGCGACGAGCACGTCGGGCGAATGGATCTGATGCAGGCTGATGAAGCGGTCGGCCGCGACGCCGACATGCTCGGCCATGCGGCGGCGGTTCTCGGCGACAAGGGCCTGATCGTCGTTGGAGCCGAGCCCGCCATTGAGCGCGGAATAGATGCCGCTGGAGACGCCGCCCTCGCGCGTGAAGAAGGAATGGCGCAGGCCGGGCACGGCCGACAGCAGTGACGAAGTCAGGGTCATCAATTGCCTCCGGCCTGTTCGAGATCGCTGAGGCCGGCAAGGCCCGTCAATCTTGGTTCGGAGATGCCGAGCACCTTGAACATCGAGCCCATGCCGCCGCGCCCGGTATCGGTCAGCCGCTTCAGCGCCACGGAAATGTCGGTCGCAACTTCAGGCGTCGCCTTCTGCATCAGCGCGGCCGCGCGGGTGTCGATGCCGACCCGTTTGAGGAAGTCGCTCTGCGTCACCGGCCCGTGCACGCGCGCGCCGACGTCCTCGGCTGCCCGCGCCAGCGCCTGGAAGTCGACATGGGCGGTGACGTCGGCCTGGCCAGGCGCCTTCAAGGGATCGGTGAAGGTGTGGCGGGCGATGGCCTGGAAGGTGTCGCCGGCATCGCTGCGCAAATGGCCGTAATCGATGATCAGCGCGGCGCCGTCCTGGTCGCGCACGCGAGAGGCAAGCTTCATGATCTCCGTATCGGGCCGCCATTCGAACACCGCGCCGACCGGCGCCGCCCGCACCAAAGGCGGCAGCAGCACGTCGAAGCGGGGCGTCGGCTCGGATGCCGCGCCGAACTGGAGCTTGCCGTTGGGGTCGATCTCGATCACGCGCTCATGCCAGCCGTCCTCGCGCTTCATCATCTGGTGGATCGGCAGCACGTCGAAATATTCGTTGGCGAGGATGACGCTGGGACCATCAGGCACGTCGTCGATGCTGTCGTGCCAGGTGATGCTGTTGCGCACGCCCGACAACGTCGCCTGTTGTCGCTCGCGCAGCACCGGATTGACCTCGACCAGATGAATGCTGAGCCCCTGATAGAGCGGCGGCAGCACGCGCAGCGCGCGCAGCGCGTCCGCCATCATGGTGCCGCGGCCGGGGCCGAGTTCGATCAGCCGCAGGAATGGCGGCGAGCCCATCTGCTTCCAGACCGAGGCGGTCCACAACCCCAGGAGCTCGCCGAACATCTGGCTGACTTCGGGCGAGGTGGTGAAGTCGCCCTCGCGCCCGAGCGGATCGCGCGAGATGTAGTAGCCGTAGCGCGGATGCATCAGGCACGTCTCCATGTATCGCCAGACCGGCATGGGGCCTGAGGATTTGATCAGTGCCTTGATCTCGTTGAGCAGTGCCTGTTCGGTCACGAGCTGTTGTCTCGAAATGAATTAACGAATGGAGGTGGCGGGCTTGGGCGCACCGCGCCGGACAGCCATTACAATAAGTATGCTGCCGACGATAAGCATCGGGATCGACAACAGCATGCCCATGGTTAACCCGCCCCAGAGGAATCCGAGCTGGACGTCCGGCTCGCGGAAATGCTCGCCGATGATCCGGGTCAGGCCGTAGATCAGGATGAAGCTGCCGAGGATCATGCCCGGGCGCTTCAGCGCACCGAGGCGGATCATGATCGCGAGCACGGTGAACAGCAGGATGCCCTCCATGCCGGCTTCGTAGAGCTGGCTCGGATGGCGTGGCAGGTGCGAGGGATCGTTGGGGAAGATCATCGCCCAGGGCAGGTTCGCATCGGCGGCGCGCCCCCATAATTCGCCGTTGATGAAATTGGCGATCCGGCCGAGCAGCAGCCCGATCGGGGCAACCGCGGTGGTGATGTCGCCAAGCGAGAGGATCGAGATGCCATTGCGATAGGCAAACCACATCACCGCGACGACGCAGCCGAGGAAGCCGCCATGGAACGACATGCCGCCCTCCCACAGCCGGAAGATCGCGGCAGGATGATCGATGAAGAAGGGCAGGTTGTAGAACAGCACGTAGCCGGTGCGGCCGCCCAGGATGATGCCGAGCGTAACCCAGAGGATGAAGTCGTCGATCTGCAGCAGCGACATCGGCGCAGGGCCGCCCCACAGCCGCTCGTTCTTCAGCAGAGAGCGCGCATAGAGCCAGCCGATGACGATGCCGCCGATATAGGCCAGCGCATACCAGCGGATCGCGAACGGCCCGATCTCGAGGGCGATCGGGTTGAATTTGGGGAAGTCGATCAGCAGGAAAAGCATCAGGCCTTCTAGATTTAAACGAGATTACGGCGATAGAGCGCCAGCAGCCGCTCCCAATGCCGCTCGGCAGCGTCGCGGTCATAGACCGGACGCTTGGGGAAGGCGAAGCCGTGATGGGTGCCGGGATAGATCTCGACCTCGGCCTTCGCGTCCTTCATGCCCTGCTTGACCTGCTCGATGATCTCGGTCGGCGCGTAGATGTCGGTCTCGGCGCAGGCGAAATAGAGCTCGGCCTTGGTCTTGCCGGCCGCCAGATGCGGGCTGTCGGCCTGGTCGGTCGCAAGCTGCGTGCCGTAGACCGAGGCGGCGGCCTTGACGCTTTCAGGGAAATGCGTGGCGGCGTTCACGGCGTAGCGGCCGCTCATGCAGTAGCCGACGGTGCCGACGATTTTGGTGTTCGCGGCCGTCTGGCCTTCGGCGTAAGTGAGCAGCGCACGCGTGTCGTCCATGATCAGGGGGATGGTCAACGAGCTCATCAGCGCAAACATGCGCTTGCGCTCCGGTGCGTTCGGATCGGCCGGCAGCGCGCCGAGCTCCATCACGCCGGAGCGGTAATAGAGGTTCGGCAGCATCACGTAATAGCCCGAGGTCGCAAGGCGCCGCGCCATGTCGCGCAGTTCTTCGCGGATCGCCGGCGCGTCCATGTAGAACAGGATGACCGGGAACGGTCCACCGCGCTCGGGATGGACGATGAAGGTCGCGGTGTGGCCGTCCTTGGTGGGAATAGCGATCTGCTGCTCGATCATGTCTTTCCGCCTTGTGATTCCCTGACATGCAGGGACGTTGAATACGATTGCAAGGAAACCGGGGCATGACAAGGATACCGCGGCACGGCCCTTGAACCCGTCACCGCAGATTGCCATTGTCTTTTGGTGCGTTCGCGCAAAGTTTATCGGGGCCGCCACCGATCAGGAGACCGACATGACCCAGACCACCAACCGGTTTTTCGACGAGATCGGCCGCATGATGAACGATGCCGCCGGTGCGGCCCAGGGCGTCAAGCGCGAGTTCGACACTGTCATGCGCAACCAGGCCGAAAAATTCCTGCGCGACATGGACCTGGTCAAGCGCGAGGAGTTCGAAGCGGTCAAGGACATGGCCCGCCTGGCCCGCGAGGAGAACGAAGCCCTGAAGGCGCGCATCGCGGCGCTGGAGGCCAAGCTCGGCGGGTAGCGCCGCTTGCCGTCATTCCGGGGCGATGCGCGTCGCATCGAACCCGGAATCTCGAGATTCCGGGTTCGGTCGCTGCCGCGACCGCCCCGGAATGACGGCAGATTCGGGTGAGCCCGCCCGCCCATTCTCCTTGTCATTTCCGCATCTTCCGGGTAAAAGCCCGCCACGTTCACGGCCCCCGCACCCCTGGAGGCTTGCTGTGGACCATGCCATGGGCCGCGCTGCGGCCCATTAACTTTTGCAAAAACAAGGACTTAGACTATGGCGACGACCGTCAAGGAATTGAAGGCGACCGCACGTCCGAAGAGCGGCAAGGGGGCCGCCCGGGCTGAGCGTCGCGCCGGGCGCGTGCCCGGAGTGATCTATGGCAACAACCAGCCCCCGCTGACGATCTCGATTGCAGATCGTGAACTGCGCCAGCGCATCCTCGCCGGCCGGTTCCTGACCACGCTGGTCGACATCGAGCTCGAGGGCAAGAAGCACCGCGTGATTCCGCGCGACTACCACCTCGATCCGGTCAAGGACTTCCCGATCCATGTCGACTTCATGCGGCTCGGCGAAGGCGCCACCATCCGCATCAGCGTGCCCCTGCACATCGTGAAGGCGGAAACCTCCCCGGGCGTGAAGCGCGGCGGCACCGTCAACATTGTCGCCCACGCCATCGATCTCGAGTGCTCGGTCGAGAACATCCCGCAGTTCCTCGAGGCCGACGTCGGCGCGCTCGAAATCGGTTACTCGCTGCATTTGTCGGACATCAAGCTTCCGGCCGGCGTGAAGGCGCTGACCCGCGAGGACGCGACCCTCGTCACCATCGTGCCGCCGTCCGGCTACGCCGAAGAGCAGAAGGCCGCGGCTGCGGCGGCTGCTGGTGGCGCGGCTCCGGCTGCGAGCGCTGCTGCTCCGGCGGCTGGCGCGGCTCCGGCTGCGGGTGCTGCTGCTCCGGCTGCTGCTGCCAAGGCTCCGGCCGGCGGCGACAAGAAGAAGTAATCCTTCAGACGAGCTGGTGCGCGGTCTTCGATCGCGTGCCGGCTGAGGGGCGCGCCGCGTCATGCGACTCTTTGTTGGGCTCGGCAATCCCGGCGCGAAATTCGCACGTAACCGGCACAATATCGGCTTCATGGCCGTCGACGAGATTGCGCGGCGTCATGGTTTTTCACCATGGCGCCGTCGTTTTCAGGGCGAGACGTCGGAAGGCACCCTCGGACCTGAGCGCGTCATCCTGCTCAAGCCCACGACCTACATGAACGAGTCCGGCCGCAGCGTTCAGGAAGCGGCGAGCTTCTTCAAGATCGCGCCTGCTGATACCACGGTGTTTCACGACGAGCTCGAGCTGCCGCCGGGCAAGGTGCGGGTGAAGATCGGCGGCGGCATCGCCGGCCACAACGGCCTGCGCTCGATCTCGGCGCATATCGGCAACGAGTATCGCCGTGTCAGGCTCGGCATCGGTCATCCCGGCGTCAAGGAGCTGGTGCACGGCCACGTGCTGTCGGACTTCGCCAAGGCCGACAATGAGTGGGTGACGACGCTCTGCGAGGCGGTGGCCGAGCACGCCGCACTGATCGCCAAGGGCACTGACGCGACCTTCGCCAACCGGGTGCATCTGGCGATGCAGGCGAAGGGATTTTTGACCAAGGACGAGAACGGCAAGGAATAGACCACCTTCTCCGTCATGCCCCGGGCTTGTCCCGGGCATCCACGTTCTTGGTGCAGCAAGTCAAAGTCGTGGATGGCCGGGTCAAGCCCGGCCATGACGAATACGGATAGAGGACGGCTATGGGATTCAAATGCGGAATCGTCGGATTGCCCAATGTCGGCAAGTCGACCTTGTTCAACGCGCTGACCGAGACGGCCGCGGCGCAAGCTGCGAACTATCCGTTCTGCACCATCGAGCCTAATGTCGGCGAGGTCGCCGTGCCGGATCCGCGGCTCGACAAGCTGGCGGCGATCGCCAAGTCGGGCCAGATCATTCCGACCCGGCTGACCTTCGTCGATATCGCGGGCCTCGTGCGCGGCGCGTCCAAGGGTGAAGGCCTCGGCAACCAGTTCCTCGCCAATATCCGCGAGGTCGACGCCATCGTGCATGTCGTGCGCTGCTTCGAGGATTCCGACATCACCCATGTCGAGGGCAAGATCGCACCGCTTGCCGATATCGAGACCATCGAGACCGAGCTGATGCTCGCCGACCTCGACAGCCTCGAGAAGCGCGTCGACAATCTGACCAAGAAAGCCAAGGGCAACGACAAGGACGCCAAGGAGCAGCTCGACCTCGTCAACCGCACGCTGGTGCTGCTGCGCGAGGGCAAGCCCGCGCGCCTCGTCGAGCGCAAGGCCGAAGAGGAGCGGGCGTTCTCGATGCTCGGCCTCTTGTCGTCAAAGCCGGTCCTCTACGTCTGCAACGTCGAGGAAGGCTCGGCGGCCACCGGCAACGCCTTCTCCAAGGCGGTCGAGGAGCAGGCGGCCAAGGAGGGCGCGGTTGCCGTAGTCATCTCCGCCAAGATCGAATCCGAGATCGCGACGATCTCGCGCGAGGAGCGTGCCGACTTCCTGGAGACGCTGGGTCTCGAAGAAGCGGGTCTGGATCGTCTGATCCGCGCCGGCTACAAGCTGCTCGAGCTCATCACCTATTTCACGGTGGGCCCGAAGGAAGCACGCGCCTGGACCATCCATCGCGGCACCAAGGCGCCGGGCGCGGCCGGCGTGATCCACACCGATTTCGAAAAGGGCTTCATCCGCGCCGAGACGATTGCCTATGACGACTACGTCGCGCTCGGCGGCGAAGCCGGCGCCCGCGATGCCGGCAAGCTTCGCCTCGAAGGCAAGGAATACGTCGTCGCCGACGGCGACGTGATGCATTTCAGGTTTAATACGTAAGGGCTCGCTGTCATTCCGGGGCGCGCCTCTTGGCGCGAGCTATGGTGCGCAATTGCGCACCTGAGAATCCATTTCACGATCCACTCTGACGCTCGATGGATTCCGGGTTCGCGCTACGCGCGCCCCGGAATGACGAACCTCGCTGCACCGCGCCGCGCTGATGACGCGCAGAGCCCGCGTCCGTGCCTATTCGTCGTCGCGGAACTGCCTGACGACCGCCGCGGGGTTTCCGGCGACGACCACGCGGGGTGGGACGTCCTCGCGCACCACCGCTCCGGCGCCCACGACCGAGTGGTCGCCGATCGTCACTCCCTTGAGCACGATCGAGCGCGCGCCCACCCAGACATTGTCCCCGATGTGCACCGGCGCGACGGCCCGAGCAACCGCAGGCTCGTGCCGAAGCCGCGGGGGAAGGTTGTGAAAGTCCGTGTCGACGATGTCGCAGTCGCTGATCAGGCAGGACGACCCGATATCGACCTTCTGCGCGCAGCCGATCCAGCAGCCATTGAGCAAGGTGTCCTTGCCGACCGTCACCTGGCCATGGCCGGTGATGAGCACGCGCTTGCCGATCCGGCAGTTCGCACCGATCGACACCCGGACGCCCCGACCGAGCACCAGCCGCCCCTTGAACACGATCCCGGGTCCGAGCTGGAGCCGGCGCCCGTACCGCACCGTCAGCCAGGCGCGCAGACAGGCGAAGAACAGGAGCGCACCGGCCCGCAGCACCGGGTTCTCGATCTTGCCCACCAATCCGCTCCTGACCCTTGTGGCGTCCCGCGCCTTTCATGCGGTGCCGAGCCTGTCATCCGCGCGTAAATACGCGGTGAAGAACGAGGTCCCGCCTCATCGGTGCAGCAGGGTGGGCAAAGCGACTTGTCCGCCGTAGCTCGAAGGGCGAAGGCGGAAGCGTGCCCACCGCCTCTCTCAATCGCGGAATGCTGGTGGGCACGGCGCGTTGCGCCTTTGCCCACCCTACGGCAGCTGCGCCCGCCTCATCGCATCCCGCCGCCCTGATCCCTGATGGCGCCGAGATGCTCGTTGATGCGGAACACGATCAGGATCAGTTCCGCGGCGATGCGCGAGAACACCACGCCGACGACCACGCCTGCGATCGATTCCAGCACGACCAGGAAACCGGCGAACGGGCTGATCGCCATCGCGGTGAGACCGGCGAAGATTCCGGAGAGTCCGAACAGGCAGATCACGCCGATCACCAGCCAGTAGAAGGTCTTGATGATCGTCGGCGTGATGAAGCGGTCCCACTGAAACAGATCGCTGAATGAAAACATCTCTCTCCCCCGGGCAAATCGCGCTCCCGGCCGTGCCGTCAGGACAATGAGGCGAGCCGACTCGCCGAATGTAGCACGAGCCATGCGGGCCGGCGGGTTGAGATTGCCGCAAAGTGCGGCCACAATCTGTCCTTCCCGCAAAGCTTTTCCAAGATGACCCTGACCTTCGAAGATTTTCCGCCAGGCCGCTATGGAACGTTCGGCCCGCGCCATGTCACCCGCGACGAGATTTTGGCGTTTGCCGCCGAGTTCGATCCGCAGCCGATGCATCTGGATGAAGAGGCCGCCAGCAAAAGCATGCTGCGCGGCCTGTCGGGCTCGGGCTGGCATCTCTGCTCCTTGATGATGCGGATGATGGCCGACGGTTTCATCACCCGCGCCGCCTCGCTCGGGTCTCCGGGGGTCGACGAGGTGCGTTGGCTCTCGCCGCTCAGGCCGGGTGACGATCTCACGCTCGACGTCGATGTCGTTGAAGCGCGCACCTCGAAGAGCCGGCCGAACCTCGGCATCGTCAAGTTCAAATGCACCGCGCGTAACGCCAAAGGCGAAGCGCTGTGCGAGATGACCTCGCCGATCCTGATCGAGCGACGCGCGGCAGCGGCCTGATGCGGTTCTTCGAACAGATCGAGATCGGGCAGCGCCGCGAACTCGGCAGCTACAGCTTCACCGCCGAATCCATCAAGGCTTTCGCCGCCAAGTTCGATCCGCAGCGCTTTCACCTCGACGAGGAGGAAGGCAAGAATTCGCTGTTCGGCGGGCTTGCTGCATCCGGCTGGCATGTCGGCTCGGCCTGCATGAGCTTGGTGGTCGCCGACGGCCAACGTCTGGCGCGTGAGGCAGCTTCACGCGGCGAGGAGGTTGCCGTCTGGGGGCCGTCGCCGGGCTTTCGCGATCTGCGCTGGATCAGGCCGGTGGTCGCCGGCGATATCATCTCTTACGCCAGCGTCGTCATCGACAAGCGAAGCTCCGCCTCGCGTCCCGGCTGGGGCATCCTGACCGCCCGCACCACCGGCACCAACCAGCGCGGCGAGGAGGTCTATTCCATCACCGCCAGCGCCTTCGTGCCGATGCGGAAAAGCGCTTAGACCAGTTCCAGGATGAACAGCCAAAACAGCGCGCGAGTGTTGCCCGCGCGCTATGGACGCGTTTCAGGGTGACTGCCATAAGCCTCCCGAGATGGCCCGGGAGCCTGCGAAGCAGCAACCGGAACCATCGAGTTGCTAACCAATTATGAACCTGTCGCTGTCTATTTGAACGAACTGGGCAGAGGACAGGGAACGAGAACGATGGCAGACCGCGGCGCACTGAAATTGGTCGGATTTATCTTCGCTACCGCGACGCTGGCCGTGATGCTGGTGGCCGGCATGGTGGTGAAGGGCTACGCCGACGGCGCCTACACCCTGGAAGCCTCGACGGTCGACGCAAGCCGTTAAGAGACTGTTTACGTTCCGGGCAAGCGGCCTCCGGCCTCAGCGGCTATAGACGAACGCCAAAATTGCGATCGCAACCGCCAGTAGCCCGACAAAGCGCAGCATGATGGTCCCGAACTGGCTCGGCGCGGGCCGCAGCGGTATCGGGTCCGTGGTATCGGGCCGAATGCTTTCCATCTGAGATGTCCCCGAGGCCCGGCCGTCAGCGGCACGGGTGCTTGGCATTGGTCGCCGGGAGTAGGCGGTGGGTTCAAACCGGCGCATTCGCCGCCTTCGCGGCCACACCCAGCGCTGTCATGCCCCGCGAATGCGGGGCATCCAGTACGCCGCGGCGCCTCGGCTCAACCAAAAGCGTCTCTGGAATACTGGATCACCCGCCTTCGCGGGTGATGACACCTGTCTTGGAGAGACAGCGTGAGCCCCTCACGTGCCAAAATCAAAACCGCCGCGTTCCTTTCGGAACGCGGCGGCTGGTGATGCTTCGTCCGTCCGATCAGCTATTGCGCAGGCCGTCGGCGGCGCGCTTCCACTGGGCGACGTTGTCGGCGATCATGCGGGTCGACTTCATCGCGGCCTGGCTGAGTTGGGCGTAGCCCGAGATCTCGCGCTGGACGCGCTGGCCTTCGGCATGAAGCAGGTCGCGCAGGCTCTCGAGCTCGGAGATCAGATTCTCGATCTCGGCGAGCGAGGTGCCGGCGACGCGCTGGATCAGCGAGTTGACGTTGGTCACGGTGGCTTCCGCGCTCGGATCGAGCGGCGGCGAGTCCGTGGTTGCGGCGGCGGCCGGCCGGCGCAGATAGGCGATGTCGTTGCGGACGAAATCGCGGATACCGGCCTCGACTTCGGTCACGGCGGCGAGATCGCTGTCGACCGTCTCGGTCTCGGTGGTCTCGGTCTTTTCCGGACGCATGGCGTTCATCGTTATTCCCCTGTTCGCGTTAAGCGCAGCGCGAGTGTCCCCCGCACGACGATGTGTGTCAGGCCGATGCATCTGTGCGCCGGATTTTGACCGCAACAGGGCCGAGATGCGGCAAGGGCGGACCATTCGGGGGCTTTGCCGTGGCGTACGGTTAGGGAAGTCTGAACAAGGCTCACCAGCTCTTCTTGAAGCCGGCCGTCACGCTCTTGTTGATCGCGCCTTGAGAGGTTTCGCCGACCGAGCCGGAGACGGTAACGTTGTCGAACAGCTTCTGCTCGGCGCCGACCTTGCGCAGCCATTTGTCGTCGGTGGTCGACAGGGTCTGCCCCGCCGAGATGCTGGTGCCGGTGTCGGTGATCGTGACCTTGGCGGACTGGTCGGTCTCGTAATTGCGGCTGACGTGGCCGCCGACGCCGGGCAGCGCCGTGGTGCCCTGCTGGTTGACGCTGTAGCCGTTCTGCAGCGTCAGCGAGGTGTCGCCCGACAGCGGCATTGATTTGGTCAGCGACGCCCCGAGCTTGCTCTGTTCGCTGCCTGGATCGACGCGGGCTTCGACCGCAGTCTTGTCCCAGATCGCGCCTGCGCCCGGCGCGGTCGCGGCGGCCCAGGCGCTGCCGGAGGATTGCGGCAGGTTGCCGCCATTTTCGGCCTTCAGCGCCAGCAGCTCCGACATCGTGGTCGGCTCTTTCGTCACCGTCATGTCGGCGCCGATGCGGGTGTCCCAGAACGGGGACACCGACTGCTTGACCTTCACGCCCGAGGAGCCGTTGGCATTGGCGCTGGACGACCAGTCCATCCCGTCCTTGGCGGCGGCTTGCGCGCGCTTCTTGGCGGCGACGAGGTCGTCGAGCGTACCCGCGTCGATGGCGAGCTGGCTCCAGTCGAGCTTGTCGACGTCGATGCCTTTGAGCACGTCGGGGGCGTTGACGCTGGGGGCCTCGGCGACCTCGGACTCGTCGTCGTCAGCCGTGGTCGCGGCGGGAGGCGGGGAGAAGGGCGGAATGATCTGCGCTGCAGCCGTCAGCACCGAACCCAAAATGAACGCGGCCGCCAGCGGCAGCCTGGTCCAGCCGAAACCTGTCGTGAATTCCATTGCCTTGCCCGCGAGCCCAGTTCGCGCGGAAAATGCGGAACTATCGTTGCGAAATTGTGGCGCCCAAAATGACGAACCAACGGGCCGCGCGCAAATGGCGCGCCCGGTGACGAGCATCTCCATGACGGCGTCCGGCGGGGCTGGAGGCCAGGACGAATCATGGGAGCATCAATCGACCGGTCCCGAACTCTCGGAGCCCGTTGGTGTCCCGTCAGCCGACGCTGGTCATCTTTGGCAGATGAATGGAGCGGCCGAGTGCCTGTTCGACCAGATCGAAAGTGTCGACCAGCACACGCAGGCTGATCAGCCTATCGGCCCTGAACTGCGCGAACTGCGCCACGCGCAGGCTGATCGGCTTGTCGGAATCCAGCGCCGTCAGCGAGTAGCGCAGCATCGAGGAGGCGGAATCGATGCCCAGCATGATGCTCTCGCGCTCGAAGCGGCGGACGCGGAAATTGTCGGCGAGCTGGCGGATGACCCGGAGCACGGCCGCCTTGCCCTGGCGCGCGCCCAGGAACGGAAACATGTCGATCGGGCCGTAGATCGCCCATTCGACGTCGTCGTCGATCAGGGCCTCGACATCCTCGAAATGCCGGTCGTTGATCGCACGGTGCAACGCGCGCGAGAAACGCCAGAGGCTGTGCTCTGTCATTTGGGGGCGTCCTGAAATTGAAGCGCAAAAACGGAAAACAACCCCATGCACAGTAAGGTGCCGAGGGGCTGCTGAATTCATTTGTATGCGAACAAATACGGGATTTCTGGAAAAACTCAAATCACGTTTTTGCAAGGCACAAGTGAGCGCAAAGTGTGAGATTTACAACAGGACCCCGTAATCTTACCGGGTCCGGGAAGCGGGGGGAGGTTCAACGGGCCGTTGGAGATGCGCGAGCGCCCGCGCGGCACAACCAGGGTCGTCCTGGCCTTCGCCAGGAGGACCCCGGGGAGACACCTGCTCCGCCTCCACTCCCGCCCCCACGATCAACGGCCCGACGTCTCTCACCATGTGGCGAGCACGGGAACCCGGCCGGCTCGCCGTCGTTGAGACGCTGACACCGCAGGAGACATCGATGAAATCCCCGCTTCTCACCGTCACCGTCGCGCTTCTCATGCTCGGCGCAATCTCCGCCGCCAACGCCAAGGGCTGCATCAAGGGCGCCATCGTCGGCGGCGTTGCCGGCCATTATGCCGGCCATCACGGCATGCTCGGCGCCGCCGCCGGCTGCCTCTACGGCCGCCATCGCGCCAACGAGCAGGACAGGCAGCAGCAACAACAGAGCCAGGCGAACGGGCAGGGCAAGCTGTAGTCTACTTCGTCATTCCGGGGCGCGGCGAAGCCGCGAGCCCGGAATCCATCATGCGGCAGTTCCGATAGTTGAATGGGGCGTGAGTCACCTCACATCCCGGCCCTCACCCTGTGGCTAAGGTCATCCCCATGTCATCAGGGAGACGTGCCATGGCCGCTATCGCCACCGCGAGAAAGTCCCGCCCGCGCAACGCGCTCGAAGGCCTTGCGCTGACCGCGCTGCTGCAGAGCTTTCCGACCTTCGCGGCGGCCGCGCTGCTGCTCAAGCTGTGCGGCAACCACGACCTCGTCGGCGACCCCGGCGTCGCCATCTTTGTCGCAATCGCCTCGCTGCTTCACGCGATGCTGGCCGTGACGCTCGGCCCGAGCGTCCCGGCGCTGTTCAAGACGCTCTACGAACCGGCATTCTTCGATGGCAGTCTGTCGCTTTCCGACAAGATCACGGAATGGCGCACCCACCCGGTCGCCTCGCTGCAACTGGTCGCAATCGTGCTGCTGCTGTCGGTGATGGCCGTGGTGACGGCGAGCATGGGGTGAGGGCGTTGACCGTCCTCACATCCGACAACCTACCTTTTCTTCCACCCACCCCGTCGTCCCGGCATTCCACCCGTCGATTTCGGCGCAGGCCCGAACTCCGGTCCTGATTGCCTTGAATCCGTCGGCTGGATGATCCGGCTCGTGCTGCCGAACGGCTTTGCCGGCAGGCTTGGGCTGGCGCGGTAGGGCAGCGATTCCGGGCCGTGCATCTCGTCGAGATGCGGCTTGTGCACCCTCGAGCCGCTGCCGCTGCCGCTTGCCTTCAGCGCGGAGCTCACGGTCTTTTTCTTCATCGCGCTGACCGGCAAATTGGCGGCATCGCCGTATTTCCTGGTGCCGGCATAGGCGCCCGCCTTGCCCGCGACGGTGCGCTGCTTGGCGGTGGGATCGTCGACCACGGCGAGCTCGGTGGCGCGCAGGCGCTTGACCTCGTCGCGCAGGCGCGCGGCTTCCTCGAAGTTCAGATCGGCGGCGGCTTCGCGCATCCGCGTCTCGAGGTCGGCGAGCACGGCTTCAAAATTGTGGCCGATCGAGATGACGTCGTCGGTCATGTCGTGACCGCCGACTTCGACCAGCACGTGGTCGCGCTCGTAGACCGAGTTGAGGATGTCGCCGATGTGCTTCTTCACGCTCTCAGGCGTGATGCCGTTGGCGGTGTTGTACTCGACCTGTTTTTCGCGACGCCGGTTGGTCTCGGCGATGGCGCGCTCCATCGAGCCGGTCATCTGGTCGGCATAGAGGATCACCTTGCCGTCGACGTTGCGCGCGGCGCGGCCGATGGTCTGGATCAAGGACGTTTCACTGCGCAGAAAGCCTTCCTTGTCGGCATCGAGAATGGCGACCAGCGCGCATTCGGGAATGTCGAGGCCTTCGCGCAACAGGTTGATGCCGACCAGCGCGTCGAACGCACCCAAGCGCAGATCCCTGATGATCTCGATGCGCTCGATTGTGTCGATATCGCTGTGCATGTAGCGGACGCGGATGCCCTGCTCATGCAGATATTCGGTGAGGTCCTCCGCCATGCGCTTCGTCAGCACCGTGATCAGCGAGCGATAGCCGGCCTGCGCGGTCGCGCGCACCTCGCCGACGAGATCGTCGACCTGGGTGCGGGCCGGGCGGATATCGACCGGCGGATCGATCAGGCCGGTCGGCCTGATCACCTGCTCGACGAACACGCCACCGCTTTCGTTCAGCTCCCAGCTGCTCGGCGTCGCCGACACCGCGATGGTCTGCGGCCGCATCATGTCCCACTCCTCGAAGCGGAGGGGGCGGTTGTCCATGCAGGAGGGCAGACGGAAACCGTATTCGGCCAGCGTCGCCTTGCGGCGGAAGTCGCCGCGAAACATGGCGCCGATCTGCGGGATGGTGACATGGCTTTCGTCGGCGAAGATCAGCGCGTTGTCGGGCACGTATTCGAACAGGGTCGGCGGCGGCTCGCCGGGTCGGCGCCCGGTGAGATAGCGCGAATAGTTCTCGATGCCGGCGCAGCTTCCGGTCGCTTCCATCATCTCGAGGTCGAAGGTGGTGCGCTGCTCCAGCCGCTGTGCTTCCAGGAGGCGGCCCTGATTGTTGAGCTGGTCGAGCCGCTGCTTCAGTTCCGACTTGATCGACTTGATCGCTTGCACCAGCGTCGGACGCGGCGTCACATAGTGCGAATTGGCGTACATCTTGATGAATTCGAGCTCGTCCTGCTTGTGGCCGGTGAGCGGATCGAACTCCTCGATGCTCTCGATGGTGTCGCCGAACAAATTCACGCGCCAGGCGCGGTCTTCATAGTGCGCCGGGAAGATGTCGATGACGTCGCCGCGCACCCGGAAAGTGCCGCGGGTGAAATCGGCCTGGGTGCGCTTGTACTGGAGCGCGACGAGGTCGGCGATCAGCTGGCGCTGGTCGATGCGCTCGCCTTTCTTCAGCGCGAACGTCATCGCGGTGTAGGTCTCGACCGAGCCGATACCGTAGATGCAGGACACCGAGGCGACGATGATGACGTCGTCGCGTTCGAGCAGGGCGCGCGTCGCCGAGTGGCGCATGCGGTCGATCTGCTCGTTGATCGACGAGTCCTTTTCTATGTAGGTGTCCGTGCGCGGGACATAGGCTTCCGGCTGGTAGTAGTCGTAATAGGAGACGAAGTACTCGACCGCGTTGTCGGGGAAGAAGTTCTTGAACTCGCCGTAGAGCTGGGCGGCCAGCGTCTTGTTCGGCGCCAGGATCAGCGCCGGGCGCTGCGTCGCCTCGATCACCTTGGCCATGGTGTAGGTCTTGCCGGAGCCGGTGACGCCGAGCAGCACCTGCGAACGGTCGTTGCGCTCGATGCCCTCGACCAGCTCCTTGATCGCGGTCGGCTGGTCGCCGCGCGGCTGGTATTCCGACTTGATCTCGAAACGCACGCCGCCTTCGGACTTCTCCGGGCGCGGCGGCCGGTGCGGCGTCCACACCCTCATGGAGCCGTCGTCCTTGCGGAACTCCGGCCGCCCCTCGCGGATCAGCGATTCCAGCGCGTCGGCAGTCGCCTTGACGCCGAGCGCCTCCATCTTGCTGCGCGGCGGACGCGCCAGCGCTTCGGCATCGTCCTCCTCGGTGGGAAGACCGAGCTGTCGCGCCAGTTCCGGATCGAGCGTCGGGATCGTGGCCACGGTTCCGTAATTGGCCTGCGGCGCTTCTTCCAGTCCGGCCGGCCGGTCGGCCGGAAAATCCTTCGGCGTCGAGGCGCGCGCGCGATGCGCGGCAGCCTCGCCGCCGGCGCGGCGGTCGCGCGAATTGTCGGGTGGCGGCTGCAGCCCGGTGCCCGATCCAAGCCCCGCATCGCCGCGATTGATCGCAGGATTCAGCAACTCGGCCAGCGCCGGCCCGATCGGCTGCACATCAGGCCGATGTGCCTTCGAATTCGGAGCCTTGGTTTTAGGGGATTTCGGGGGAGCAGGTTTCTTCGCCATGAGGCGAATATGGGACGACTCCGCCCTCCAGAAAAGGGCGAAGCTACGTCCCGGAGCAGGCTGCTGACAGCAGGTTGGCAGCAGCGCCGGATTACGCCGCCGGCAGCGGCCCGTCGCCGTCCACGACCGTCAGGCGCGGCTCGAGGATATCGAGATGGATCCCGCCGCAATCGGTGCAGCGCATGGTCCAGTACTCGCAGCCGGCGCGGCCGCCGATCACGCGGAGCACCGCGAGATCACCGTCGCATTCCGGGCAGATCGACAGCACCTGGCGCGAATAAATTCGCGGCCGCCCACCGTCGTCGATTTCGATCACTGACATGGTCAGGTGTTCCCCTGCTTTGCCGCGATGTCCTTCAGTCCTGTTGTCGTGCCGCCGGCCTATTCATCGCTGTCGCCGGCGTGCCGGCGGAAGCGGTCGATGTGATGCTTGGCGTCGGCGATCGCAGCGTCGGGATCCGGCCAGGCGAAGCCGACTTCCATGGTCGGAAACAGCACGCCGTCGATGGCAAGCGGGCTCAAATCGGCGCGCCGGATACGGGCGTGCCACAGTCCCTTGCCAGCTTCGAAGGATTCGATGTCAAAGCCGTCGTAGAGGGTCGTCATTGGAAGTCCCCAAATGCTCAGATGGAGGGTTAGAGGACCACGTTTGCGGATTTCGATATGTGAAGCTGTTCACAAGAGGCCGGCTTTTTCAGCTGAACGATTGGTCGTCAGTTCCGCGCGGCGCGCCCCGACCGCCGCGGCCGGGCCGCGGGTTCCGCCGCCGCCCGCATGATCCAGCGGCGGAACGCGGTAAAATCGCGCTGCTCGGTCTGGAAGCTGCGGTAGATCAGGTACCAGCGCATGCCCTTGGGCACCGAGAGGTCGAACGGCGCCACCAGGCGTCCGGCGGCGAGATCGTCGTCGATATAGGGCCGGATGCCCATGGCGACGCCGAGGCCGTCGACAGCAGCCTGCAGCGCCTGGCCGTAGAACTGGAACTCCGGCCCGCGCGCATTGATGCGGGTGAGGTTCGCCGCCTTCAGCCAGATCGGCCAGTCCTCCGGCGAATGGGTGACGCGGATCAGGCCGGGCCCTTTGAGGTCCGCCGGCCGCTTCAGGCCGCTGGCGAGGCGGGGCACGCAGACCGGCGTGAGGTCGCCCGCGAACAGGGGCTCGGCGACGAGGCCCGGCCAGTCGCCGGTGCCGAGCTTGATGCCGCAGCTCCAGTCCTCGCCGAACGGCACCTCGGCGCCGCCGGTGGTGAAGCGCACCTCGATGTCGGGCTCTTCGCTGCGAAACTCCGACAGCCGCGGAATCAGCCAGCGCATCGCAAAGGTGTGGCCGACACCGATGGTGAGCACGCGCACGCTTGCAGGCGCCGTCACCTGCGCGGTGAGGCTGGCGAGCGCATCGAAGATCGGCGTCAGCCCGCTCTGATAAGCGCGGCCCGCCTGCGTCGGCACCAGCCTGTTGGCCTTGCGTTCGAACAGCGCGACGCCGAGCCGCTCCTCCAGCAGATGCACCATGCGGCTGACGGCGGCCGCCGACACGTTCAGCTCGATCCCGGCGGAGGCAAAGCTGCCGGTCCGTGCCGCCGCCTCGAATGCCTTGATGCCGTTGAGAAAGAGCAGCCGCCGCAAGGGACCCTCAGGAAAGCTGATGCCAGGCCAAGATAACTCAGTTTGCGCAGCCGGGGCAAGCGAGGCACCTTCACCTTGCCTCTCCCCGCGTGCGGGGAGAGAAGCGTGGCGAGGGGGAATGAGCAGTTTGCGTCCCTCGCTTTCGCCGAGCCATCACAGGAGAATCCCCCCGTGACGCCCATCATGATCGCTGCCCTTGGATTGCTGATGGTGGCCACCGCGTTCCTGTCGGGGCTGTTCGGCATGGCGGGCGGGCTGATCCTGATCGGCGTGCTGCTGGCCCTGATGCCGCTGCCGACCGCCATGGTGCTGCATGCGATCACGCAGATGGCCTCGAATGGCTGGCGCGCGTTCCTGTGGCGGGCGCATATCCGCTGGCGGCCGGTTGCAAACTACATGGTCGGCGCTGCCATCGCGCTCGGGGCATGGTCGCTCGCGCGCTACGTGCCGGACAAGCCGACGGCGCTTTTGCTGCTCGGCGCCACGCCGTTCATGGCGCGGCTGTTGCCTGCGAATATCAAGCCCGATCCGGATCAGCTCTGGCAGGGCACGGTCTATGGCTCGATCTGCATGGGCTTGATGCTGATGACCGGGGTCTCCGGTCCGCTGCTCGACACCTTCTTCCTCGGCGGCAATTTCGGCCGGCGCGAGAAGGTGGCGACGAAGGCGATGTGCCAGCTCGTCAGCCATTTCACCAAGCTGATCTATTTCGGCGGCATCATCGACCAGGCCGCCTCGCTCGATCCGGTTCTGGCCGGCGTCGCAATCCTCGCCTCGATGCTCGGCACCACGCTGGCGCGGCGCATTCTCGAAGCCATGACCGACCAGCAATTCATCGCCTGGTCGAACAAGCTGATCACCACCATCGCCTGCTATTACATCGCCTATGGCGGCTGGCTCTTGGTTCGCACGCCGGTATTGGCCGCCTTCGACAAGGGAGGTTTGCAATGAGCTGTGAGGCCGACCCGCTGGTGCTGGATTTCGTCGAATGGATCGCCCGCGAGCCGCGCGCCTATGCCGAGGTGATCTCGACCTGGAAAACCTCGTGCCCGCGCCTCACCATCTGGGAGGACGCCGCCGACCGCGGCTTCGTCGCGCGCGAGACAGTGCCAGGCCTCGGGCTCGTCATTGCCGTGACGGAAGACGGGGAAAAGCTTTTGCGCGCCAACGGGCGGTAGTTGGCAGAGCGCTTCTGTCCGCACATCGTCATTGCGAGCGTCAGCGAAGCAATCCAGAATGCCTCCGCGGAAGCAGTCTGGATTGCTTCGTCGCAAGAGCTCCTCGCAATGACGGAGCCTGTGGAGATCCTGCATGTCGCTCAAGCTCTACGAACTCGTCGGCACCGATGCCTCGCGTCCCTTCAGCCCGTATTGCTGGCGCACGCGGATGGCGCTGGCCCATAAGGGGCTGACGGCGCAATCGCTGCCCTGGCGCTTCACCGAGAAGAGCGCGATCGCGCCGCACGGCTCGGAGAAGGTTCCGGTGCTGCTGCATCACGACAGGCCCGTGGTCGATTCCTGGGCGATCGCTGGATATCTCGAAGACAATTTTCCCGATCGTCCCTCGCTGTTCGGCGGCGAGGGCGGCCGCGCCATGGCGCGCATGATCAATGCGTGGGGCGACATCGCCATTGTCGGCGGCATCTTCCCGCTCATCATCGCCGACATCCCGAACAATCTGGCCGAGGTCGATGCCGCCTATTTCCGAAGGTCGCGTGAAGCACGCTTCGGCGGCAGGACGCTGGAAGAGATCATGGCGAGCCGCGACAGCGGCGTCGTCGCGTTCCGCAAATCGTTGGAGATCATGCGGCAGACGTTCAAGTCTCAGCCCTATCTGGGCGGAGCCGCGCCGAACTACGCCGACTACATCGTGTTCGGCGGTTTCCAATGGGCGCGCGTGGTGAGCCCCTTCAAGCTGCTCGAGGCCGACGATCCCGTTTATGCCTGGCGCGAAAAACTGCTCGATGCGTTCGACGGAATGGCCCGGACGTCGCCGGGATATCCGGTTTGAACTTCGTAGGGTGGGCAAAGGCGCAAAGCGCCGTGCCCACGCGATGGAAATGGTGGGCACGCTTTCGCTTTGCCCACCCTACGAGACTGCCGCCTCGGCGGCCGCCTTGCGCAAGCACTCCCGGCACAAGCAATCCTCGCCCTTCACCGGCATCGGCAGCTTGGCCGTCTCCTCCGCGCACCAGCACTGGCCCGACAGATCGCAGCCGAACTCGGTGCCGCAGCGGGAACAGAGAAGGCGGCGCACATCCGGTTGCGCAATCGTGATTTCTTTCGGATTTGTCATGATTTACGTCGAAGCTTTGCCGTCATTTTCATGTCGGGTTCATCTCTCGCCGCGGTATATTAGGCGCCGCGCGCAGGCCATGGAAGTGGTCGGCAAGGCGCGGAGGACAAATCGATGGCCCGCGATTCCCAAGCCGCTCTCGTTGCGCTGAACCGCTTCGGCTTCGGGCCGCGCGGCGGCGCATCCGGCGATCTCATCAATGCGGCCTCCGATCCACGCGGCTTCGTGAAGGCGGAGCTGGCGCGCCCCCTTGGCGCGCTGCTGGAGGCGCCGGGCCTGCAATCGACGCCGCAGCTCGGGCAGGCCGTGTTCGCCTATCAGGACGAGGTCAAGCAGGCGCGCGAGGCCGCGAAGGCCGTGGCGCCGACCGAAGCGCCGGCGCCGACGCCGCCCGCGGACCAGAAGCCCGACAACCAATTGCGCCGCAATCTCTCGCTCAACACGGTGGCGAGCGAGATATCAGGTCGGCAGATGGCGGAGGCGAAGCCCGAGGCCATGCAGCCCAACGCTGCGGCACCTGCTGCTGCAAAACAGCCGCAGCAGCCCCTCAACGTGATCCAGAAGACGTTTCGCGCTGAGGCGCTGGCGCGGTTGCAGCGCGCGATGATGGTCGATTGCGGCTTCACCGAGCGCCTCGTCGTGTTCTGGTCCAATCATTTCTGCATCTCCGCGAGCAAGGGCGAGCTGGCGCGGATGTGGGCCGGCGCGTTCGAGCGCGAGGCGATCCGCCCACATGTGCTCGGGCGCTTCGCCGACATGCTGAAGGCGGTGGAGCAGCATCCGGCGATGCTGTTCTTCCTCGACAATCAGCAATCGCTCGGGCCGGATTCGCGCGCAGGCCAGAACCGCAAGCGTGGGCTCAACGAAAATCTCGCGCGCGAGATCATGGAACTGCATACGCTCGGCGTCGGCGGCGGCTATACGCAGGAGGACGTCACCTCGCTCGCGCGCATCATCACCGGCTGGACCTTTGCCGGCCGGCAGGGTCAGCTCGGGGCGCCCGGGTCGTTCGTGTTCAACGCCAATGCGCATCAGCCCGGGCCGCAAGTTCTGCTCGGCAAGACCTACGAGGCGACCGGTCTGGCGCAGGGCGAAGCCGCGCTCGCCGACATTGCGCGCCATCCGTCGACCGCGAATTTCATCGCCACAAAATTCGTGCGCCACTTCGTCGCCGACGATCCGCCGCCGGCGCTGGTGGCGCGCTTGCGCGACGTCTTCGTCAGGACCGACGGCGATCTCAAGTCGGTCGCGACAGCGCTGGTCGATTCCGACGAGGCATGGAAGGCGCCGCTCACCAAGATGCGCTCGCCTTACGATTTCCTGGTCGCGAGCGGCCGGCTGCTCGCGCGCGTGCCGGAGGATCCCGGCCCGTATCTCAACAGCCTCAATTTGCTCGGCCAGCCGCTATGGTCGCCGGCCGGTCCCAATGGCTTCCCCGATACGGCTGCGGCCTGGGCGGCGCCCGAGGGCATGAAGCTGCGGCTCGACATCGCCTCGCAGATGGGTGCGCGGCTCGGGCCCAACATCGATCCGCTCGACCTGCTGGAGTTCGCCGCAGCCGATGCGGCTTCGGTCGAAACGCGCAAAACGATCGAGCGCGCGGAATCGCGCCAGCAGGCGCTGGCGCTATTATTGATGTCGCCGGAACTGCAGAGGAGATGAAGATGATCGACTGCGTCGAAAACCGGCTCCTCACCTCGCGCCGCGGCCTTCTGCTCGGCGGTGCCTCCTTCGCGGCCTGGGCCTACTTGCCGAAATTCGCGCGCGCCGCTGACGGTCGCGACCCACGCCTGGTCGTGGTGATCCTGCGCGGCGCGCTCGACGGGCTCGCGACCGTCGCGCCGATCGGCGACCCTGACTATGCCGGCCTGCACGGTTCGATCGCGCTCACGGCGGACGGCGCGCATGCCGCGACGAAGCTCGATTCCTTCTTCGCGCTGCATCCGGCGATGCCGGAATTTGCGCGCATGTACCGCGATCAGCATGCCGCGGTAATCCACGCCGTCTCGACGCCCTATCGCGACCGCTCGCATTTCGACGGCCAGGACGTGCTCGAGAGCGGCTATGCGGGGCCGGGCCGCGTGCAGTCCGGCTGGCTCAATCGCGCGCTCGAAGCGCTGCCGCGCGGCGAGCGCGTGTCGAGCGGGCTCGCGGTCGGTCCCACCACGCCGCTGGTGCTGCGCGGCAATGCGCCGACCGTCGGCTGGGCGCCGGTCGCGCTGCCGCAGGCCGACGACGACACCGCGATGCGTCTCGTCGATCTCTACCGTCATCGCGATCCCGCGCTCGCCTCGGCGCTGACGCAGGGCCTCCAGCTGGAGAAGGCCGCGAGCGGCGACGACATGAAGCCGAAGCCGGGCAATCAGGTCGCGCAGATGCGGCAGGTCGCGCGCGGCGCGGCCAAGCTGATGGCCGCCGACGACGGCCCGCGCATCGCCGCGCTCGCCTTCGACGGCTGGGATACGCACGCCAACGAAGGCGGCCCGGTCGGACGCCTCGCCTTCCTGCTCGGCGGTCTCGACGGCGCGCTCGCCGAATTCGAAAGCGGCCTTGGCGATCGCTGGCGCGACACCGTCGTCGTGGTCGCCACCGAGTTCGGCCGCACCGCGCGCATCAACGGCACCGACGGCACCGACCACGGCACCGGCACCATCGCGCTGCTCGCCGGCGGAGCCGTGAAAGGCGGCCGCGTCATCTCCGACTGGCCCGGCCTCAAGCCAGCCAACCTCTATGAGGGCCGCGACCTCAAGCCCACCACCGATTTGCGCTCCGTGATCAAAGGCGTGCTGCAGGGCCAGTTCGGCCTGTCCGATCAGGTGCTGGCCCAGACCGTGTTCCCGGACAGTGCAGGCGCAAAGCCGATGAAGGGGCTGGTTGCCTAACTGTCATTCCGGGGCGCGCGAAGCGCGAGCCTGGAATCCATTCATCCACTGGTTCTGTCGCCAAATGGATTCCGGGCCCGCGCCTTGCGGCGCGTCCCGGAATGACGAACTATCTTCTGCCATCAGGAGAATCGCCCATGTACATCGCCATGAACCGCTTCCGCGTCGCCAAGGGCTCCGAAGCCGCCTTCGAGCAGGTCTGGCTCACGCGCGACACGCATCTGGACAAGGTGCCCGGCTTCGTCGAATTCCATCTGCTGCGTGGCCCCGAGCTCGAGGATCACACGCTGTACGCCTCGCACACCGTATGGGCCAATCACGCCGCGTTCGACGCCTGGACCAAGTCGGAAGCGTTTCGCGCCGCGCATCACCGGGCCGGCGACAACAAGCCGCTTTACCTCGGCCATCCCCAGTTCGAGGGCTTTGAGGTGATGCAGACGGTGGGACGCGGCGCCAAGTAGCGGTGCCAAGTAGCGGCGCCAAGTAACGCGCCGCATCACCCCTTCGTAATTCTGTCGATCTCGGCGAGATCCTCGGCCGTGAGCTGCCAGGCGATCGCCTTGACGTTCTGCTCGACTTGCTCGACGCGGGTGGCGCCGGCGATCACGCTCGACACTTGCGGGCGTGCAGCCAGCCAGGAGAAGGCGAGCTCGAGCATGGAATGGCCGCGCGCCTTGGCAAAGGCCTGCAGCTTTTCGACGACGTCCTCGTTGCGCGGCGTGACATAGCGCTCGCGCAGCGCCGGCACCTTGCCGAAGCGGCTGTCGGCCGGGGCAGTTGCGCCGCGCTGGTACTTGCCGGTCAGCAGGCCGCTTGCCAGCGGGAAGAACGGCAACAGGCCGAGCCTGTATTCCGTTGCCGCGGGCAGCAGATCCTTCTCGATATCGCGGACCACGAGGCTGTACTCGTCCTGGGCCGAGACGAAGCGGCTCACATTCATCGCGCGCGCGGTGAACTCGGCCTCCGCGATCCGCCACGCCGGAAAGTTGGAATGGCCGATATAGCGGACCTTGCCCTGGCGGACGAGATCGTCGAGCGCGCGCAGCGTCTCCTCCAGCGGCGTCAGCGGATCGTAATCATGCTGCTGGTAGAGATCGATGTAGTCGGTCTTGAGCCGCGTCAGGCTGGCCTCGACCGCGCTCATGATGTAGCGGCGCGAGGCGCCCTGCTTGGTGCCGTCGGTCGCCATCGGCTTGGAATATTTGGTGGCGAGCACGATGTCCTTGCGGCGGTCGCCGAGCACCGTACCCAGCACCGTCTCCGAACCGCCCATGCCGGCATAGATGTCGGCGGTGTCGAACAGCGTGATGCCGAGGTCGATCGCCCGGTGGATCACCTTGCGCGAGGTTTCCAGATCGGTGCGCTGGCCGAAATTGTTGCAGCCGAGCCCGACCGCGGACACGCGCAGGCCGGAGCCGCCGAGATTGCGAATTTCCATGGGAGATCCTGTCAGACGAGAGCCGGCGGCCATTGTGACCGCGGTGCGCTGCAGCGGCAAGCGCCTGGCCTCGCGTTGCAGCCATGCCGACAAGAAGCGGCAGGCAAAAAAATGCGGCCCCCGTAGACGCGGCGACTCACGGGGGCCGCTTGGGGCGCTTGATCGGTGACGGGGGGCTGATCAGACGCGACTGCAGGATAGTCCCGGTGTGTTACGCGCCGGTGACATCTGGAGTTATCCACAGGCCCCAAAAGTCAGAATATCTTGCGGTAGACGATGAAGCCGGAGCGTTCGGCGACCTTGTCGTACAGGCTCTGTGCGGTGGTGTTGGTCTCGTGCGTCTGCCAGTAGACGCGCGGCGATCCCGCGAGTTTTGCACGCTCATAGACGCCGTAGATCAGCGCGGAGGCGGCGCCCTTGCCGCGCGCGGCTGGAAGCGTGAACAGGTCCTGCAGATAGCACGAGGGCTCGATCGCCGTGGTGCTGCGGTGGAACAGGTAGTGCGTCAGCCCGAGCAGCTTGCCGTCGCTCTCGGCGACCAATCCATGCACCGGCTCATAGGCATCGAAGAAGCGCTGCCAGGTCATCTCAGTGATCTCGGGCGCGAGCGCGGTCGGACCGGAGCGGCCGTAGAAGGCGTTGTAGCCGTCCCACAGCGGCAGCCATTGGTCGTAGTCCTGCCGGGCGACGGAGCGAACGGTGAGCGACATTTAGGAAATCCGTGGGGCGATGAGGCATCCTTAATACGGGATCATCGCGGTGCGAATCAATCGCGCCGCGGCGCATCATCACTCCGCGACGCGCGAATGGCGGATCAGTTTCTGCCCCGTCGGATCGCGCAGCGAGCGATAATAGTCGGCGCGTTCGGGCGCGTCGGTGTGGCGCACGAGGTCGGTCACCGGCGTGTAGCTCAGCATGCGGCCGCCGTCGGGCAGCGCAGTGCAGACGAAGCGCAGCACCTCGCCATTGCGAAAGGCGATATTGATCGGCGTGGCATCGCCGGTCCGCACCATCTCCATGCGCTGCGCGATGAAGACGCCGAGCTCGTCCTGCGGCAATTCGAACGCGCCGGTGTCGCGGCCGTGATACATCAGTGCGATGAAGGGCGGCTTGTCGTCGGCCATCTCGTCCGGCAACGCAAAATATTTGCGAAATGCGCGGTTGATGAATTCGGCGCGGGTCTCCGCATCGAGCAGCACGATGCCGATGTCGACTTGGTCCAGCGCGGCCGACAGCCGCGCGGCAGTAGCGTGGTTGCGCCGCTCGGCAGCGAAGGCATCGAGCAGCCGCTCGCGCACCAATCCGGTGATGGCCGCGGTGCCGGTGGTCGTCAGCGCGAGCAGGGAAAGCTGCACGAGTTCGCTCGCGGCAAAGCCCGGCGCGGCGCGATGGCCGAACGCGAGCAGCACCGCGCCGATCACGGCGATAACGGCGCTGCCGAGTGCGGATGCAAAGCCGGAAAGCGACCCGGCCAGCGCCACGATGCCGACGAACAGCGGCGCGAGCGAGAGAGTGGGAGCATGGCGATCGAGCAGGATCGCCAGCAGTGCGATCGCTGCCGTCAGCACGGGACCGGACATGGCGCGCCATCCGAACCGCATGGGCCTTGCTCATTCCTCCCTGAACGAGATAAGGCCACCAGACTGTCCCATGGCTGCACAAGCGCAATCCGATTTCGCGCGGCGCGCTGAATCAGGGCTTGCCCGCGCCGCCAAAGCTTTCGGATGATTTTAGGCCAAATGCGCGTGCTCGATGCGCTGCAGGGCCGGAGCATTCCATGTCGACGACCCCGGCCCCTTGCGCGTGCCGACGAAAATCAACAGCGACGCCGCGACCAGGATGGCCGCCGTCAGGGTGATTGCAACGATGACCACAGGCGATTTCATCACTGTCCCGTCACGATGCATCGGGCGCGGGGCCGCGCGGCACCTTGAAGCCATTCCGCGATGAAACGGGGATCAGACCGGCAGACCCATCGCCATGGTCGCCTTGGTCGACAGCACAGTGAGGGTGACGATCAGGCACAGCGAGAGCGCGGCGACGGCGAGCGAGGCCGCGACCGCGTTGGTCAGCCGGGAAGACGAGACGGTATCGGTTTGGCCCTGAAAGCCGACCGTGCCGGACGCCCGCATCATGGTCTAAATCCTTCAACGTGCGAGCGAATCACCCGCAACGCCGAACAATCTCACAATTTCAACTGGCAATATTGGGGCGGCGACCGCGCCAAATATGGCAGGATTTAGGCAAAGGTTAACGCCATGCCCGCTATTTCTTAACGCCGCGCCTGGTCTCAGGCTCCGGCGGCGATGCTGGCGGGGTCGTCGATGTCGGCGGGGCGCCAATCCATGGCCACGAAGCCGGGCGCGGCCTCGACGCGCTTCAGCCAGTCCCGGATCGCCGGGAAGGGCTGCAGGTCGAAGTCGCAGCGGTCGGCGAGATGGGTGTAGCCGTACAGGGCAATGTCGGCGACCGTGAGCTGGCGGGCAGCGAAGTAGTCGCAGGTTCTGAGGTGGTTCTCCATCACCTGGAGCGCACCATAGCCGCGCTCCATCCAGTCCTCCAGCGCGTGGGTCTGCAGGTCGCGGCCGCCCTTGACCAGCGACAGCCAGAAATAGGCGGCGCCGATATTCGGCTCGAGTGCGTGCTGCTCGAAGAACATCCATTGCAGCGCCTCGGCGCGATCGATCCGGTTCTCCGGCGCCAGCGGCGTGCCGACGGCGACATACCAGAGGATGGCGTTGGACTCGGCGAGATAGCGGTTGTCGCCGACCTCGAGCAGCGGCACTTGTCCCGACGGGTTCTTGGCCAGGAAGTCCGGCGTCTTGCTCTCGCCGCGCAGAATGTCCACCTCGATCGCTTCGTAAGGTACGTTCAGCAGCGCCAGCGCAAGGCGGACCTTGTAGCTGTTGCCCGAGCGTTGCATCGAATAGAGCTTGTACATTCTGGGAGTTCGATTCCGAAGGATGGAAGGCGCGGCGCGCGTTGCCCCGCACCGCGGCTAAACAATGATGCCGATGCGAATCCGCCGCAAGGGCTCGGCAATAGAAAAACTCGAAATCCCTACCGCACTGCATCACGAGGAAAGATCATGTTCGCGCCGCGCTGCAAATCAGATCACGCTTGCGTCAACATGCAAGACTCATCGCGTCGCGCAATCGTGTGCCACGCGCGTCATCGTCATGCCCGCGCTTGTCCCGGGCATCCACGTTCTTCCTCCAGTGGCAAGGCGTGGCTGGCCGGGCCTTCGCCTCGCCGAAGCGGCTTCGGCCGCGCAGCCGGGACAAGCCCGGCCATGACGACGTTCCGATTATATCTGCGCGCAACACGCAAAATTGCTCGGAGGACAAGCCTTCCCGGATATGAGCGATTTCGACAGCAAAGTTGCCGATTATTGCGGGAAATCCGGGCTTGAAACGCTCCAAACCCGTAAACTTTCTGAAGATCGGGCCGAAGTTTCTTGCGGTGCAGCGGCACACGTTTTAGGGTGGCTCCATTCCCACAATCAGAGTCGTGCGACCATGGGTTCACGACGCTTGTCAGGAGATGACGATGTCCTTCCTTGCCGCTGCGCTCGACCGTGTGAAGCCGTCCGCGACCATCGCGGTCACGGATAAAGCACGCGCGCTGAAAGCGGCGGGCCGCAACGTCATCGGCCTTGGCGCCGGCGAGCCCGACTTCGACACGCCCGCCAACATCAAGCTCGCGGCGATCCGCGCCATCGAGGCCGGCAAGACCAAGTACACCGCGGTCGACGGCATCCCCGAGCTGAAGGACGCGATCATCGCGAAGTTTCAGCGCGAGAACGGCGTCGCCTACAAGCCGAACCAGATCATCGTCGGCACCGGCGGCAAGCAGGTGCTCTACAACGCGCTGATGGCGACCATCAATCCGGGTGACGAGGTGATCATCCCGGCTCCCTATTGGGTCAGCTATCCTGAAATGGTGGCGCTCGCCGGCGGTGAGCCGGTGCCGGTGGTCTGCACCGCGGCATCAGGTTTCAAGCTCGGAGCCGAGGCGCTCGAGCGCGCGATCACGCCGAAGACCAAATGGGTGATCCTGTGCTCGCCGTCGAACCCGACCGGCGCGGCCTATACGCGCGCCGAGCTCAAGGCGCTCACCGACGTGCTGGTCAAGCATCCGCATGTGTGGGTGATGACCGACGACATGTACGAGCACCTCGTCTATGACGACTTCCAGTTCACCACGGTCGCGCAGGTCGAGCCCAGCCTTTACGACCGCACGCTCACCGTGAACGGCGTGTCGAAAGCCTATTGCATGACCGGCTGGCGCATCGGCTATGCCGGCGGCCCGGCCCAGCTCATCAAGGCGATGTCGACCATCCAGTCGCAGTCGACCTCGAACCCGTGCTCGATCGCGCAATGGGCGTCGGTGGAAGCGCTGAACGGTCCGCAGGATTTCATCCCCGCCAACAACAAGGTGTTCAAGGAGCGTCGCGACCTCGTCGTCTCCATGCTGAACCAGGCCAATGGCATCGAGTGCCCACGTCCCGAAGGCGCGTTCTACGTCTATCCCTCCTGTGCCGGCACGATCGGCAAGAAGGCGCCGTCGGGCAATGTGATCGGAAATGACGAGCAGTTCGTCACCGAGCTGCTGGAGACCGAGGGCGTTGCCGTCGTGCAGGGTTCGGCCTTCGGCCTCGGCCCGGCGTTCCGCATCTCCTACGCGACCAAGACCTCGGACCTCGAAGACGCCTGCAAGCGCATCCAGCGCTTCTGCGGCAACCTGCGCTGAGCCTGTCGCGACCGACTTCAGGAAAGGCCCACCTCTGGCGGGCCTTTTTTGTTCGCACGCCTATCATCGTGTGCGATCTGGCGCCATTGCGGCTGTTGTGGCATAGACCATCGCGCAACACGGGTGGGGTGCTCTCTCTGCTCGCATCACACATAGCCGGAGATATTTCATGCGCCGTTCGTTCATCTTCGCCGGGCTCGCTGCCGCCAGCCTCGTTGCCTCCGTCACAAGCAGCGACGCTCAGCAGCAGAGGATGGTGCAGGTCGGCGTGCTCGAATGTCGCGGCGGCGCCAGCGTCGGCTTTGTGGTGGGGTCCGTCACCAATCTCGGCTGCGTGCTGCGCGCGGAGGGCCTGCCCGAAGACCGCTACGTCGCGACGATCCGCAAAGTCGGCCTCGACCTCGGCATCACCCAGGAGACGGCGCTCGCCTGGGGCGTGTTCGCACCGGTGAACCGGCTCGGTCCTGGCGATCTCGCCGGCAATTACGCCGGCGCGCAGGGTAGCGCCTCGGTCGGCGTCGGCCTCGGCGGCAACGTGCTGGTCGGCGGCTCCAACAATTCGATCGCGCTGCAGCCGCTGAGCGTGCAGGGCCAGGTCGGCCTCAACGTCGCCGCCGGACTCGAGAGCCTGGAACTCCGTCCGGGCCGCTAACGCCGCCTCGACGGCGATGTCGCGTTCGCCTCTCCCTGCCGGGAGAGGTGGAACATCAGGCGACAGCGGTACCAACGAACTGACGACGCACCGCAGCGACGTTTGACGCTTGCCAAATCTCGGGGACGGGCAGAGCATCTGCGTTTGCCGACCCAATCAAGGGCCGAGCTCCACACCAAGGAGGCGGCGAAATGGGACAAGACGTCAGAAGTCCCCGAGGTCCACGGTGCATTGCGCTGGTGGGCCCTTTCCAATCAGGTAAAACCACACTTCTTGAAGCGATCCTGGCGCGGACGGGCGCAATCCCGCGCGCCGGCAGCGTCGACGCCGGTACGTCGGTCGGCGACGCCACGCCTGAGGCCCGTCATCACAAGATGAGCGTCGGGCTCACTGCTGCCACCACGAGTTTCATGGGCGACAGCTATACCTTCCTGGACTGTCCCGGTTCCGTCGAGTTCGCCCACGACATGCGCGCCGCGCTGCCCGCGGTCGACGCTGCCATCGTGGTGTGCGAGGCCGACGAGAAGAAGCTGCCGCAGCTTCAGATCATCCTGCGCGAGCTGGAGGAGCTGAAGATCCCGCGTTTCCTGTTCCTCAACAAGATCGACCGCGCCAACAAGCGCATCCGCGAGACGCTCGCGATGCTGCAGCCCGCCTCGCGCGTGCCGCTGGTGCTGCGCCAGATCCCGATCTGGAAGGGCGAGCTGATCGAGGGCTTTGTCGATCTCGCGCTGGAACGTGCGTTCATCTATCGCGAGCACAAGGCCTCCGAAGTGATTGCGCTCGACGGCGGCAATCTCGATCGCGAGAAGGAGGCCCGCTTCTCGATGCTGGAAAAGCTCGCCGATCACGACGACGCGCTGATGGAGCAATTGCTCGAGGACATCCAGCCGCCGCGCGATGCCGTGTTCGACGACCTCGCCCGCGAGTTACGCGAAGGGCAGATCTGCCCGGTTCTTCTTGGCGCGGCCGCCCGCGAAAACGGCGTGCTGCGTCTGATGAAGGCGTTGCGCCATGAGGCGCCGGGCATTGCCGAGACCGCAAAACGTCTCGGTGCGCCGGAAAGCAAGGATGCGCTCGGTTTCGTCTTCAAGACGCTGCATTCGCAGCACGGTGGAAAGCTGTCGCTGACGCGGCTGCTCGCCGGCCATCTCGACGACGGCGCCACGCTGCAATCCTCCTCCGGTGGTGCCAGCCGCGTCTCCGGCATCCTCGCCGTCAGCGGCGCTTACGACAGCAAGCGTGCCTCGGCCGAAGCCGGTGACACCGTGGCGCTCGCCAAGCTCGATGCGGTCAAGACCGGCGACACCGTCTCGAGCGGCAAGACCGCGCCGGCTGCGCTCAAGGCCTCGGAGCCGACGCCGCCGGTGCTCGCCATGTCGGTTGCGGCCACCGACCGCAAGGACGACGTCAAGCTCGGCCAGGCCTTGATGCGGCTGCACGAGGAGGATCCGTCCCTCGTCATCGTGCAGAATGCCCAGACCCACGACACCGTGCTGTGGGGGCAGGGCGAGATGCACCTGCGTGTCGCCAGCGAGCGGCTCAGCGACCGCTTCGGCGTCAAGATCACCTCGCATCCGCCCGCGATCGGTTACCAGGAGACCATCCGCAAGCCGATCGTCCAGCGCGGCCGCCACAAGAAGCAGTCCGGCGGTCACGGCCAGTTCGGCGATGTCGTGCTCGACATCAGGCCGCTGCCGCGCGGCGAAGGTTTCAGGTTCGCCGAGAAAGTCGTCGGCGGTGCGGTGCCGCGCAACTATATCGGCGCGGTGGAAGAAGGCGTTGTCGACGGGCTCGCCCGCGGCCCGCTCGGCTTCCCCGTCACCGATGTAGAGGTGACGCTGACGGACGGCTCCTATCACAGCGTCGATTCCTCCGACCTCGCCTTCCGCACGGCGGCGCGGATCGGGCTCAACGAAGGCCTGCCGCAATGCCAGTCGGTCCTGCTGGAGCCGATCCACATGGTCGAGATCGTCTGTCCGACCGATGCCACCGCCAAGATCAACGCGATCCTGTCGGCGCGGCGCGGCCAGATCCTCGGCTTCGACACCCGCGAGGGCTGGAGCGGCTGGGACTGCGTTCGCGCCATGATGCCGGAAGCCGAGATCGGCGAGCTGATCGTCGAGCTGCGTTCGGCCACCGCCGGTGCCGGCAGCTTCACGCGCCAGTTCGACCACATGGCCGAAGTCACCGGCCGCGCCGCCGACCAGATCATCGCCGCGCATCAGCACGCGGCGTGATCGGTTAGGGACGCCCCACTCTCTCGCTCCCTCTCTCCCCGTTCTCAGGGGCAGAGGGAGGCGTGAGGGACTGTCTCTACGAGGGCGGCACTTTATGTGAGCCACGCCCTCTCCACGTCATTGCGAGTTTAGAAGCAATCCAAAGTCTTTCTCGGGAGACGATCGCGCGTGCGGTTGCCGATATCGGGGGCGCGCGAGATGCAGCTGCCCCCGTCGCCGACGAGACCGTGAGCCGGCGGCCTGATCGGCACTGTGACGCCGGCGCGCTTGACAGGACCGGCCGGACGCGAAATGGATCGCCCTCGAACACGACCGGGGGGAAGGATGACCACGCCCAAACCGCCCGCAGCCTGCCTGATCGGATGGCCGGCCGCGCATTCGCGCTCGCCGCTGATCCATCATTACTGGCTGCGCACGCTCGGCATCGCAGGTGGCTATGTCATCGAGGCCGTTCCGCCGGATGATTTGCGCGATTTCGTGCTGCGGCTGTCGCTGCGCGGCTTTGTCGGGGCAAATGTCACCATTCCGCACAAGGTCGGCGTGATGGAGCTATCGACCCCCGACGCGCGCGCCAGGGCCGTGGGCGCTGCCAACACGCTGTGGTTCGAAGATGGAGAGCTGCGCTCGACCAATACCGACGTCGAGGGCTTTCTCGGCAATCTCGACGCCAGCGCGCCCGGCTGGGGCAAGGCCGGTGAAGCGCTGGTGCTGGGGGCGGGCGGCGCCTCGCGCGCGGTGGTATTTGGCCTGCTCGACCGCGGCTTCACCAATGTCCATCTTGCCAACCGCACCCTGGCGAACGCCGAGGCACTTGCGGCGCAGTTCGGGCCGAACGTGCATCCGCTGACCTGGGACGGCATCAATGACGTGCTGCCGCGTGCAAAACTTCTCGTGAACACGACCTCGCTCGGCATGCATGGCCAGGGCGCGCTCGAGGTCGATGTGGCGCGTCTGCCGGAAGCCGCCGTCGTCGCCGACCTCGTCTATGTTCCATTGGTGACGCCGCTGCTCGCGGCGGCCCGCGCCCGCGGGCTCCGGACCGCCGATGGGCTCGGCATGCTGCTGCACCAGGCGGTGCGCGGCTTCGAGCTGTGGTTCGGCCGGCGGCCCGAGGTGACCGCCGAGCTCCGTGCCTTGGTCGAGGCCGATCTCACAAAGACTTGAGAGAATAGTGCGCTGTCTCCGGCGTTCTACCCCGTGGGGACAATCGGAGACATCAATGACGATCCAACGTGACAGTTTCACGCGCCCGCTCATCGCTGCCGCGATGGTGGTTGCTTCCACCTTTGCCGCCGTCGCGCAAAAGGCGCCGGTGCCGACCCGCGTGCGCGGCACGATCGAGAACGCAGATGGTGACACGCTGCAGGTCAAGTCGCGCAGCGGCGAGGAGGTCAAGCTGCATATCGCCCCGGACGCGCGCGTCGTCGGTGTCACCAGGATCTCGCTCGCCGACATCAAGGTCGGCTCCTTCGTCGGCGCCACCACCGTGCCGGGCCCTGATGGCGGCAACAATGCCGTCGAGGTGCATGTGTTTCCGGAGAGCATGCGCGGCACCGGCGAGGGCTCGCGGCCCTATGATCTCAAGCCCAATTCCAGCATGACCAACGCCACGGTGTCGGAGAGCGTGGTCGGCAATGACGGTCATACGCTGCTGGTGAAGTACAAGGACGGCGAGAAGAAAGTTTTCGTCTCCGATATGACGCCTGTGGTGACCTTCGTTCCCGGCGACAAATCGGAACTGAAGGCCGGCGCCCAGGTCATCGCCTTCATGAAGCAACTGCCCGATGGTTCGTTCGAGACTGACCGCGTCAGCGTCGGCCGAGACGGCCTGACCCCGCCGATGTGAAGTGAAGCAAGCTGCCGCAACACTCTCGGTGTCGTCCCGGCCCAGTGCGCAATTGCGCACGGGGGCGGGGACCCATAACCACCGAGTGAAGTTTGGCGAAGATTGAAAACTCCGGTCCCCATAACCACACCCGCCTGTGGCTATGGGTGCCGGATTGCGCGCGCTTGTCCGGGACGACGGCGGAGGTCTTGGCCACAGTCGTCGAGCAGATCTTAGGATCGTAGGGTGGGCAAAGGCGCACTTGCGCCGTGCCCACCACCTTTATCCATCATGCAGAGTTGGTGGGCACGCTTCGCTTTGCCCACCCTACGGCACCGCCCTTGCGGCTATACCGCAATCACGTGATCGTCGATCTCGTCGATCCTGTTGACGCCGCACAGGCCCATCGTGGTCAGCAGCTCTTTCTGGATGATGTCGATCGCCTTGGCGACGCCGGCCTGGCCGCCGGCGCCCAGGCCATAGGCATAGGCGCGGCCGATCATGCACGACTTGGCGCCGAGCGCGAGCGCGCGCATCACGTCCTGGCCGGAGCGGATGCCGCCGTCGAACATGATCTCCATCTTGTCACCGACCGCGTCCGCGATCTCCGGCAGCACCTCGATCGAGGACGGCGCGCCGTCGAGCTGACGGCCGCCATGGTTCGACACCACCAGCGCCTGCGCGCCGGTCTTGGCCGCTTCCTCGGCGTCCTCGACGTCCAGAATGCCCTTGATGATGAGCTTGCCCGGCCAGATGCTCCGGATCCAATCGACGTCTTTCCAGTTCAAGGACGTGTCGAACTGCGAGGCCGTCCATTCGGCGAGGCGGTTGAGGTCCTCGGTGTTCTTCACGTGGCCTGCGATGTTGCCGAAGGTGCGGCGCTTGCCCTGCAGCACGCCCGAGACCCAGGCCGGCTTGGTGGCGAAATCCAGGAATTTCGACAGCGTCCATTCCGGCGGGATCGTCATGCCGTTCTTGATGTCGGCATGGCGCTGGCCGATCACCTGCAGGTCGACCGTGAGAACCAGCGCGCTGCACCTGGCGGCGATCGCGCGCTGGATCAGCTCCTTGATGAAGCCGCGGTCCTTCATCACGTAGAGCTGGAACCAGAACGGCTTGTCCACGGCGGCCGCGATGTCCTCGATCGAGCAGATCGACATGGTCGATTGCGTGAACGGGATGCCGGCGGCCTGCGCCGCGCGGCAGGCGTGGATCTCGCCGTCGCCATGCTGCATGCCGAGCAGCCCGACCGGTGCCAGGATCAGCGGCATGGTCGAGGGCTCGCCCAAAATAGTCGTCGAGGTGTCGCGCTTGGAGACGTCGACCAGGATACGTTGGCGGAACTTGATGGCTTGCATGTCCTCACGATTGGCCCGCAGCGTTTCCTCGGCATAGGAGCCGCGGTCGCAATAGTCGAAGAATGCCTTCGGCACGCGGCGCTTATGCAGCGCGCGAAGATCGTCGATACAGGTGATGTGCTTCATGAACGTTCCCGGCCCATCTTGTCTTGGAAGTCTTGCATCGGAAGATTGAGGGGTCATCTAGCATGGTTGGATGCGCAGCCAAATCGTTTGCGAGAGGGACCATGATGACCAAGCCGCACACGGGGCCTTCGCCGGAAGAGATCAAGGAGAAGCAGGCCCTCGACGACGCGCTCGAAGAGGGCCTCGAGGAGACCTTCCCGGGCTCCGATCCCGTCAACGTCACCCAGCCGGCGCCGAGCCGCGAGGATGGTCATGTGAAGCGGAAGGGGTGAGGCCGGTTCCGGCTCATTCCGGCGACAAAAGCGGAAATATAATGTTAACAGCCGGTTACCGGATAGCCCAGTTCCCGGTTCCGTAATGATTCATCATATTTTTTGAAGCCAATTTAGCCCTCCAGCATTATAAAGTCCCCAGCAAATCAGGGATGCGGGGCCTGTTCGGGCACCCGGAGGTTGTCGTGGGGATCCCTGGTTGTTGCGTTGGGGGACGATGATGAGCCGCAAATATTTCGGGACGGACGGGATCCGGGGCCGCGCCAACGGACTGATCACGCCGGAGCTCGCGCTCAAGGTCGGCCAGGCCGCCGGCCTTGCGTTTCAGCGCGGTGACCACCGCCACCGGGTCGTGATCGGCAAGGACACGCGGCTATCAGGTTACATGATCGAATACGCCATGGTCGCGGGCTTCACCTCGGTCGGCATGGACGTGCTGCTGGTCGGCCCGATGCCGACGCCGGCGGTGGCGATGCTGACCAAGTCGATGCGCGCCGATCTCGGCGTCATGATCTCGGCCTCGCACAATCTGTTCGAGGACAACGGCATCAAGCTGTTCGGCCCGCAGGGTTTCAAGCTTTCCGACGACGTCGAGAAGCAGATCGAGCAGCTGCTCGACGAGCCGATCGAGAAGCGGCTGGCGCAGAGCGCGAGCCTCGGCCGTGCCCGCCGTATCGACGGCGTGCATGATCGCTACATCGAATTCGCCAAGCGCACGTTGCCGCGCGATCTCTCGCTCGAGGGCCTGCGCGTCGTGATCGACTGCGCCAACGGCGCCGCCTACAAGGTGGTGCCGGAAGCGCTGTGGGAATTGGGCGCCGACGTGGTGCCGATCGGCGTCGAGCCCGATGGTTTCAACATCAACAAGGATTGCGGCTCGACCTCGCCGGAGGCGCTGTCGAAGAAGGTGCGCGAGATGCGCGCCGACATTGGCATTGCGCTCGACGGCGACGCCGATCGCGTCATCCTGGTCGACGAGCGCGGCCACGTCGTCGACGGCGACCAGCTGCTGGCGGTGATCGCACAGAGCTGGAAGGAAGACGGTCGCCTGTCGCGTCCGGGCATCGTTGCCACCGTGATGTCCAATCTCGGCCTCGAGCGTTTCCTGAAGGGGCAGGGGCTCGATCTCGTGCGCACGCCGGTCGGCGACCGCTACGTGCTCGAGCAGATGCTGAGCGGCGGCTACAATCTCGGCGGCGAGCAGTCCGGCCACATCATCCTGTCCGACTACGCCACCACCGGCGACGGCTTTGTCGCCGCGCTGCAGGTGCTGGCGGTGGTACAGAAGCTGCGCCGCCCGGTCTCCGAGGTCTGCCATCGCTTCGATCCGCTGCCGCAGATCCTCAAGAACGTCCGCCACAAGGGCGGCAAGCCGCTCGACGATTCCGACGTGAAGTCGGCGATCTCCGACGGCGAGAAGCGCCTCAACGGCCACGGCCGCCTCTTGATCCGCTCCTCCGGCACCGAGCCGGTGATCCGCGTCATGGGCGAGGGCGAGGACCGCATCCTGGTCGAGGACATCGTCGACACCATCGTCACCGCGCTGGGCCAGGCCGCCGCGTAGCCGCAACCACAATGTCGTAGGGTGGGCAAAGCGGAGCGTGCCCACGCGTCTATGGCCGTTTCAGAAAGATCGTGGGCACGGCGCAAGGGCGCCTTTGCCCATCCTACGATATCGGACTTGCGGGGAGGCTCGCGCATCCCAGCCATTTGCGATTGGCAATGGTTCGGCCGCCGCTCCCATCGTACCTGTGAGACCGCGGCGGCTCGCCGCGCCTGCCGGGATGCTCCAGTGAACAAGCCTGTCGTCGTCTCAGAGGAAACGCTGACCGAGCCCGTCGTCGTGAGCGATGTCGCGCCCGCCAAAGCCGCAGGACCGGCCTATATCGTGCTCGCCGGCATCAGCTTCTCGCACTTCCTCAACGACACCATGCAATCGCTGATCGCCTCGGTGTATCCGATCCTGAAGGACACCTACGCGCTCGACTTCGCGCAGATCGGCATGATCACGCTGGCGTTCCAGTTCACCGCCTCGCTGCTGCAGCCGGTGGTCGGCCATTACACCGACAAGAAGGCGCAGCCCTATTCGCTGTCGATCGGCATGGCCTCGACCTTCTTCGGCCTCTTGCTGCTCAGCGTCGCGCAGCGCTATCTCGTCATCCTCGTTGCCGCTGCGCTGGTCGGCCTCGGCTCGGCGGTGTTTCACCCGGAATCGGCGCGCATCGCGCGGCTCGCCTCGGGCGGGCGCTACGGCTTTGCGCAATCGGTGTTTCAGCTCGGCGGCAGTTTCGGCACCTCGATGGGGCCCGTGCTGGCCGCGCTCATCGTCGTGCCGTTCGGGCAGGGCAGCATCGCCTGGTTCTCCTCGATCGCGTTCCTCGCGATTCTCATCCTCTGGCGCATCGGCCGCTGGTACGCGCCGCAGATCACCGCGAGGAAAGCCGCGCCCGCGCATGCGCAACCCGGCGGACCGAGCCGGCGCCGTGTCGCCGTCGCGCTGCTGGTGCTGGTGGCGCTGCTGTTCTCGAAGCAGCTCTACGTCTCGAGCCTGTCGAGCTATTACATCTTCTACCTGATCGACCGCTTTGGCGTGTCGACGCAGGCGGCGCAGATCTATCTGTTCGTCTTCCTCGCCGCGAACGCTGTCGGCGCGTTCTTCGGCGGTCCCTTGGGCGATCGCTTCGGCCGCAAGATCGTGATCTGGATCTCGATCCTGGGCGCGCTGCCGTTCACGCTGGCGCTGCCCCATGCCGGGCTTTACGCGAGCGCGGTGCTGTCGGTCATCATCGGCCTCATCATCTCCTCGACGACATCGTCGATCATCGTGTTCGCGCAGGAACTGGTGCCGCATCGCTTCGGCATGATCTCCGGCGTGTTCTTCGGCGTTGCCTTCGGCATCGGCGGCCTGGGCGCCGCCGTGCTCGGCAAGCTCGCCGACCACACCTCCATCGCGTTCGTCTACCAGGTCTGCGCCTATCTGCCGGCGATCGGGCTGCTCGCGGTGTTCCTGCCCAGGCTGCCGCAGCACAGGCGTTAACAAACCTTCTTTCTCTGCGTTGCGGCTTCATACATCGTTAGCAATTGCTGCCGCATTTTCGCATCGCTTGCGCCGCATCCGCGTGGCCGCTCAGAAAAAATCAACCTTAAAAATTAGGGTTAAGTGGCGCTTAAGCATTTGCTGCCATCGTCCGTTCCGCGAGTTTCCAGAACGTGGGGCATCTGCATTTTGCCTCACCGGCCATAAGGACGAAGCCAATGCGTTGCGTTAAGTCTCTCCTTGCCGCGGGTGCGGCATCACTGATTTCATCGATGGCTTTTGCCGCCGATATGCCGATCGCGGCTCCGCCCCCCATGTACGCGCCGCCCGCCCCGCCCGCCGATTTCGGCGGCTGGTATTTGCGTGGCGATATCGGCTTCAGCAATCAGCAGTTCAAGGATCTGCATAACACCAACGCGGCGCTCTACGCGCCGGTGGTTTCCTTCCAGCAGACCTCGACGGTCAACACCGGCGGGATCTTCGATGTCGGCGTCGGCTATCGGGTCAATAACTGGTTCAGGGCCGACGTCATCGGGCAATATCGCGGCAAGACGAATTTCCTGGCCACCGATTCCTATACGTTCACGAACGCCGGCGTCGTCACGCCGGGAGTCGATACCTACACCGGAACCAAGTCCGAATGGCTGGTGATGGCGAACGCTTACGTCGACCTCGGTACATGGTGGTGTGTCACTCCGTTCATCGGCGCCGGTGTCGGTGCGGCTCGCGTGACCATCGACAATCTCGTGGACACCAACACGCCCACAAACGGTGTCAACCTCGCTGGTTCAGGCTCGAAATGGAATTTGGCGTGGGCAGCGCATGCGGGTCTCGCCTACAAGATCAATCCGTCCACCACGCTCGAACTGGCCTACAGCTACGTGAGCCTGGGTGACGGCGTCACGGCAAACTCGCATAATTTCAATGCGCCGCTCAGCCCCTATGTCTGGCAGGTCAAGAACATCACGTCGAACGACCTGAAGCTCGGCGTACGCTGGGAGCTCAACACGCCGCCGGCCTACGCGCCGCCGCCGCCGCTCGTGACCAAGGGCTGATCGCAAGCCTCATCGCTTAACGTCTCTTAACGGCGCGGGATCATCCCGCGCCGTTTTGCTTTGCATTTTTTTCATGGCGAGCGGCGCCGAAAACCTCGGACGCAACCATTGATTAAGGTTAACGAGCCATGATCACGCTGAAGAGTTCGAGTCCGATGGAGCGTTGCAATGCGTAGGCTTTGGTTGGTGGCGGCGGTGTTCGGATCTGTGTCCGCCGCACACGCGGCCGACATGCCCGATCTGCCCGTCCTGCGCGGCGGCTTCACCGACGGTCTGTCCAACACGCACCACAATTGGGACGGCGCCTATGTCGGCGTCAGCGGCGGCTACACGGCCGACGCGACCGATTTCAGCCAAAGCGTGGTCGGCCTGACCAATTTCATCTTCCGCAACAGCGTGCTGCAGCAGCCGACGGCGAGTTGGTCGCTCATGAACAAGACCAACACGCAAGGCACGAACTTTGGCGCCTTCGTCGGCCGCAATTGGCAATGGTACGATGCCATTCTCGGCCTCGAGGGCACCTACAGCTACTTCAACAACCTCTACACGCAGACCAGCGGTTCCAATCAACTCGATATCATCAATCCTGCCGGTGACATTCACCCCGACAACGTGACCGATCATTGGAACGTAAAGTTGACCGGCACCGCCGCGGCACAGGTCAAGGACATGATTGCGCTCCGCGGCCGCGTGGGCTGGGATGGCGGCGATTTCATGCCATACGCGTTCGCTGGCGCTGCTGTCGGCCGCATGGACGTATCGCGTACCGTGACAAGCGACGTGACGTTGACCCAGGTGATGACGACGACGGTCGGTGGCGTCACGACGATCCTCGTGAACGGACCGAACCCCGTTCCCGCGCAGTCGCAGACGCAGACCCAGCATAGAACCAACGCCTTCGCGGTGGGCTTTGTTGCCGGTCTCGGCGTCGAGTATTGCATCTGGGACGGCCTGTTCGCGCGCGTCGAATACGAATACGTGAAATTCTCGCCGGTCATGAACACCTCTGTGACGCTGAACAATGCGCGCGTCGGGCTCGGCTACAAGTTCTGACACGGCTTCGCTCGTCGCGGTTGACAGGCTCGCCGTAGCCTGATGCTCTGTCGCCCCTGATGAGGCGGCGGCAATGCAGATTTACGGCGACAGCAATTCCGGCAATTGTCTGAAGGTGAAATGGGTGTGCGATCATCTCGCATTGCCCTATCGCTGGATCGAGATCGACACGCGCAAGGGCGAGACGCGCACGCCGCAATTTTTGGCCATGAACGGCGCCGGCCAGGTGCCGACCGTCGCCTTCGACGACGGCCGCACCCTGGCGCAGTCCAACGCGATCATCCGCTATCTCGCCCGCGACAGCGCACTCATTCCGCGCGACGCTTTTGCCGCTGCCAAGATGGACGAATGGCTGTTCTGGGAGCAGTACAGCCACGAGCCCTACATCGCGGTGTGTCGTTTCCAGATGGTCTATCTCGGCAAGTCAGCCTCCGAGCTCGATCCTGACAAGGTCAAGCGCGGCTATGCGGCGCTGGACCGCATGGAGGCGCATCTTGCCGCCAGCCGCTTCTTTGCCGGCGATGCGGTCTCGCTCGCGGATGTCTCGCTGCTCGCCTATACGCGCGTTGCGCATGAAGGCGGCTTCGATCTCGGCCGCTATGCCGCCATCCGCCGCTGGGTCGGCGAGGCCGAGGCGTTTCTCGGCCTGCCGTCTGCGCGCTGAGCCTGGAGTGCTTTTCGATGAATGAAAGATCCGTTTCCATCCGCCCTGCGCGACGCGAGGACGTCGCGGCAATGATCGCGATGCTCGCCGATGACCAGCTCGGCCGTGCCCGCGAGCGGTTGGAGGACCCGCTGCCTGAGGTCTATTACGAAGCGTTCGAACGGGTCGAACGCAGTCCCAATCTTCAGCTCGTGGTCGCCGAGAGCGAGGGCAGGGTGGTCGGCTGCCTGCAACTTGCACTTCTGCCCGGCATCAGCTCGCAAGGCGGCATCCGCGGTTTGCTCGAAGATGTTCGCGTTGCCTCTGATTGCCGCGGCCGCGGCATCGGCGAAAAGCTGGTGCAATGGGCTGTTACCGAAGCCAAGGCGCGCGGCTGCAGTCTGGTCGAACTGCTCACGCATTCGAGCCGCGTCGATGCGCAGCGCTTCTACAAGCGGCTTGGATTTTCGGCGAGTCATGTCGGCATGACTGTGCGTTTTTGATGCAGCTCGCAATGGCCGTTGCGCCATCAGCGAAATCGGATCGCGCGTTCGTTCATCTTAACAGCTGATAAACTACCCTTGGTCGTTCGCGTGGATCGAGGAACGAACGGTGCTACGGAGCGTCAGTACCGGGCTCGGTCGGTTCGGGGATTTCAATGACAAGCTATTCCATGATCAAGGTCGGCAACGACTACGTTGTGCAGGCCAACGACAAATGCATTTTGAAGGTCAGCAGCCGCCGCCGCGCCGCGCAATTGATCAGCGAGGCCACGGACTTGCTGAACGCGCTCGCCGTGGTCGAATCCCCCGATATCGCGCCGCAATTGCCTGCACTCCGCCGTGAGCCACCGGAAGTTTCTTGACTGATCTTCCTGTTTCCCGTATCAGCCGCGGCGGGACACCTCCCCCCAACGGGAGGCTTACTATCTGGAAGGGTAGATCATGACTGTAGCGAAGCCCGCTTCGCGGCCGACCGTGCCGCATTTCTCCTCCGGCCCCTGCGCCAAGCGCCCCGGCTGGAACGCCCAAAATCTCAAAGACGCAGCGCTCGGCCGGTCGCATCGTGCGAAGGTCGGCAAGACCAAGCTCAAGCTCGCGATCGATCTGACGCGCGAAGTGCTTGAAGTGCCGGCAGATTATCGCATCGGCATCGTGCCGGCGTCCGATACCGGCGCGGTCGAGATGGCACTGTGGTCGCTGCTCGGGGCCCGGCCCGTCACCACGCTCGCCTGGGAATCCTTCGGCGAGGGCTGGGTCAGCGACATCGTCAAGGAATTGAAGCTCAAGGACGTCACCAAGCTCAACGCTGGGTACGGTGAGATTCCGGATCTCTCCAAGGTCGATCCCAAGAGCGATGTCATTTTCACCTGGAACGGCACGACGTCAGGCGTGCGCGTGCCGAACGCCGACTGGATCAAGGCAGACCGTGAAGGTCTCACAATCTGCGACGCGACGTCTGCCGCCTTCGCGCAACCGCTCGATTTTGCAAAACTCGATGTCGTCACCTTCTCCTGGCAGAAGGCGCTCGGCGGCGAAGCCGCGCATGGCATGCTGATCCTCTCGCCCCGCGCGGTGGAGCGGCTCGAGACCTACAAGCCGGCCTGGCCGCTGCCGAAAATCTTCCGCATGACCAAGGGCGGCAAGCTCAACGAAGGCATCTTCGTCGGCGAAACCATCAACACGCCGTCGATGCTCTGCGTCGAGGATTATCTCGACGCGCTGAACTGGGCCAAGTCGATCGGCGGCCTCAAGGCGCTGATCGCGCGCGCCGACGCCAACACCAAGGTTCTGGCCGACTGGAAGGCGAAGACGCCGTGGATCGACTTCCTGGCCAAGGACGCTTCGATCCGCTCCAACACCTCGGTGTGCCTGAAGTTCACCGACCCTGCGATCACCTCGCTCTCGGACGACGCCCAGGCGGAGTTCTCCAAGAAGCTGGTTGCGCTGGTCGAGAAGGAAGGCGCCGGTTACGACTTCGCCTATTACCGCGATGCACCGGCCGGCCTGCGCATCTGGTGCGGCGCCACCGTCGAGGCGAGGGACGTCGAGCTGCTGACGCAGTGGATCGATTGGGCCTTTGCCGAGACCAAGGCCACGCTCGCCAAGGCGGCGTAAGCCAAACCAAATCCTCGTCATGGCCGGGCTTGACCCGGCCATCCATCCATCAAGAGAGATGGATCCGCGGGTCTCAAGCGCGAAGACGCGCTTTCCGCTTTTGCCCGCGGATGACGTTCCGTAACTGCAGCTCGCACCAACGGATCATTCCCATGACCAAGCCCAAAGTTCTCATTTCCGACGCGCTCTCGCCCGCTGCCGTGCAGATCTTCAAAGACCGCGGCGTCGAGGTCGACTTCCAGCCCAACCTTGGCAAGGACAAGGACAAGCTCGCCGAGATCATCGGCAATTACGACGGGCTCGCGATCCGCTCCGCGACCAAGGCGACCGCCAAGATCCTGGAGAAGGCGACCAGGCTCAAGGTGATCGGCCGCGCGGGCATCGGCGTCGACAATGTCGAGATCCCGGCCGCCACGGCCAAGGGGATCATCGTGATGAACACGCCGTTCGGCAATTCGATCACGACCGCCGAGCATGCGATCACGCTCATGCTGGCGCTGGCCCGCGAGATCCCGCAGGCCGACGCCTCGACCCAGGCCGGCAAGTGGGAGAAGAACCGCTTCATGGGCGTCGAGATCACCGGCAAGGTGCTCGGCGTGGTCGGTTGCGGCAACATCGGCTCGATCGTCGCCGACCGCGCCCTCGGCCTGCGCATGAAGGTGATCGCGTTCGATCCGTTCCTGTCGCCGGAGCGCGCCAAGGACATCGGCGTCGAGAAGGTCGAGCTCGATGACCTCCTGAAGCGCGCCGACTTCATCACGCTGCACACGCCGTTGACCGAGAAGACCAAGAACATCATCGACGCTTCAGCGATCGCCAAGATGAAGAAGGGCGTGCGCCTGATCAACTGCGCCCGCGGCGGCCTCGTCGACGAGCAGGCCGTGGTCGATGCGCTCAATGCCAAGCATATCGCCGGCGCCGCCTTCGACGTGTTCGTCGAGGAGCCCGCGACCTCGAACGTGCTGTTCGGCCATCCCAACGTGATCTGCACGCCGCATCTCGGCGCCTCCACCACGGAAGCCCAGGAGAACGTCGCGCTGCAGGTCGCCGAGCAGATGTCGGACTACCTCCTCACCGGTGCGATCTCGAACGCGGTGAACTTCCCGTCGATCACCGCGGAAGAGGCGCCGAAGCTCAAGCCCTTCATTGCGCTGGCCGAGAAGCTCGGCTCGTTCGCCGGCCAGCTCACCGAATCAGGCATCCTCAAGGTCGAGATCACCTATGAGGGCCACGTCGCCGAGATGAAGATCAAGGCGATCACCTCGGCGGTGCTGTCGGGCCTGCTGCGCCCGATGCTGGGCGAGGTCAACGTGGTGTCCGCGCCTGTCGTCGCCAAGGAGCGCGGCATGGTGGTCGACGAGATCGTCCGCGCCGCCCAGAGCGACTACGAGAGCCTGATCACCGTGACGGTCGCGACCGAGCGCCAGGAGCGTTCGGTCTCCGGCACCGTCTATCATGACGGCAAGCCGCGCCTCGTCGACGTCAAGGGCATCCGCGTCGACGCCGAGTTCGGCAAGTCGATGATCTACGTCACCAACGAAGACAAGCCGGGCTTCATCGGCAGCTTCGCGAGCCTGCTGGGTGACGCCAAGATCAACATCGCGACCTTCCATCTCGGCCGCGTCGCGCCGGGCTCCGATGCCATCGCGCTGATCGAGGTCGACGGCGCGGTGCCGGCCGACGTGCTCGCCAAGGTGCAGGCGCTGCCGCAGGTCAAGCAGGTCAAGGCGCTGAGGTTCTGATCCTTCACCTCTCCCGAAGGGAGAGGTCGGATCGCATCGCAAGATGCGATCCGGGTGAGGGGTTAGGCTCTCACCGTCGTCATGGCCATGACGATCAGATGGAGGAGTGGCGCGCCCTACGGAATGACGGCCATCATATATTCCGACACGCGGAACAACGCCGCCCATCTCGTAAGGGGCGGCGTTTTTTGTTGATTGATCGACCCGCTTTTTCTCCCGCTCTCCGCAAACTTTGTGTACCAATGGCGGTCAGGACGCTCCGTATCAGTCGTTCGAAAGAAGGGAGAAAACAATGCGTGAAGCCGTCATCGTTTCCTATGCGCGCACGGGCCTCGCCAAATCCGGCCGCGGCGGGTTCAACATCACGCCGCCAATGTCGCTCGCGGCCCACGCCATCCATCACGCGGTCGATCGCGCCGGCGTCGAGAAGGATTATGTCGAGGACTGCTATCTCGGCAATTGCGCCCATGGCGCGCCGAACATCGGCCGCCAGGCCGCGCTGCTCGCCGGCTTGCCGAAGAGCACCGCCGGCGTCTCGGTGAACCGCTTCTGCTCTTCGGGGCTGCAGACCATCGCGATGGCCGCGAACTCGATCCGCTCCGACGGCGCCGATTGCATCGTCGCCGGCGGCGTCGAGAGCATCTCGATCCCCGGTGGCGGCACGCCGAAGGAGTCGATCGATCCGGAATTGCTCAAGACCGCACCCGACATCTTCATGGCGATGATCGACACCGCCGACATCGTTGCCGAGCGCTACAAGGTCAGCCGCGAATACCAGGACGAATATTCGCTGGAATCGCAGCGCCGCATGGCCGCCGCGCAGCAGGCCGGCAAGTTCAAGGACGAGATCGTCCCGATGAAGACCAGGATGAAGGTGGTCGACAAGGCCACCAAGGCCGAGAGCATCGTCGACTACGTCGTCGACCGCGACGAGTGCAACCGGCCCGAGACCACGCTCGAAGGTCTTGCCAAGCTCGAGCCGGTGAAGGGTCCCGGCAAATACGTCACGGCCGGCAATGCCAGCCAGCTCTCCGACGGCGCCGCCGCCGTGGTGCTGATGGAAGCCAAGGACGCCGAGAAGCGCGGCCTCAAGCCGCTTGGCCGCTTCGTCGCCTGGGCCGCCGCGGGCTGCGAGCCTGACGAGATGGGCATCGGCCCGATCTTCGCCGTGCCGAAGCTGCTCAAGCGTCACGGCCTGAAGATCGACGACATCGATCTCTGGGAGCTCAACGAGGCCTTCGCCAGCCAGTGCCTCTATTCGCGCGACAAGCTCGGCATCGACCCCGAGAAGTACAACGTCAACGGCGGCTCGATTGCGATCGGCCATCCCTTCGGCATGACCGGCGCCCGTCTCACCGGCCATCTGCTACAGGAAGGCGCCCGCCGCAAGGCCAAATGGGGCGTGGTCACCATGTGCATCGGCGGCGGCCAGGGCGGCGCCGGCCTGTTCGAGATCTACAGCTGACCTGACCCGCAGAGACGTGAAAGGCACGGCGTCGCCAGCGCCGTGCCTTTTCGTTGTGCAGCCAAGACGCATTCGGTGCACTCTTGCGTGCATTGTGTCACAAAGCACGTAATCCTACGTGCTCGCAAATTAACGGAACTTTTCACGCATTACGGCCTCATGAACCGCATCTGTCATCACTGGCCTTGCGATCACGATGCGGCTTTTCTCTCTGCGGCTTACTCACAAGATCACTGCGATCGGCGTCATCGGCCTCGTCGGCGTCGTCCTGATCGGCGGCATTCATCTCTACGGCGAGCGCGCGATGGGAATCTCGCGCGCCGCCGCCGAGAAAGCGCGCGCGGTGTTCGAGCTGAACAGCAGGATCGCGGTCGAGCTATTGGAGGCGCGCCGCGCCGAGAAGGATTTCCTGCTGCGCAGCGACCCCGCGCGGGCGCAGCGCCAGGTCGAGATCTCGCGGCAGGTCGCGCCGGACATCGAGACGCTGCGCGGCAAGATCGCAGCGCTCGGCAAGCCCGAGCTGGCGCAGAAGGTCGACGCGATGAACGCGTCGCTGAGGACCTATCAGGCGCACTTCGCCGCGGTGGTCGAGGAGCGGCAGCGCCTCGGGCTGGATGAGAATTCAGGCCTCGAAGGCCGCCTGCGCGGCTCCGTCCACGAGATCGAAGGCAAGGTCGATCAGCTCCACGATGCCTCGCTCAAGGTGATCATGCTGATGATGCGCCGGCACGAGAAGGATTTCATGCTGCGTCGCGACGCCAAATATGGCGGCGAGATGCAGAAGCGCGCATCCGAATTCCTCGCCGGCCTCGATGCGGGCGGGATTCCCGATGCCGCCAAGGCCGAGCTGCGGCACAAGCTTTCGGACTATCAGCGCGACTTCTCCGCCTGGATGGAGACCGCGCTCAAGCTCGCGGGCGAATTGAAGGCGACGTCGGAGGCGTTTGCGACCGTCGAGCCCGTCATCGAGCAGGTCTCGAAATCGGTCGACATCATCCGCATCGAAGCCGACAAGCAGAACGAGGCGGAGCGCGAGAGCATCCAGTTCTGGATCGCCATTGCGATCGCACTGATCGCAGCTTGCGTGCTCGGCCTCGGTGTCTTCATCGGCCGTTCGGTTGCAAAGCCGCTGTCGGCGATGCGCACCGCGATGATCGAGCTCGCCAACGGCAATTTCGCCATCGTGTTGCCCGGCCTCGGCCGTCCCGACGAGATCGGCGAGATCGCGCGGGCCGTCGAGACTTTCAAGATCAACGCCGAGCAGAAGGCGCGCGAGGAGGCGGAGGAGAAGAGCCGGCAGGACAAGCTCGCTGCCGAACGCCGCCGCGCCGACATGATCAGGATGGCGGATCATTTCGAAGCCGCTGTCGGCCGCATCGTCGAGGCGGTGTCGTCGGCCGCCACCGAGCTCGAGGTCTCCGCGACCTCGCTCACCTCCACCGCGAGCCGGTCGACCGAGCTTGCGACGCTGGTCGAGGCGGCCTCGGAAGAGGCTGCGACCAACGTGCAGTCGGTAGCCGCGGCCACGGAGGAGCTCACCGCCTCCGTCCACGAGATCAGCCGTCAGGTGCAGGCCTCCGAGCGCATGGCGGGCGAGGCCGTCAGCCAGGCCGGTCAGACCAACGATCGCGTCAGCGAATTGTCCAAGGCGGCCGCGCGCATCGGCGACGTCGTCGAACTCATCAATGCGATCGCAGGCCAGACCAACCTGCTCGCGCTGAACGCCACCATCGAGGCCGCGCGCGCCGGTGAAGCGGGACGCGGCTTTGCCGTGGTGGCCTCGGAGGTGAAGGCGCTGGCCGAGCAGACGGCGAAAGCGACCGGCGACATCGGCCAGCAGATTTCGAGCATCCAGTCCGCGACCGAGGACTCGGTCGGTGCGATCAAGACCATCGGCGGCACCATCGCGCGTCTGTCCGAGATTTCGTCGACCATCGCGGCCGCGGTCGAGCAGCAGGGCGCCGCAACCGGCGAGATCTCGCGCAACGTCCAGAGCGCGGCGGCCGGCACCACGCAGGTCAGCGCCAATATCAGCAACGTCAGGCAGGGCGCGGTCGAAACCGGCTCGGCATCGGCGCAGGTGCTGTCGGCGGCGAAATCGCTGTCCGGCGACAGCAACCGCCTCAAATTCGAGGTCTGCAAGTTCCTCGATACGGTGCGCGCGGCGTAACGCGCATCTGCCCAGGCTTATTCGCAAGCGATCGGAAATCTTTCGCGCCCCACGCGTTAAGCCCGCGACGGGGCAGGTCGAGGAGAACGCTCATGCGGACAATAATGGCAGCATTCCTTCTGGCGGTCCCGCTCATGGCAGCGCCGGCGATCGCGCAGAACCAGAACGGGCAGAACGAGGCCGACAAGGGCATCAAGACGCAAAATTCCGGCGCCTCGGGCTATGTCGGAGACCAGGACAAGCCCGGCGCGGCGGCAAGGATGCCCGGTGACCGCACCAACAACACCAGTGATGCTGCCACATCGCCCAGCGCGCAGAATTCAGGCACCGGAATCGCGGGAGCTCCCGGCAACAAGAACGGTCCTCCCGCGCAGAAGGGAACGGTCGGCGCGGCCTCGCAGAACTCCACCGTGCAGCAGCAGGATTCGTCGAACATCAAGGGCCTGCCCGGCAACAAGAGCGGTGAGCCGGCGAAGCGGTAAGCCGTCGCTTAAGCCCGTGCCGTCACCGGTGCGAAGATCACCTCGATCAGCGTGCCCTGGCCCGCGCTCTTGATGTTGAACCGGGCGTGGTTGGCTTCAACCAGAGCCTTGGTCAGCGACAGGCTCAGCGCGGAATTGTCCGCGGCATCGCCGGGCGGCGGCGTGCGGAACGGCTCCATCGCGGCGGCGACTTCCTTGTCGCTGAGGCCATGGCCGGTGTCGCGGATGCGCAGCGCCACCTCGCCGCGGTCGTTGAGCGCGGTGGAGACGATCACCTGGCCGCCGGCGCTGGCGAGCCGGATCGAGTTCGAGATCAGGTTCATCGTCACCTGCCGCAGCGCGCGCGGATCCGCCGCCACCTGCGGCAGCGCATGGCCAAGCGAGGTGCGGATGATGATGCGCTCGCGATTGGCCTGCGGCTGCATCACGGTGACGCAGGCCTCGACGAGGTCGTTGAGGTTGAGGTCGGCAAAGCTGAGATCGAGCTTGCCGGTCTCGATCCGCGACAGCTCCAGGAGATCGTCGATGATGGTGATGACGCGCTCGCCGGAGGCGCGGATGTCCTTCATGTATTCGCCGTAACGTTCGTTGCCCAGCGAGCCAAATCGTTCCGAGATCATCACCTCGGCAAAGCCGATGATGGCGTTGAGCGGGGTGCGGATCTCGTGGCTGATCCGCGCCAGCATGTCGGCTTTCGCGTTGGCCGCGCCATCGACCAGGCGTCGCGCCTGCGTCAGCTCGCTCTCGCCCTTCTTGGCCTGCGACAGGTCGCGGAACACGGCGAAGAAGTTCGGTCCATCAGGCCGGGTGCGGCCCATGATCATGGCGAGCGGCAGCACGCCGCCCTTCTTCTCGCGGCCCAGCACCTCGCGGCCGTGATCGAGCAGGCTCGCGATGTTCTGGCTCTTCAGGCTGTCGAGATAATCGAGCACGATCTGCTGGCTCTCGGGCGCGAACAGCGCCAGCAGTTTCTGCTGCATCAGCGCCTCGCCGTCATAGCCGAACAGCGCCTCGGCGCTGCGGTTGCAGGCGTGGATGTTGCCGTCGGCATCGAACATCACGATGCCCTCGGCCGTGGTGTCGAGGATCGCGGCGAGATCTTCCGCATCGGCATCGCCGACGTCAGGCTCGGGCGCGAACAGGACGGGCTCGTCGACCTCGGTCTCGGCGGCCACTTGTGGCGCGGCCACCGGCGCCACGATGACGGGCGTGGCGACGGGAGTTGTCACGACAGGTTCAGGATTGGGCAGCGCGCAGATCAGCGCATGCGCGCTGGCGCCGTCCCAGTCGATGGTGTGCAGATGCGCTTCGGTCGTGGCGAGCTTCTGCGCGCCATGGGCGACCGTCGCGCTGATCGTCACCGGCGTGCCTGATTGCGAGGTGCTGCTGGCGGCGGAAACGCCCGGCTCGACATAGAGCGCATCGAGCCCCCCGGCATCTTCCAGCGCGCCGAGGCTGGCATAGCCGATGCGGTCGAGGAACGCGGCATTGGCGTAGAGCAGGCGATCGAGCCGGTAGATCAGGATCCCTGTGGGAATGAGATCCAGCAGCGCGCGGTCGCGCGCGCTGTGGCCGTAAGCGGGCGGTGCGGGCTCGCTCAGCCATTCGGCCGCGGCCGGCGGCGTCTCCAGCTCCGAGATCGGCGGCTCGGAGATCAAGGGCTCGGGTGGTGTCGCCGCGTCGGGCGCGATCGCGTCCGCCGGCGGCTCGGCGCTATCAGAAGCCATCTGCTCGCGCTCGCGTTCGAGCCGCTCGGACAATTGCCGCGCCAGCTCGTTGAACGCGCTGTTCTCGACCGGCGTCAGCGTCGGCGATCTCTGGTCACCCTGTGACCTCTGGTCACCTTGTGACCTCAGGTCACCTGGTGCGCGGAACGGCACGACATTCGGAGGCGTTTCCACTGGCGTTTCCGGTTCGGTTGGGTGTGAATTCGCTTCGGTGATCGGTGCGGGCGGTTCGGGCTCAGTTGCAGTTGGCGGCTCAGGCTCGGGCGGCGGCTCGCTCCGCGGAGGCTCTGCCTCCGGTTTGGCCTCCGCCTTGTGCTCCGGTTCAGGCCGAGGCTGAGAACCAGGCTGAGACTGAGGCTCGACCATATCGGCCGACAGGCCCTGCGCGGCGAACAGCTCAAAGCGCCGCAGCGCATCGAGCCGATTGAGCGCATCGAGATCGCGGCACACGCCAAAGCCCTTGAAGCCGGCAAAGTTGCGCGCGCGGTCGTAGACGGGAAGCCCGGCCAGCTCGACCGGCAGATGTTCGCCGCCGTCGGCCGGCCAGTTCACGGTGATGCCGGCCCAGGTGTCGTGGCTGGCGAGCGCCTGCGCGACGCGGCCGTCGGGGTCGAGCGCAAATTCCTCTGATAGCTCGCGCCAGGGCCGGCCGAAGCGGGAGGCGGTGAGCGCGCCGATCAGGCGGATGAATTCATCCGAGCCGAGCACGAAGCGGCCTTGCGCATCTATCTGCCACAGGAAGCGCAGCGGATGCTGGCGCGGTGTCTCCGCATGTCCTGACCGCGTCTCCGCGTGTCCTGTGGGCTCGACCATGTGGCTCGTGATCGGCGCGGCTTGCGGCGGCACGATGGCTTCAGGCGGGTTTTCAACCACTGTTTCCGGCGTGGCATCGACCGTCTGCGCAAGGGTTTCCGGAGCAGCCGCCTCGGCCTCCTTCGCGGCGTCCTGGATCGAGACGATCTCCGTCGCCTCATCCGCGGCCGTCACCTCCGTCTCATCCGGTTCGGCAAACGGATCGAACATCGCGATCCCGGCATCGAGCCCGTGCACTGGCGGCGCAGGCTCAGCCGCGGGAGGCGGCGCGCGCTCCGCCGCAGGCTCGGCTTGCGCCATTGCCGGCTCGATCAGCGCGATGAGCCCGACATCGGCGCCGACGCCGACCCGTTGCAGCACCATCTTGCCGATGCCGACAGGCAGCTCGGCGCGGCCCTTCGCCAGCGCCTCGTTGCGCGCCTGGTCGAGGCCGGCTTCGCCGAGATCGCGAAAGCCGAGCAGGGAGCGCGCCGCCTCGCTGGCGCCGGCGAACAGGCCGTCAGGTGCGAACGCCGCCATCGGCGTCCGCGCGCCGTCGACCAGACGATGCAGCCGCTCGACCAGCGGCATGCTGCGGCAAGCACCCTGCATTGCGCTGACCAGCACGCCGGATGAGCCATCGGAAAACTCGAGCCGCGCGCAGGCGCAGGTCATCAGCGTGCCGAGCCCGGCGCCGAAGCCGCGCAACCGCTCCAGCCTCACAGCTCCGCCGCCCGGCAGCCGGTGGGCGAGGCGGACGATCTGGCGGCGATGGCTGTCGGCGGGGCCGAAGGTTTTTTGCGCCAGCGCAGCCGCATTGGCCGCGCCGAAGAATTTGGCGCCGACCGCATTGGCCCACAGCACGCGGCAGCCGTCGAGCGACCACAGCCAGGCCGGCAGGGGGGAGGTGGCATGCACGGACAGCCGGGGATCGCCGACGCCCCGTAACTGGAAATCCGAATTCGTCATCCGACCGGCTTCAACTCTTCGCGCCACGCTTCACGTCAGGTCTGCCGGGAATGGCAGCCTTAAGAAAGGGTTACTATCGCCCGCCGGCGCGGGCAGGTCCACGCCCGGACCTTAACGGGGGCACCCTAAAGCCGCGATAACCTTAATGTGGCCGGACCCGCAAGGCGCCTCTCCGTTGCATCCGCAGGATTTGCGAGCGGCCGGCCTGTCAGCCGCACTGCGATGGACGCGACCGAGGCGCGGCATTAGCCCCCTCCCGTCATTCCGAGCTCCCGACTTCGTCGCGCCCCGGAATGACGGACATACCTCAACCCGTTGACGGGCGTACCTCAACCACCGGTTCCCCACCGCAGGAACCTCACCCTCTGGATTAAATTTTTCGCAGCGCACCCCCGGATCACATTGCGTTGCACAATGTTGACATGTTAGTGAGCAACAATGCTGACGCTGGACGAGAGGATCTCGATGTTCTGCGTTTCCAGTCTTTCGTACCCGCCATTCAAAGAAGAAACGGCCCCGGTTGGCCCGGCGGGCGCGCCAGAAGGCTCACTTCATTTTACTTTAGCGTGAGGGACCAACATGACAGGTGCGACTGATCCGTTTTCTGCCTCGATCATCCCGTTCGAGGTTCCCGAGCAGGTGCGTGCATTCGCCGAAAAGGGCGTTTCGCAGGCCCGCGAAAACTACGCCAAGTTCAAGGACGCGGCTGAGACCCACAACGGCACCATCGAGGCCGTGTTCGCCTCCGCCCAGAAGGGTGCGAACGAGTACACCGCCAAGCTGATGGAATTCGCCAAGGCCAACGCCACGGCCCATCTGGACTTCACCCAGGAGCTGCTCGGCACCAAGTCGCCGACCGACGTCTTCCAGCTCTGGTCCGGCCACGCCAAGACCCAGCTTGAGACCTTCCAGGCCCAGGCCAAGGAGTTGTTCGAGATCGCCCAGCGCACCGCCAGCGCGACCGCCGAGCCGATCAAGGCCTCCGCCTCGAAGTTCTACCCCGCGGCCTGACAAAAAAAACGGCGGATCGACCAAACAAGAAACCCGGGCCCCCAAAAGGCCCGGGTTTTTCTTCACCTTTCCCCTGATACTGCTGCCACGCACTCCGCCGTCATCCTGAGGGCCCGCCATCGGCGGGCGTCTCGAAGGATGCGCCGCAGGGAAGCCGCTTCCATGTGCGATTGTCCTGTCTCCTGCGGGGAGAGGTGAATCACCGACGGCCGGCCGGACTCTGAAGCATTTATCGCCCTAAAGAGCGGCAAATAACGGCTCTTGCGGCCTTGCCAAAAACCCCCGTTGCACCTAGTTTCCGGCCCGTCCAGCCCCCCTTAGGCAGCAGGCCTTTTCAGGCAGCCCCGAGGCGCGGCTCGCAAGGATGCAGTTGTAGCTCAGTTGGTTAGAGCGCCTGTCTGTGGAACAGGAGGTCGGTGGTTCGAGCCCACCCAACTGTACCAGCAAAATCAACAACTTACTGAAATCCTCGAAGGCTTGCGGATTGTTGTAGCTACCAGATAGCTACCACGAGAGCACTGGTGAATTTCGCTCGCTTGAGCGCAAGCGAAATTTGCGCGCCTGGCACGTTGTCCAGATGCCGCTTAGTCCGGCCTGTGGGTTGCGGTCAGTGTGAAGGAAAAATGGACGGAGTCGCACCCGCACCGTCCCGGATCCGCCCGCAACTTGTAAGGAGCGTTGACACCGATGCTCTCTCAAGGCTGAAACAGGGGTTCGATTCCCCTAGGGAGCGCCAGCAAACTCAGGCACTTAGGTCGCCATCAGCCACGTTCGTCGAATAATGGTTGAATAAGACGCTGGTGGACAGCGGCGGACGCTTGGGAATTTGCTGCCGACATTTAGCAAACGGGCCTCGGCGCAATGCCTCGCTGTGGCTGGCGCATTCTCGAAAAATTTCCTCGTCGCCCCTTTGTGTCCGGGAATATTCAAACCGCCGCTGACGTGCGCTGTCGTACGCGAGCGCCCTCGGATTGCTCGCATTGACGTTGCTCATCGCACAATCAACCCTTCTGTCGAGCTTTGCGCGAATAGGAGGGCCACGTGAGATACAGTCGACGAGAGAAAAGTCGCGGACAACAGTCACAAGTCAGTCTATCCGCTCCGAAAGCCGCAGAACCTAGCACGATGCCGTTCGCCCAGCGGCTCACCTGCACGATTGGCGATGCATGCGAAGTAACCGGCTTGGGACGCACGAAGCTTTACGAGTTGATAGGAGCTGGGCGCATCGTCACGACAACGATCGGACGTCGGCGACTAGTAGTGGTTCGCTCTCTTCTAGCGCTTCTTGACGCCAACATGTCGAACTAATGGACGTGCGACTTAATGGAGCAACCCAATTTGAACGCGCTCTTCAGGCACTCATTTTGATGAGACGACCGTGCTCCCTCAGCCGGTCGAACTCGTCCGCCCACAACCGCATCATCCGCACGGCGCTCCTGCCAGAAATTCGGCGGCATGGGTATAGGCGTCGCGGATTTCATTCGCGTCCTGATGCGCAAGTTGACGGTAAGCGCTTAATTAGCGCTTACAGTTGACGTTCGATCGCATCCGCTTGTCACCTGCCTCTTTCGTTCGAGAGCGTTGACGCGGTGGATCGCAGGCTATGAATGGTCAATTCGATCTGGTCGTATCCAAGACGCGCAGCGCTACGTTAAGGGTGCTGTCACTGATTGGGCGATGCCCGGACCAGCGGAGCCAGCAGCGAGTAGAATTACCTGGATCAATCGCTGGCTTGAGGCCAGATACGATTGGCGAGGCGCTTGAACTCGCTTACGCCCAGCGCACCGCGCTCGCGAGCCCTTGAGCCCGGGACAGCCAGTCTCTCCTCGACCTTGGCCATCGGAGCTTCCCACATCTCGCGGGGCTCAAGCGTACCGCTGTCGAGCAGAACCAGCAGGACCTTGTCACAGGGAGCACCCTTCTTGATCGTGCCGAGCCGCTGACTGCGCTTCGAGTTTTCGCCAAACGCACGTCCCTTTATCTGGATGTTGCGTTTGCAATGAACCGGGCAAAGCTGTCCAGATTCATTACATTGACGAAGATCCCTCCAATCACGACCCGAACAACCTGGCTGTCCTTTGTCTCCAACATCACGAAGAGACCCAAATTCGGGGTGGCTTTGGTAGAAAGCTTCGCGCAGTTGACGTGATAAAGCATCGCGATGAGTGGACGCCTCGGGTAAGCGATTGAGCTGGGATCGCAATATTCGTTGTGGCCTGTTTTGGGATTGCAGGGTTTTGATGCTTCGGGCATCGGAACCCTGCAATTTCGTTTTGAGGATTCCATCGAATCGCCAGTCATGATTCCGTCCTCGCATCGGAGGTGGCGATGCGACCGAAGAAGCCCAAAGCGACGGGATCGGGCGATCTGTTCCGGGCCAGGCTGGACCAGATCATCAACATGAAGCACGAGCTGGTTCAGCTCGCCGGCAAGGTCGACTGGGACTGGATCGACGGCGAGATCGCGCCGCTCTACAGCGAGAACGGTCGGCCGGGCATCGCGACCCGCTTCATGATCGGGCTGCTGCTGCTCAAGCACATATACGGCCTGTCCGATGAGGGGGTGTGCGAGCGCTGGGTCCACGACCCGTATTTCCAGTACTTCACCGGTGAAGAGTTCTTTCAGCACGCGTTCCCGCATGAGCGCTCGGACCTGAGCCACTGGCGCAAGCGGCTTGGCGACAAGCTGGAGCTGTTGCTGGCCGAGAGCCTGCGGGTGGCGCACGAGGCCGGCGCGTTGCGCAGCCAGGACCTCAAGCGGGTCACGGTCGATACCACCGTGCAGCCGAAGGCCATCACCTTCCCGACCGATGCCAAGCTGCTGCACGCGGCAATCAAGGGGCTCAACCGCCTGGCAAGGAAGCACGGGGTCAAGCTACGGCAGTCCTATCTTCGCATTGCCAAGACCGCGGCGATGATGGCGGGACGCTACGCTCATGCCAAGCAATTCAAGCGGCATCAGCGGCAGTTGCGCATCCTGCGCAGCCGGCTGGGCCGGATCATCCGCGATATCCGCCGCAAGATCGAAGGTCAGGCCGTACTCGAGAACGCCTTCGCCCTCCCGCTCAGCCGGGCCTCGCAGATCCGCTCGCAGCAGCAGCGCCAGCGCGGCTGGAAGCTTTATTCCTTCCATGCTCCGGAGGTCGAGTGCATCGGCAAGGGCAAGGCCGCCGCGCCCTACGAGTTCGGTGTCAAAGCCTCCATCGTCACCAACAACCGCCGTGCTCCCGGCGGCCTGTTCGTGCTGCACGCCAGGGCGCTACCCTGCCGCAAAACTCGAGATCGAAGCTTAAGCTGACGCTGGTGGCGAAGAGCGCGCGACCTACACCCTTGTATTTGGGCGTCTCGGTGAATTTGTGCCTGTTCCAGGGCGCAGTCGCAATACGGTCGATATAAGCGAGCTCACGTCCGGTGTGCGGCGGGAGCTTCGCAAACTTGGTCGCAACGTTGACGTTCATCAAGCCTTGCGTCACGCCACCACATTCGATGACAAAGCTCTCATAGGAGAGGCTCGATGTCATAATCTCATCCCACTCCCAGTGCGAGTCCTGTGCGTTGCCCGCTGCGGTTTCGTCCCAGTTCGTGAAATCGGCTCTGCGTCGCACCAACTCCGGCTTCCACATCTCTTCGTAATGTCGACGGTTAACGTCGTCGCATCCTGAGAATATCTGTGCAGGCTCGATTTCGCCCGTGTGCCGATTCAATAGTACCGCGGCGCCGAGAAGCTTTTTCATAGCACGACGAGCTCGGCCTTATCCTTCGTGGTCGGATGCTCCACGAAGACCTTCTCGCCGCGTTCGATCCGCTCGGTGACCGATTGATACAGGCGGAGAGCCTGGCGCAACAGGGCGGTCTTTGACATGCCGCGCCGCTGCGAAAGTTCGTCGAGAACTTCCATCTCCTTGTCGCTCAAGATGAGCGTCATTTGCCGGCGATCCATGGCCAAACCTAAGAATTTGCTTCGTTGTCGGCCGCATTATGTACTGTTCGGCTATAAAGTCAACTTTTTCTACATTAAAAATGGCCATTGACTACATAAAAAATATGTATTATATGGTGATCCAAGATGATTTCCCGGCATGGAGGAGGATCATGAGCGACGATTTGGAAAAGGCTGAGCACGATCTCGCCAAAGCCCGCGCGGACCTTGAGCGGGCGGAGGCTCTTTACGCCGAGGCCGAAAAGGAAATGGCTAAGGCACGCAGCGAATTGGCCCAGGCAGAGGAGGAGATCGAGAAAGCCAAGAAGCATCACATCGAGGTCTCGATCTCGACTACGGCCGGCTTCTATCCCGCCGAAGGGTTCAATTCGGTTCCTGAAAACCAGCCCATCCAGCATGAGTTGGACAAGGCGAAGAAGGAGCTGAGCATCAAGGACGTCACTGGCTGGATTGCGAGCGTGATCACGCCCGGGGGGAAGCGGACGCTTGATCCCTCGAAGAGCTACCTCGAAAACGGCCTTAGCGGTAAGGCTGAGATCGACTGGGGTCCGAGCGAAGGGGGCGGTGGCTAATGCATCCTGCCGCCGTACAAGCGCTGTTCGAGGAGGAAACGAAACATCTCGGCCCCGCACTTTGCGCGCGGCGGGGATGGACGGTGCATCGCGTCGACTTCCCGGTCATCAACTGCTCGTTCAACGCCAGCGGCAGGACGCCCCTGCGGCTGACATTGACGTGCGACAATTGGAACGAAATTCCGCCTTCCATTCGCCTAGAGACGCCATCCGGTGAGCCGCTGCGGGTTTTGCTGCCTAACCCGACGGGAGTCTTCCACGCCGGGCCTCACCATGTCACGAACTTGCCCTTCGTCTGCATGCGTGGATCTCGTGAATACCACACGCACCCCAGTCACGTGACGGATTACTGGGACGGTTGTCGCGGAAGCTCGAGTTACACAATCGGGGGCATCATGACTCAGATATGGAATGCTTGGCTCAAGGGAACAGGCTGATGATCCATTGTTCGAGCCAAGTCGTTCAAGCGACTTTATCGTTTCTGCGGGCCGCCGGAGAGCAGAACAGCGAGTGCGTTGTTTTATGGTTGGGTCGTCCCGGTCGCGAGGCTACGAGCGTCGTCGACTGCTATCGGCCTCTTCAACTCGCTAGGGCCAACCGTTTCCAGATCCCCGTAGAGGGAATGGACATGCTGCGCGCAAAGCTCCGTTCGGAAAGGCTTATGGTTGCGGCTCAGGTCCATTCGCATCCGCAGGAGGCCTTCCATTCCAAGGCAGACGACGTTTGGGCGATAGTTCGGCATGGAGGGGCTTTGTCGCTCGTCGTGCCGAGGTTCGCCCGGGATACCTTTTCCGAGAACTTTTTGGCGCAAACCAAGGTGTATAGGTTCTCTGACGCGGCGACCTGGGACGAAGTGCCTGGCGAGCGAGTGGAGCAAGAATGTCTACGGATAGTCTAACTGCGGAAGCTAGAGGTGCATGTGGTTGCGCGGGACGGAGCCGATCGCCCCGGCGGGCGGCGTTTTGGGACGCTTGTTCATGCTGTGCTGGCGTTGATTGACCTACCCTCGTCGAGCGATGACGTAGCGGCGACCGCTGCTGTTCAGGGCAAAATGGTTGGAGCGACGAAGGAAGAAATCGACGCAGCCGTCGCGACCGTGCTCCGCGCCAAAGCACATCCCGTACTTCAGCGAGCAGCGGAGGCAGCAAAAGCAGGACACCTGCGCCGCGAGGTTCCTGTAATGCTGGTGCAGAACCAAACCGTAGCCGAGGGGGTAGGCGCTGCTCCGGACCTTAGAAACGACGCCCTCGAGGCCGAGCTTGCAGGCGTGCGCGAACATCTCGCGGCCGTCTATCTCGAAGCTTTCGCCGAACTGGATGTCGGTGCCGCTTAGGATCTTCTTGAGTTCAGCTTTGCGCTGAGAGAGCGGTAGCTTCCGGATATCTCGGCCGTTCAGATAGAGCAATCCTACGCCGCGGACGCGGAGGCGATTTGCGAGGCAGCAACCCTCGTGCTCGCCAGCAGCGAGCACGAGGCCATCGCCAAGGGCAACGCCATCTACGGCCTCGCCGGCCTCGGCAATTTTTCGTTCAGCGATTGCGGCGAAAGACTGGCTCGCCTAGATTCATGAGCCGGAGGCGCATTCATGAACGTCGTCCTCAAGCCGGGTACGCGTTGAGGATTGATCTCCGACATATTCATCCGAAGTTGATGGCAGCAGCGCGACGCCTGCCGCATTCAGGCGGTTGCCTCAGCTTCCGGCAGCAGGAGCCTTAAGATCTTAGCGATTGCTCAGAAAACCGCCTCTGTGCAAGACAATGGATCCCTGTACGCGCAATAAGAGGAAACCGCGCTGTGACAGTCTCTCTTGACGGCGAAATTCGAGACGGACGGCATTACATGCAGGTCCGCGTGTATTTTGAGGATACCGATTCCGGCCAGATTGTTTATCACGCGAATTTTTTTGCGTTTCATGGAACGTGGCAGAACGAATTACTTGCGCCTGCTCGGAACCAATCAGCAAGCGCTGCTCGAGGAAACGCGGAACGATCCCCCGGGCTTCGCCTTCGTTGTCCGTTCGATGACAATCGATTTTCTAAAACCTGCAGTCTTGGACGACCTGCTTGACATTGTCACGGTCCCGCAAGAGGTGAGAGGCGCGTCAATTGCCTTGCTGCAGGAGTGCAGGCGCGGGGGGGATCTCCTGGTCTCGGCGCGTGTACGGGTCGCGTTTATCTCAGGCGGAAAAGCGCAGCGCATCCCAAAGGCTCTGAGGCTTGCTATGGAAGAGCACAGATAAATCTGCCTTTCGTTCACGCTTTAACGCTCCAGCGACCCAATGAAATCATTGCGTTCGCCTTCTGTTGCGATATCGTCAAGTCAGAGTTCGTTTTCCTGCCTCCGTTTTGCCAAAACATAAAAAAGTCAATGCCGACTTTCAGAAGCGAAGCGCACCTCATTAGGGAAGTTTTGATATGAGCGGCTTCCTTGATGGCGAACTTCGCGATGGCGGACACCACATGTGGATCCGGGTCTTCTATGAAGATACCGACTTCAGCAAGGCTGTGTATCACGCAAGCTATCTCCGCTTCATGGAAAGAGGCAGAACAACTTTTTGCGTTTGTTGGGAACTGATCAGCGGGCGTTATTCGAGGATGAAAGTGGGGCAGCATGCGGCTTCGCATTTGTGGTCCGCTCCATGGTTCTCGACTTCTTCAAGCCCGCGTTCATGGACGACGTCCTCGAAGTCGTCACGAAGGCGGAACAAGTAAAAGGCGCGTCCATCACATTGCTACAGGAATGCAAGCGCGATGCTGAGGTGCTGGTCCGAGCGCGCGTGCGTGTCGCGTTTGTAAGCAACGGAAAGGCTCAGCGTATACCTCGGTCGCTGCGCGTTGCCATGGAAAAGGGCGCGGTATCTAGTGATGATCTGGCGCGTTAGTTCACAGCTGCTACAAATTCTTGGAGCCCAGCCGGATGATCCGATTTTGAAGCCAGCATTCCTAGAGTCATTCCTTGAATGGGTACGACGCGCGGTTGCCCAATTTGAGCAAAACAAATTGAGTTTTGCTCCTTGCGGTCAAGGCAGAGCAGTTCCAGCCATTTCATAAAGAAAAGATAGCTGAATTTCCCTCGGTATCGTTCAAAAGGGATAAGCTCTTCAAATTCAGCGGATAGCTGTTCTACATCCGCTTGGCTTGGTTCCTCCGCTAAAACGACAATCTCTTCTGCGGGTTTCGCTCCCGAGACCTTGGAAAGATCAACGGTGGCGACGTTATTAATTCGGTCGGGCAAATTCTTGAGCAACTGAAGCTTAAGCTTTCGAGCCACAAATAATCGTCGGTTTATTTCCTTTGTTGCAGTCAAAAATTCGTCCAGGCGTTCTGCAAAATTAGCAATGACCTGGTTGCGTAGCGCTGGTTCGGCATGACAGTGAAATTCATCCTTCAAAAGCTCATCGAGGACTTGAGCAGTTACCAAGTAATTCTCTACCGAATAGCGTTCGGTCATGAAGGTAAACTGGTTAGGTTGAAACCCTGCGAAGTCATCAAAATCGCGATCGACGAAATAATACACCCTGTTTGCTAGGCCGCCCAAGTCGCGCGCTAGCAAGTCGCGCAACTGAAACACCTGTTTCTTGCCACCGCAAACAAATGGCTCATACGACAAGTCCGGCCGTATCCGCTTGACCCACTGATAGTATACTGGCTTGTCGTTGTCGCCTTCGAAGGCAAAGATTATACAGTTGGGCAATTGTCCGCGGAGCAGAACTAGTCTGCTCTTCAAAACCGCCGGGCTCTTGCGGGCGGTCTTCATCTTTTCGAGATAGTCTTCTTGAGAGAGTCTTTGGGGCGGCACGTCAGTCACGCCTCTTCTCCGGCATCATCAGGAATGGCGCCGTCTCTGGCGTCGATGGACGAGATCAAAGAGCGCGCGAACGGGTCCAATTCATTGTCAAATATGAAAGGAGAGTGAGTAATCGCAACGATCTGGCTGCAAAGAGGCGTATTGATCACATCTACAAGTATCTGCCTCTGCCATTCGAGCGACAGCGACAATTCCGGTTCGTCAATCAGAACAATCTTGTTGTCTGGATAAAGGAAGAGTTTCGCAAAGAGAGAAATCATTTGCTTTTCGCCCGATGATAAAGAATCGAGCGGAATAGACCGTCCGGCACTTAAGCTCTGCACGGAGACTGTTAGCGCTCGCCGATCGAGCCGCATTTCCTTTGCGTCAACGTCTTGCAGGGAGGGCGGTAGTTCACCCGGCAATGATGTGCTTGGATCAACCGAGGACAGATATTTGTTGCAACTTCCTATGAAGTCACGAACTAGCGTTTCGACATCCAGCGTCTTTTTGATGACCGTATTGAGCTTCGCGAGAAAGTAGCGAAGAAACTTGTTTCTTTCGTCGGAGATGTCGCGTCCTGTATAAATCTTGTCAATGTTCGGAATGGAAATTTGGTCCATGTATGGACCGTAGCCGTGTCGGCCTTCGCGGAGTCGCGAAAAGAACAGCTCTAACTCGTCCTTGTCCGGGATTTCTTCGGGTAGGGCAGCGACCCGATCGAAGCTCCCATCGATGAGTTCATTGATGATGCTTGCGCTTATTTCTCTATAGCCCAAGTTTGAATCGAAGACGATCCGTTGGTTCAACTCAGACAGACGATCCAAAATATCCGATAGACCGAACTGGATATCGGTCGAATATAAGCCCGACTTGACGTGTGGCAGCACTGGCTTCTGCCTTCTGCCAAAGCGATCTTGTCTGGCTGTCGGACTAATTGAAAGTTCAATGCGCCGGTAGGTAGGGAGATAAACGATCTCCATTCCTTTGAGTGCCGACTTGATTAGAGCAGATGCAGAGTCAATTGACGGTGCTCTAGACTCCAGGCTTTCGCGAAGCTTCGTGCAGAAGCGCTGAGCCTCCGCCCGAGTGGCAAATTTCGTCTGTATCTTTTGACCAATCTCATCGTCGTAACTGAGCTTGCGTTCGTTCGTCGCGTACTCTTCGATGAAGGCAAACAGTGCGCCCGGCTCGATTTCTAATCGACGAGCGGCAGCCTCCATTTCGTCATTTCCTAAATAAGCTACTAGATCGTCTCGCGATATCTCGATCTCGCGATCAACCTCGCGTAGCTTGCAAGAAATACGAAGAAACTTGAGTTCGCGAAGGCGTGAGAACTGGCAGCGGAGAAAAGCGTCCAGCGCGGCCAAAATCGTGGTTTTGCCGGAGCCGTTTTTTGCGATGAGGATTGTCGCTGAGTATTCGGAAGCAATTGAAATTGTCCGATACCCGTACAATCCCTCGATCTTGAAACTCTCAATTATGGATGGTCTTGCGCCACGAAACGACGCGCCCTCTTCAGCCATTTTGCCCCCGCCCGGTCAATTGGTCGATCAGACCAAAAAAGAGGCATGTATGTCAAATAGCGCGCCTTCTAGCCACGCCCCATGGTTGCCCATCATCTTGGGAAAACAAAAGCTGAATCCCTTCCGCCTCTAAAGTGCCGCGTATCGCCGAAAGGTTGTTGGCGATCGGAACCCGACGCCCGGCTTCGAAATCCCGCAGCGTGCTGCTCGACACCTGAGCCTTGGCCGCCAATTCTTCTTGGGACCAATTCAACCACGCCCGCGCTGCCCGGCACTGTTCTGGAGACATGCGGGATCTGTACTAACCCGCTGATATTTCGTCAAAATAGCGGATATCCGATGATGTTCTTGAAAAACAATTATGTCATCGATTATCGTTGACGTGCACTTTAGGAGCACGCCGATGCCAACGGGTAAGTACACTAGGCAACCAATACAAGCGCACATGCGCCCTCTCGCGGACGACGACCCGCGTAACATTTTCACGCAGCCTCATTTCCGAGAGGCGTGGCTGAATATGGCCGGTGCGATTGGACGAGTGATGGCGGACGAGGATATTCAACAATCCCTAAAAGAACAGGCCGGTCGGGGAGCCGCCAAATCGAAGTCGGCCAAAAGAAACACTGTGTCTCGACGCAAAGTGAACTAGCTAATCCTTTTGCGCTGCCCGTCTCCGTGCTTCGAGCAAGCGATTGAATTCGTGGCGGGCTTCCATTCTCCCGAGCGCGCGCGCCAATTCAAGCCACTTTTCCTTGTGCATCGGATGGTAGATGTTGCGAGGATCGTCCGCGGGCAATTCGCGGACAATTGCCTTGAGCGGTGCTCGCTTCTTGATAGCCTTCTTTGTCTGCTTTGCCATTTGACCTCTTTCTCTTTGTTGCGAGCATAGCGATTGATGCTTGTTGTCGCCAGCGACCAAAGAAAATCAAACCCTCGCGCTGGTGCGATATCGTCAAACTGGATTTCTCTGACTTGACGTTATCATAGTAGACGAACGCGCTGATCTCTCTCGTCTTGCGTCGATCTTCGGGGAAAAGATTCATGCTAGAAAGGGAAGCGCTGTTCAGGTACGGAGTATATTCGTAGGGCATCCGCTTGCGAACCGGACGCACCACGATGCTGTCGATCAAGTTGCGAAAGGCGACGCGAGTTTCGATGGCTTTCGGATTAATCTTCAGCGCGGTGACCAGTCTCTTGGCCTCCGAACGATATCGGTCACCGAACTTTGGATGGTCGAACGGGAACACGTTTTCGCTGCCACTACCCAGAAGCCGCAAGCGCTCCTTAACGGTTTCCCGTTCCACATCGCACTCATCGATCCGCTTGAGCAACTCATCCGGCTTGCGACGGCTGTTTGCGATGGCATATGACAAGCGTTGGATCTCAGTGGTCAACGTACGGAGTCTACGCTCTAAATTTGCGTGTTCGCTGTTCTTTTTCCGATCGTTCTTGCGCTCCTCCTTCCAAGCACGCATCGCCTCTTCCATCGCTTTGGGCGAAAGCAATTTTAATTCCATTTTGCTCGAGACATCCTCAAGTAGCACGTCCATGTCAAAGCTCCGGGTGTGCTCACACGTGCCTCGTTGATGAGCGTTGGCGCATGCGGCGCGCGGAGCGCCATTCCTGGAGGATTGAGCGATTCGCATATTCCCGTTGCAGACGCCACACCGGAGGACCCCAGCAAGTGGGTGCTCATTATTGCGCGGGATCACAGGACGGCGCCGCGGCTTGCCCGTCGGTCCGAACATATGGATGGCGCGGCCGCTGCGAACCTTCTGCGCCCTGTCCCAAAGCACTTGCGGAACAATCCTCAGCTCGGGCTTCTTGACAATGATGTGCCGGTCTTCCGGATTGCGGCGTTTCTGTTTCTTCTGCGTTTCCGGGTTCAGAATTGTTGATCGAACATTCCAATGTATTTCGCCGATATACAGCTCGTTGCCGATAATGCCGCGACCGTGGCGACCGCCAGTTATGCACTGATGATTCCAGGTCGTGCGACCAGCCTTGTTCTTGTGACGGGTGGCCCCAGGCGAGGGCAAGCCTTGGCGCGTGAGATCGGCCGCAATATGTCGGGTTGAACGCCCCGATACATATTCGGTGAAGATGCGGACCACGATCTTCGCTTCGTTCTCATCGATCACGCGCTCACCGGGCGCGCCCGGCCTTGGCCGGTAACCGTAAGCGTATGAGCCAGGAATTCTTCCACTAGCGACAGCATTATCATGGCCACGCCGAACCTTGTCGGCGAGCTGCGGCTTATAAATCGTGTTGTAGAGACTTGCGATGCTGATGTCGGTGGCAGTCGCGTAAACGCCTTTCTGATCCATCAGCTCAACGCCATTGAACTCGAAAACTTGCTTGAGACGCTGGATGGTTGCGGGATCGCGCGACAGGCGATCGAAATGCTCAACGATCACAACATCAAAATCATGGTTTCGCACGCCATTGAGCAACTGCTGATAGCCGTCCCTCGCATTTTCGGTTAGGCCAGACTTCGCGGCATCAACAAATGCACCGATGACATCTAGGTCGTTGCGTGCTGCGATCTTCCGGCAGAGCAATAGCTGACCGTCAATCGAGGTCGCCTTTTGCATGTCGCTCGAATAGCGGGCGTATAACACGGCCCTCTTTTTTGTTGGGCCCGTCATCATGCCCTTCCTCCTTTCGGCTGGTCCAGACCGTCGTTTTCGTCTCGTGCAATCTGCCGTCCGATGGCGCGCGCCAGCTCAAGCCAAACTTCCTCATTGTCCGGATTATCCCAACCCTGAGGGTGGGAAGGATCAAGCGGTCGGATGATCGCCTTCTGCCTCCGGGGCGATCGGATTCGAGTACGCATATGGACCGACCGGCAAACGTTAACGTAAAATGTCGCCCAGCGCGATAGCTGGGCTGTGATCACTTGCGGTGCCTGCTTCTGTTATTCGGAGCGTCGATCGCGCCGGCAGAGACCCCTCCCTGATTTCAATTTTCGTCGGCGTGGTGATCAGGTTCAGATCGTCCTTCAGCCCAGCTTTCGTCAGCCTTGGCCGTGCGACGATAGAAATCACAGAAGGTTCACACTCGACCTTTGCCTCTAAAGTGCTCATGGAAGTCTCGATCTGAGCAATTGTGGGTCCAATCATGTTGACCGCTGCAGCGGTCAATGAAAATGAGAGTTTTCTGCTGTCGCGGTGCTCCACATCGGGAGTTAGCGCATTCCTGCGATAGCGGTCGTAGGCGAGCGAATTTTTGCCAAGCAAGGCGGAGTAGGAAAACTTGCGCCTGACGGCGACGAAAGTCCGATGCCCGTGTTCATATTTAGCGGTGCAGTTCTCCGCTCGAGCATCCGCTCCGTCAGATGCCAGCGGTTGCCGCAAACGAGACGGCTTCATTGATCAGTGAAATCCGGCGGTCGGCCGACGAATCGTGGCGCACGACGCTAGATGCGGTTGTCCTGATCTGAATATACGCCGAGGAATTGCTGAGACGCCGCCTGTTTGAGCCGCTGCCTTCGTCGCTTGGGGAGATATGGGAGACCACAAGGGAGGCCTTCTTCGGCCGGTACCGCAGAATGCGGTGGAGGCTGAAAAGATAGTCTTTTTGCAGGAGCCCACCCAATCGCGAAAATTTTCCACGAACCGGCCTCGCAAGCGCTGATCATCACCGTGAAAACGCGTCTGATGGGCCGAGGCGGCGGCTTGTTGCTCCCGGTGGATTGCGTTGCTTCAATCCTTGTCGTCTCCGAGGAAGCGCAGGTCAGCAGATAATCGTTCGCCGCCTTCTGATCGTCGCCCGAACGAAGGAGCCGATTGGCCGCCCGCAGGGCGCTCACAGCGGTGAGCGAGTAAGCAGTATTTGCCCTCCATTGTCCCCCACGTCCTCTATACAAGCCTTATTGCCGGCCTGGTCGGCGTGTTCTACCGGGATCGGCGCCATCGTCGCCGACGCGAATGATCACGACCGGTCAACAAGGCGTGCCTGAACGGCTGACTTGATTTCGCCGCTGACCTTGAGAACTCGTTTTCTGCTCTTGCGCCACTTATGTGCAGAGTAAAGCACGTGTACGGCAGAGCCTGTACCTAGAACGAGCAAGTCGCGCTTGTCATTGCGATAGACATCAAACACCTTTCGCCCCCTGATCGTACTCAACTAAGAATGAAATATGTTTGGTCGTCTCAATGGACTAGCTTAGTATCTCGAATGGCTGTGCGGGTTGTAAATCTGCAATGCCCTCGACTTTTGCTTCACCCCGGATTTGGAACGAATTAAGCGAGCCCGGACCATCGCCAAATTGGGCGCGCTAGGCAGTTACTTCAGCGATGAAGTGAACGGCACGAGACAGTAGGATCAGCTTGTAACCCTTCCGTACGGAGCGGAGATGCCCCGGAGCCCAACAGCAATGATCAGGCGGATGTGTTCCGGGGAAGATTGAACGAACTAACCACCGAGGAGATTTAGTGACGGACAAATTTTAGAGAGGGTGGCCAGCCTCAGGGTTGGTCTCATCGGGAGTAACGCACATGGCAGGTCCTCCAACCCAAAAGGACATCGAGCGCCGAGCATGTCATCTGTGGCAGCAAGCCGGAATGCCAAAGGAGAGGGATCAAGAGTTCTATTTGGAAGCAGAACGACAGCTAAAGGAAGAGCTGATCCGCCACGAGCTCAAAACGCCGGATACGCTGTGAGACAATGGCGATAAGGCGGCCCATGGCCGCCACACAGGTGAGAAGCGGTTTCATTATTTGCCCAAGTTGCATGCCGCAGATGGCGAAGCCGAGCGTCGCCGCAGGGTAGGTGAGTTGGGCCTGTATCGCGGGAGGCCCAGTCGAGTCAACGCGGTTTCGGGCAGAATCGTAGTCTACCATTTGACGGCCGCTGCGCACGAGTTGCGGAGGTGCGTTTTTCGGAGGCGCTCGGGGGCGCGTGACTGCGTGCCGTAACCGGTGTACGCCCGCGACCGGCCGGTCAAAAGTCCTCGCCGCCATGAGCGCGATGCGGGATCGCTTAGTCAAGAATATCGGGCAGTCGCTCGCCTTCTGCGGACTGGAGATCCTGGCACGCCATCGCTCTTCAAAAGTGTCGAAGTCTTCTAATTCCAGCAAATAGTTCGAAAGCATGGGCTCGCCCGCGTACCAGCATTTTCGTCCGTCGATGAGACGGTAGGACCACCACTGCCCTTGTGGATTTGGCGTTGTCGGGGGCGCGGATGCAAAAGAGGAACTTTCTCAGTGACCGTCAATTTCGCGCATGAGCAGGTAGCGCCGCAGCACTGACGCCGCCTCCTGCTCTGAGACTCCGGTCGTTTGCTTGCTGGGCTGGCCGTCGATGATCGGCGAGTAGGCTGCCGCCTGCCGTATGACCGCGTGAAGTTGCCGCATCTCGTCATCGGTCACGCGCCGGTTGAAGTAGAAGCAAAGCGCCTTCTCGTTTTCGGCATCGCGGCCGGCGGCGGGGCAGCGCAGCGGCTCCTGTTTCGCGCCGCTGACAAGCCGCAGCGCGGGCGCGGGGTGCGGTGTTCCGGTCTTGGGGGTGTCGGACACGGGACGATCTCTCTCAACGTGTGGGTGAGGCTACGGGCGGAGTTTTGGGCAGGCGGCAGGCGCGCTTCTCCGCATCCACGGCGATCGCCGAGAGCGTTTCGTTCTGATCAATGAGAAGAGAGATCGCCTTTGTCGCCCAGTCCTCGTAGGTCAGGGTGCCGGTTTCCCACAAGAAGACAAGCGCGCGGGCGACCGCGTTATGGCGGGACAGTTCCTGCAGCTTGCAGAAAAGCTCGGCGTTCATTTGTACGGGCATGATCTTGTCTTCGTCAGTGTCGGGGTTTTCAGTCGACGCTAGGTCCAAGCAATGCCGGCTCGAGTCTGTCGCCGCGATCGCGCCAGTGGTCGTGCTCACCAAGGGCCTTTCGCTGCCTAGCGAGCTGCTTCTGCAGATAGGCCATGCTGATCTATGCTCGCTCTGCTTGGTCATCGCGGGGATCCCGCTCCAGTCGTCGGTGTGTGAGCCGAGTATGCGGAGCCGGAGCATCCACAACGCACACGCTCGACAGTTCCAATGACACGTCGATTCCGGCATAGTTCTCCACGGCTGTCCTCCGTCTCTAGATGCTTGGGGCCGACTCAAGTCGTGACCCCGTTTCATCATCTATCGGGGGACAGCCACCATCATGACCCCTTGCTCGGAGCAGGGCCCATTACGGCATCTAGTTCTACTTGGTGGGAAACAGGTTCTCCACGATACGAAAGTCAGAAAGATGTTCGTTACGCAATCGCGCGAGACATCGGCACGACCACGCCGTCCGCAGCCCGCTTGCCATCGCAGAACGCGGCCCAATCAGCCATCATCGTGCGCCGCTTCGACCGCGCCGATATAGGTCTTGATGGAGATGGTGCAATCGCGGTTCTTCGAAATCGTGCCTGACGGTGGCGTTGCAGGCAAGTCTAACTAGGGAAAACGAGCCCTCCCTCAATCGGCTCGGTAGTCCCACAACTCGGGGCGACTGCTCCCGGCAGATGATACGTCAGTAGTGGCCGAGACCTTTGATTCGGGAGCGCAGTCACACGCTTACGTAATAGGCCTCACCTCGGTCCTTGCGTGTAACGACCACGCAGGTTGTACCCCGCAGCAGAGGTTGAGCACTCGCCAGATCTTTTGCTAGGCATTCTGCCGCACGGAAGGCTTGCAGCTCGTCTTCGAATGCTAACCCGCCGGGGTCGTCGACATTCTGCTTGCCTGCCAGATTAAAGTAGAAACGGGCCATTCGTTCGCTCGCTTCGTTGCCCAACGGGAGTAATGATAGTATTGGGCAATTAAGCAGAAGTTCTCTGATGTAGGCCTCATGATGCCGAAATTCTGCGAATGATTGGCGAAATGCGAAGCGCTTTCGTGCGTGGGCTTTGGAACGGATTGAGCCCGCACGAATTGCTGCCGACGCCGAGAACGCCTCGTTCTATGGTCCAGAGATGCAGTGCTATTTGTTCTGCTCGGCTGCGCTGGCCGCAGAAACTTCTGCAAAGCGGATGCTGCGTCCTATCGGCTGGCGAAGGCTGTCTGCCAAATCGTCACCACGTTTCATGGCACAGAGCGAGATACGGTATCGATCGGATTCCACGGGGCGCGACAACACGGCCGGACCCAAGCTGATTGAGCAGAAAGACGGCGGATCACAACCATCAAACGCTGCTAAGTGCCTTGGTTGCAATGCTAAAGTGCCTCGCCGACCGGCTGGGGGACAACGTGGTTAAGGCAATTCGCAATACCGTCATGGCACTTACTTTTGTCGGCGTCGCAGGCAGCAACATGTTTTGGAATTTCATGAATGATTATATCGCCTGCGGCCTTGCGCTGGCGGCTTCAGTCACCGCCGGCCTTTGCGTTGAGCGCGTCTTCATCGAGCGGTCCCGTCGCGAGATGATCCGCCTCCACGGCGCGGACTGGCATTCGGCAGAGGACCAACAGCCCGGCGCATGAACGCCACTCCTTGCACACTCGTGATCTTCATCATTGGATTCTGCATTCGATCCGAGGGGCCTGCCCTGATGACCAAGCCGGCCCATCCATTCCGGATCGCTCGCATCGAGCGCCTGGTAGAGCTGCTCGAGGCAGATTACAGAATGGCAGTTGATCCGAATACCAGTGAGAGCAACACGAAATCGGAGGCGTCCGATCCGGAGGTGCTTGATTGCCAAGCGCTACCCGGTCCTGATCCAGGAGGATGCGAGCAGGCGCCTTCGTTGCGAGCGAACCCTACGGCATGAAGGTCTCGACCAAGGCGGTCGGCGCGCCCGAGGAAGCGATAACGATCTGGAACGGCGACCGCCACAAGCTGACCCCGACGTAATCGAGGTGCGCAATGATCAAGAGGGCGCGCTTGGCTACAGCTGGTTTGTGCAGCAGCGCCAGGAGCGGATTCGGAAACGTTGCGCGTGTTCGGCTTCATCAACCGCGAGCACATCGAGCACAAATTCAACATCTCGACGCCGCACGGCCCGAGCGACGTGCAGTTATTTCAGCGGCGGCGTTCGGGCGTGATATATTTCAGCGCTTCCGCCAAGCGCTACCAGCCGGTGATCGAGATTGCCTCCGGCATCGAGCCGGTGCAGCTGAGAAGGAGAGACGCCCATCAAGGCGCTGCGTTCGTCGAGATAGTTGGCCGTCAGGTCGATGTGGACCGACTGCAAGTGATCCTTGGTCTTGGGCATGAGGACCAGGCGGTATTGTTCAAAGGTGATAAGCTCTTCCTCCTTGGGCCACGTGACCTGGTTATCCTCGCCGATCTGGAGAGGTGGGAGCCGTTGCGGACGCAGAGTTTCCGGCAACGCTCCTGCTCGGATTCCTCAGGGGCGTACTTTGAGGCGTCGCCGTCAAGCGGCGCGAAAAAGCGCGCGGCGAGCTCACATTCCCGAGCCAGCCGGCGAAAGTACTCTTGAGTAAACAACATTTCGCGCAATGCCGGCCCGCCCATCCGGTTGCGGTCAGGATCGAAATCCACTTCGCGCCCCATTGAGGAGCGAGACAGCTTCCTTTGGTACAAAACCGGCGCGCCGCTCTTCTCCATTGCGCTGGTAGACTAGCCGTTGAAGTAAGACCACAAGTCGTGTGCATGAGAGAGGGGCTCGGTGGTAAAAATCTGTGATCCGATCATATGCCAGTTCGGCGCGTCAATCCTGTCATCGACTGCTAGATCGACTCGTTGTCATCAGTGATGGGCTTGATACTTCCTGCACCAGGTTTCAAGCATTTCGAACCACGCTAGCTATTGAATATTCCCTGGAGCGCAGTAGATGTGCCGCGAAGCGCGACAGCAGGTCGCCCATCCGTGGAGTGTCCGTATCGCCGACCTTCTTTCACTCGCTATCAGCATGAAGCTAGCTCCTGATAACGATGAATCTTTGTTTCCCGTCATTCGTTCCGGCTGCTAACGCAATGGTGGGATTCGCAACGGCGGGACCTCGAGCCATTGAGCGCAATACGCGCCCGCGAACTGCTCACTTCCGGTTACGCGATTGGAGTGCATCGCCTGCTTAAGAACGAATTTGCGATCCGGGTCGGGTCCCGCCGTCATTTCATTCCGGCGTCGCTATCACTGCCCCTCTGCGGGTGCCTTCTTATCCGACATGCCGCAAGACTTGGTAGCAGCGTCGCCCATGGGCGGCGGGCGTGCGGCGTTCAAGTGCGGTAATGCAAGGGAATAATCCACGTTACGCCGACAGGAGGCGAGAATGCGCAATAGCTTCCACAGTCCCCACGACGGTTCAGTGGAGCGCACTTAATCTTCCGCCCTCCGTTGCACGCGGACCGGTACTCGCTTTGCGGACGCGTGCTCTCTACTCGCAGATTCAGCGCGGAAGCAATCATTACACTGGCTTGTGCGAAAGCCGTGGCACGCGCCAGTGCCAACCGCCGCACCGTTCGTCATAGTTGAGCAGGCCGGCGGCGACATTGCAGCCGACGAGCGGCGGCAAGCTCACGCCGGGGCAGTGAGTTGTCAAACCATCGGAGATGCCGTCGCATCGCTCGCAAACCTTGAAGCTGAAATCCCGGCTGAAATAATGGCCAGGGAAACTTACTACCTTTCCCATACCTCTACGCAACCTCATCGTTGACATCATTGAATTGCGATTGCGTCGGATCGCCCAGATCTGCGAGAGCGAGAAGGCGCAGATCGCCTGCAGAAGCCGCAGGTCATGCCGCAAATTTCAACGCCGGGCCTGGCTTCGTGCGCTTAACGCCGGTGTCTGTTAGTCGGCCCGCTCCACCATTCTTTGGTTCGAAAATGGGCCGTGCGGACGTTCCGCACGGCCAAGTCAGGGAGGAAACGCCCCAAAGGGCGACTGAAGGAAGCATCGGGATGAGTAGATCGCTCACTCACCGAGAACCCCAAGCTTGCGCGAACGCCGTCTAATCGCGCAAGCCTTCGGCTCGAATACGCGTTTCCTCGCGCTGGTTGGCGGCGATTTTCGCGCGTGACTCGCATGTTTTGTGCGCAAATGACGCTTCAGCCGCAGCTACTGCGTCAGCCGCTCGACCTGAACCGTGGTGGCCACACTACAAAGGTTTTTTTCGCTCGATGGCGGCTACAACAACAGTGGGATCGAATTCGCGCGGGACGAGTGAGGCTCTGTACTATCGGCAAATGGTCGGCGCGGCACGCGGAATGCGGAATGGTCGTGTCCCCAGTAGTGGTGTAGTTCGGTAGAGCAAAGCCGCCCGGACGCGCGCCCTCAAATAGCGCCGTAGCGGGCGGGCGGCTTTGCGGTGGTCACCGGCAGTTCTCCGGTAGGATCGGGTTGCGACACGCCAACGCAACCGAGGAACCACCGATGACCGACGACATGATGAACCTGCGCACGCTCGTGGAGAAGATCCCTGATGCCGATCTGTTGCGTGAGATGATCGGCTTTGCAGCCCAGCGGCTGATGGAGCTGGAAGTCGAAGGCCAGACCGGGGCCGCCTACGGCGAGAAGAACCCCGAACGTCTGGCCCAGCGCAACGGCTACCGCGACCGGATCTGGGAGACCCGCGCCGGGGCGGTCGAGTTGCGCATCCCCAAGCTGCGCAAGGGCTCCTACTTTCCGGGCTTTCTGGAGCCGCGCCGCATGGCCGAGAAGGCTCTGACCGCCGTGGTGCAGGAAGCCTATGTGCAGGGCGTCTCGACCCGTTCGGTGGACGATCTCGTCCAGGCGATGGGAATGAGCGGCATCTCCAAGAGCCAGGTGAGCCGGCTGTGCGGAGAGATCGACGAGAAGGTGAAGGCCTTTCTCGCCCGGCCGATCGAGGGCGACTGGCCATATCTGTGGATCGACGCCACGTATGTGAAGGTGCGTCAGAACGGCCGCATCGTCTCTGTCGCGGTGATCGTCGCGGTCGGCGTCAACAGCGACGGTCGGCGCGAGGTTCTCGGCATGGACATCGGCCCATCCGAGGCCGAGACGTTCTGGACCGCGTTCCTTCGCAAACTCGCCCGCCGCGGCCTGCGTGGCGTCAAGCTGGTCGTCTCCGACGCCCATGAGGGCATCAAGGCCACCGTAGCCAAGGTGCTCAATGCCTCCTGGCAGCGCTGCCGCGTGGGGTCGTTGAAGAAGTGGCCAATGGATTTCGCGCGATGCAGCGACCGGTCTTATCCTGGCCCTCGCGTCAAGGCTCGCGCTACGGCCGATCTGAAGCCGCAAACGCATTTTGAAGGACAATCCGAGGCAGAATAAGCACAATGAGAGCGGTTGCCAGCCGCTTGAGGTTGATGGCGGCGGCCGTCAGGTAGGCCTGGATCTTCATATTCGGTAGACCGCGCCGTACGGCGCGCGCCAGCCCATGCCAAGTTTTGGCTTCGCCGTGGAAGCCCTCTGAGCGCCAGCGATGGCGTTGATAGAGATGTCGATCCTGCTTACTCCATCGCTCGCGACGGCGGCGGGCGCGCAGCAGTGCCGGATAATGGTCACCGACAACGACCGCTTTGTTAACCCGCCCTTTGGATAGGCAATCGCCCTTGAGTGGACATCGGGCGCAATCCTTCGCCTTCGAGTAAAAGAAACGGCCGTGCTTGATGGGCCGCGCGGGACGCAAGATACGCCCTCGCGGGCACTTCAAGATGTCGTTCTTGGCATCGTACCGGAAGCGTCTGAGCGGTACGCGACTCTTGATTGGTTCAGCTTTAGCTGGAATGAGGGCATCAATGCCGCGCCGCTCGAGCGCGCCGTAGACTTTAGCGTAGGCATAGCCCGCATCGGCCGTGACCACCTTGATGTCGATGCCTGTAATCGCTTCAACCTCATCGACTTGCGGCTCGATCATCTCTCCTTCGTTCGTTTGTCCAGTCGTGACCGCGACATCCAGAATGACACCGACCTTGTCATCGACGGCTGTGTGCTGCTTGTAAGCGGGTTCCAGCCGCCGGTTTCTGGCATTCGTAGCCATTGTCGCATCGGGATCAGTCGTGCAGACCTTTTTGTACTTCCCGCTTTTGCCGGCCCTTTCTCTCATCCTCGCTTTCATCTTCGCTTTGATTTTCGCTCAGCACATCCACCACATGCTGCTCGGTGAGGCTGTCCCAACTCACATTGGCGCGGATTAGCGACGCATCGATGTGAACCACTTCGGCTGTTGCGATCTTGGCGTTCAGACAGGCCTCGACCGTGCGTTTAAAGATCCTACGGAATCGCTCTTCGCCCCAGCGCTGGCGGATGCGCGTCAGGCTGGAATGGTGCGGTAGCTGCTCATGCAGGCCATAACCAGCAAACCAGCGAATGGCGATGTTAACCTGAGCCTCCCGGACCAGCTTGCGATCGTGTACGATGCCGGTCAGCAGACCCGCGAGCATCAGGCGGACCGCGGCCTCCGGATCGATGCCTGGCCGACCGTCGTTCATGCAATAGCAGTCGGAGACCTCTTCCCTGAGCCAGGACAGGTCAAGTACACGATCGACCCGCGCCAGCACGTGCTCATCTGGGACGAGCTGTCTGAGCGTGCCAGTGATGAAGAGCTCCAACTGATCCCGCTCCTTGCGCCCCAGCATCTCGTTTGCTCCGCCGATCGCGAATCGCCGACCAAAACGGAATCAGCCAATTGCAGCTTTTTCAACGACCCCCGGGTGCACTTCATGCGCAACGCGCTGGCGCATGCTGGCAGGAGCGGGCGGCGCGTCGTCTCCGCCTTCATCGCCACCGCATTTGCCCAGGACGATGCGGAGGCAGCCCAGGCGCAATGGCGCAAGGTCGCCGACCAGCTCCGCCCGAAGCTGCCCAAGCTCGCGGGCTTCCTGGACGAGGCCGAGACCGACGTGCTCGCCTACATGACGTTCCCGCCGCAGCACCGGACCAAGCTACACTCGACCAATCCGATCGAACGCCTCAATGGTGAGATCAAGCGGCGCACCGAGGTCATCGGCATCTTCCCCAACGAAGACGCCATCGTCCGCCTCATCGGCGCGATCCTGCTCGAACAGAACGATGAATGGGCCGTCCAGCGTGCCCGCTACATGACGCTGGAAACCATCGCGCCCTTGAGCGATGATCCCACCGTCAGCCTTCCGGCTATTGCCAGCTGACCTGCCCGGCCCTGGCCGGTGAACGCGGTGACCCGCCGCCTGCTACACCACGCAATGGGAGTACGTCATGCCAAGCTGATGATTGCTTGTGGGTGCAAGTCCCATCCGGCCAAAGCCGCAGCAGGCAAGCCGGGACCGAGTCTTGCGGGCGTCGCGGCAACGCGAGGTCTGAAGTGTAGACAGGAGCCATGCGGGGTGCGGGAATGAGCCTCGAAAGGTGGATGTTCGCGGAGGCCGAGTGTGTTCCCTAGTCACGAAGGCAGCATGAGCATTGTCGTTATGCGAGACGATGCCGCTCCGTCGGGGTCGATGGCCGCATCACGCATGGAAGGCAATCATCGGAACATGAGAGGCCCGACCGGGTCCATTGGATTGGTCTCCAGTGGGGGACAGCGGCAAGGCACTGCCAGAGCCGCGGTCCGAGCTGAGGTCGGGATTCGGACTGGTCCATAGTACCTGTGAAGTCGTCGAAGGAAACGAGACGTATGGAGGGAAGGGGCCAGCCCGAGGGGAGCCCGCGCGAGAAGGCCAGGGTCCGGACACAGAGACGGGTTGCCTTGCCGCCGAACCTCGATCGGGTGAACGCGGCGGCCAAGCAGGCTGCCCAAACCCGGTTCACAGCCTTGTTGCACCACATCGACGAGGACGCTCTGCTTCGGGCGTTTCGACGACAAAAGCGACAGGCCAGCGCGGGGATCGATGGGGTAACGGTGGCGAAGTACGAAGAGGGGCTCACGGATAACATCCGCGACCTCTGCGGACGGGTCCACACTGGTCGCTACCGGCCACAGCCGGTGCGGCGAGTCTACATCCCAAAAGCCGATGGCGGTAAGCGACCTCTCGGTGTGCCGGCGCTAGAGGACAAGATTGTCCAAAGCGCCGTGGCCGAGATGTTGAGCGCCGTCTATGAGGCCGACTTCCTCGGCTTCTCCTACGGCTTCCGGCCGGGGCGGAATCCTCATATGGCGCTTGATGCCCTGCATACGGCGATCATGAGCCAGCGTGTGAACTGGGTGCTCGATGCCGACATACGCAGCTTCTTCGACTCGGTCGACCACGAGTGGCTGTTGCGGATGGTGGCGTACAGGATCGCCGATCCTCGCATCTTGCGGCTCATCGGGCTGTGGCTGAGGGCCGGCGTTCTGGAGAGCGGCGAGAAGCAAGAAACGGACAGGGGCACGCCGCAAGGGGCGGGCATCAGCCCGCTCCTCGCCAACATCTTCCTGCACTACGTCCTCGATCTCTGGGTCCACCAATGGCGCCGTCGCCATGCACAGGGTCGCGTTGTGACCGTGCGCTATGCCGACGACTTCGTCATGGGCTTCGAGAGCAAGGCGGATGCGCAGGAGATGCTCTTGGCCCTCAAGGTGCGGCTGGCCAGCTTTGGCCTGATGCTTCATGAGGGCAAGACGCGGCTGATCGAGTTCGGCCGGTTCGCGGCCCTCTCGCGTCAGCGGCGCGGCGAGCGGCGACCCGAGACCCTCGCCTTCCTCGGCTTCACCCACTACTGCGGGCGGACCCGGGACGGCCGGTTCATCGTGAAGCACAAGACGGAAGGGAAACGCCTGACGCGCAAGCTGACGGCGTTGCGCCAGGACGCCTGGCGGCTCATGCACGAGTCACTGGCCACGCAGCACAAGTGGTTCGCCGCTGTTCTGCGTGGACACTACGGCTACTACGGCAGGCCGCACAATTATCCAGCGCTCAACGGCTTCTACCGCGAAGTGCGTCGGACGTGGATGCGCTGTCTGAGACGGCGCAGCCAGAAAAGTCGGCGCATGGGCTGGTCGGAGTTCGAGACTCTGACGGCTCGCTTCCATCTGCCCGTTCCACGCATCACTCGCACTTGGGCGCAGGCGCGGATATGACGCGGGTTACTCGGGAAGAGCCGGGTGCGGGAAATCCGCCTGCCCGGATCTGTGAGGGCGAAAGCCAAATGGCTGAGCTACTCGACCACGATCACATTGAAGAGGTCCAACGCGCGAATTGCAGTTGGTCTTCTTTCAGTCCAAGGAAGCGATCATTGGGTCTTCCTCGCAATTTTCAACTCGCATCGTTTCCATTACCGCACGTCCTTGGTCGGCGGTCAGCCCCTTAGTGCCGTTGGTATAGTTGGTGTAAGAGGCGTTCTCGCCACGAGCACGATGGAGATTAGAATCACCTTCCTCTCCGCCAGAACCCTCGAAAACTCCGAAAATCAGCTGCCCTTTTGATCTGAAAGGGTTTTTCCGTCTCTTCCGGACAACCATCGATATACAACGTCCGTCTGATAGGACGGCGGGCACCCGCGCGATCCTGCAGTACGGCGATGATCAGCGAGATCTCGCCGAAAATCCGGCCGCCGGCGTCAAGGTCCGGGTCCGCAAGTCGCCCCAGCAGCCCGACAAGGGGTTCGACGGCAACGAGGCCGAGACCATCCTATCGGCCACAAAGCTCTAAATAGTTCTCCGACAAGATCAGCGTCGAGATGGCGGCCGCGCGCCGCTGGGTCCCATGGTTTTGCGCGCATTCGAGGCCCGCTTCAACGAGGTCACTCGACTACATCAAGTCGCGCGGCGCGCGCCCGCTCGGCCATTGGAAATAAGGCGAGATGCGAGGAGACATTTACTCCACGCACCCTATCCGTCGTGTGTATTGCTTCGGCCTTGTTTTAGCTCTCGAAACTAACAAACCGCTTTACGCAACTGGCAGTTGTTGCTATCTTGTCACGGGCCAATCGAACGGGGGTGGGCGCGTGTCTTCGGGGACGGAGACGGCCTTCGCTATTCCTGCGGACGCGGCATGCACCTGTGCCGTGATAGTCATTGTCTAGCTATTGCAAAACTTCATTTCATCGATCGTCGCTTGCCTGGGCGGCGGTACGACTGCCACCATCGAAGAAGCATGCCGATCGACCCAGAACGCAGCGCGCACGTTTACGAGGCGTGCAGACTTACCGACCATCTCTTCGTCTTTAATCCGTATCTGCCGCAGCAAAACTTCTATTCGCAGCAGTTACGGGCGCTTGCGCTGGCGGCGGAGATTACCGATCGACATCTTGCCCCCGGTCATCGCAGCGTGTGCATCGTCGGGGCAGGCGTGGCCGGCAGAACCATCGCAGCCGCCTTCCGCAGCCTGGGAGCCGGCGTCACCATCGTTGACAAGGAGATAGTCGACTTCAGCCACTACCGGAACGCGACGCATCGCGAGCTCCATCCTAACATTATCTTCTGGCCATTCCAGGAACCAACACCTGCCACCGAATTGCCGTTCATGAACTGGGCACAGGCGCCGGTCACCGAAGTCGTCGAGGCCATGAAGAAGGAATGGGAAGAGGGATTCGCCAAGCACGTCGCATTCATTCACGCGGAAGTGGACCATATCGATCGTACAGCGACTCCGATCGAGATCACGCTCGCGGACGCCAAGAGGACGGTATTGAAGGCCGATATCTGCGTCCTCGCCACGGGCTTCGCAGCCGAAAGGCAGTTCGGGAATCTGCAGACTCCTCCCTACTGGTCGCCCTCGTCGATCATCGAGAGCGGTGGGGAGATCATGGTTAGCGGATCGGGCGACGGCGGCCTCATCGACGCGCTTTCCCCGATACTCGGCAAGGACGTGACGAAGGCGGCGCACATTCTGGCGGCCCGGCTATCGAAAAAGCCGATGAAGGCGGATGTCAAGGCGATCGAAGACGAGCGGCGGGCGCGCGTCGTCCCCGGGACAAAGGACAGCCACGATCTATGCCCGTTCTACTCGGCAGTACATCTCGAAGACGAAGATGCGGAGGAGATCAGGCCTTTCATAAAGCGCAGTCCGGCGCCTGCCGTCACGCTATTGCACGAGAGCAATAGTGCCTATTCTTTTTCGGCCGCGCCCATCAACAAGCTTCTCCTTTCCCATTTCAGCAATGGTCCGTCCGCTTGCGTGACCCACGTGAAGGGCAGCCTCCGGACCGTCGATAACCGCGCGACCATGGTGCCGGACGCCGGCGGTTCCGAATGCATAGAGCCGCCGACGACGCGGTTCGCGAAAGTGATGGTGCGGCACGGTGCCCCGCCGGCTGCGGTACGTATCCTCGATGACGCCGATCTGGCCCGTCTTGGGGAGCTGTCCTTCGAGCATCTCGATGCGGCCATACTGCCCGGGTACGACTCCGCGAAATACGGGTGGACGCGTAAAGGAGTAGGGAAGGCGGCCATCAGCATGAAAGTGCTCGTGGATTCGCTCGAGCGTTCGCTCGATTCGATTTCCCGGGCTTACGATCTGGATTTCTCGAACGTTCGCCTCACGCGGATGAACATTGAGGGCGAGCCCATCAAAGTAAATTTACCTCCAGCTGATACTAAACGAGCCGAAAGCTTCGATCTATTTCCGTTGATGGTTGGGCCTGTTCTGGTGGAGCTGGGCGAGCCCGACACTACGAGAGGCATCGATTATGAAGACTGAGCTGAGGGGTCTGCGCGAACCATCGAGCGTGAGCTCGAATGCCTTGCGGATAGGCACGCTGGTGAAGGTTCGGATCGACGGCAAGAGGGACGCCAAGATGATGCTGTCCGCTTTGGTCCGAAAAGGACCGGCGGTATTCGCACTCATGACGCCGCATTCCCGGCTCGGCAAGGTTCATTCCGGCCTTTGCGAGTTGGTCCGTGGGTCGGGGCGTTCTAACGTACGGATGGGGCACTTCGTACCGGTCGTTGAAGTGCTGGGTGCCAAGTCTCCCGACATCGGTTTCCAGGCGGTCCAGCTCGAGGCATCTCCGCTTTTTAACGATCCCGTCCAGTCGTCGGAGAAGATGGTTACGGTCCGTGACTTCCGCAACAATCTGTGGGATCGGCCGAATTTCCGGGTTAGACGCGTCAATGCGGAAGAAGTTCTTCCGACCGCCTCGGGTTCTCGTCGTAATCAGTTGACCAGAGCCAAAAACAACAAGCTCGGCCGCTTGACCGGGGAGCTCTTCAAGGTGCGGATCAAAGATGGGAAGGAAGAGGATCTCCTCCTCCCGTATTGCGGCCTCGCCACCTCTCGTGGCCGTCCATTTGCGAACAAGCAAAGTGTCGGCGCCCCGGTCATATCGAAATCCGGAGCATTGTCGGGGTTCATCGTTGGGCGAAACACCCGCGAAAATCTGATCCTCCCTGTGGAGGAGTTGACGAAGGAGCAGTCGCTCTCGTTCGTTACGTTCGGAGAGGATTGGCCTAAGGTCCGCATCGCGGCCGAAAAGAACCGGACCAAGTAAAAAGGGCAGCAGGCACCGCGAAAGCATCCCGCGATCAATGATCAGTCTTCGTGGTTTTTCGACGGCAAATTCTCGAGGAAAACCTGATTTCGCCCGCTGAGGTGTTAACTTACAAAAGTAAGCTAATCAGGAAAAGTAGAGAGGCTCGTAGGCGTGCTGGGACGGACTGACCTCCCCCTTTCCAACCGTACCAGCACCTCACGCCGTGCCTATCGGTGGCGCGAGATGATGCCAGTTTCTATGCCTAGTTCGAGGCCTTTGGGCAAGGGGAGGTAGCGTGCAGATGCCGAACCTGCTGCTGCGCGCGCAGGCAAAGCTCAAGCTGTCGCCGCTGCAGTTCAATATCACGGCGCAGCTTCTCATGCACTGGTGGGACGCGGACGATTATCCGTTCTTGGCAAAAGAGACCATCGCCACCCGCATCGGCAAAAGCCCCCGGCAGGTCCAGCGGGTTCTGACGCAGCTTGAAAAGAAGGGATACCTGAAGCGCGTTGCGCGATACCTCGGCAAGAAGCTACAGACCAGTAACGCCTTCTCACTCGACGGGCTGGTGAAAAAGCTCAAGTCCATCGAGCCGGAGTTCACCAAGGCCGCCGAGCAGGCACGCCTCAAGCGCAAGAAGCTGGAGGCGGCATCGGCCTCTCAAAGGATAGAGCGCCTGCTTTCGATCTAGGGGTCTTCGCAACACCAACCTAGAGGCAGGGGGATATGGGTTCAAGTCCCGTAGCCGCGCCCATTGCTTGCAATATTGAGTTCGTGACGATGTAAGGGGCCGCTTGGCCATGATTACGCTATTTGACAATGCCATTCAGTCCATTCAGCTCGGGATCGAGGACTATGAGCACAACGACGCGAAGCGGGCGCTTTCGGCCGTGCGCAACTTCTACGCCGGCACGCTGCTGCTCGCGAAGGAAATCCTGGTACGGGCGGCACCGAAGGCAGATGTCAAAGACGTTCTCGGCACCAAGTTCGTGCCGGTCCCTGACGGCAAAGGCGGCGTGACCTTCGCGGCGAAATATCGCGCACTTCTCATCCAGATTGTCGCGCTATACCCGAGCCTTAAGAGCCGTACCGCGTTGACCGCTGTCTATGCCGCAGGCTTGCGCGTATCGGGAGTGGTCCTCTTGAAGGTTGTCGACATTGGCAGCCAACGGATGTTGATCCGGGCGAGCACGGCAAGGGCGGCACAGACCGTTACGTATCGCCGCAGCTTTTGAGGAATCTGCGGAAAATCATGGCTATTTCCCGGTCGCGACGACGAGCGTCCGCTCGTCCCAAATGTGCTGCACGCCGCCTGTCGCTCAGCCTGTGCTGCGGCCGGCTTGAGCAAGTCGGTGACAGTGCATACGTTCGGCCATTCGCGCCCCATCTGCTGGAGAACGGGGCCGACGTACGCATCATCCAGGTGTGGATCTTCCGCATATTTGGTGCAGCTCTCCTCTTGGAGTGTCGTCCTAGGTGTTTAGTCCCGGCATTTTCTGGAGCGGATTGAGTTTGAATCGTTCTGGCTGGGAAGTCCAGGATTTGCAGTCGTGCGATAAGGATGCACCATCAAAATCTGGGACAAAACACCTAGGCGACTGTGCATTGTCAGTCCGTTGCCAGCACTCTATTTCTGAGCAGTGCAAATCCCGAACGACCGTACATCTGGCGCTTGATTGTCTTGAGGCGGTTGATATGTCCTTCCACGGGGCTGGTACTCCAGGGTTGCTTGATCGCTGCCCGAACAGCCGAAATGTCCCTGGCAATACCTCCTGCCAGGGCAGCCAGTTCGCTGTTTGAAGCATCCTCAATCCATTGCTGGAGACTCGCATCATCTTGTCCCCGTATAACTGCCACGAATCGTCGGGCAAGCCTGGCGGCGTCCGAAAGCTCCGGCGCAACCTCCTGAAGATGGTGAAGGAACCGCTTCGTTTGCTCATCGAGCAATGTAAGCTCTCCCATTAGGAGCCGTGCACAATCACGGCGGGAGGGCGCTCGCCACTGCAGATTTGACGTGGCATGTAGCTTTCGCACAGCAGTCCATCGGTAGATGGTCGCTTTGCTGCCTTCAAAACCCTTGAGCCTGATTTCGGCCCATAGTTGCGACGCGCGGCGTTCACCTTCGTCCCAGCGCTTTTCTAGATAATCTTTAAAAGGACCAACGAGGACTGAGTGGGCGCGCGGCCTCCGGTGCTCCGGCTCACCACCCGCGGCAAGCCAGCGCTCGACCGTCCTCACGCTCATTCCGATCTTCGGCGCGATCTCGCGCGGCGACAAGCTGTTGGCGCGCAAGTCGAGGATTTTGGCATAATGTGAACGGCGATCACTCCGCCGCTTGCGACGCAGCTGATCAAGTTTTGTGGGAGCCTCTTTGGGCCGCGATTCGGGCTTAGTTTTATCTCCATGGACCACCTCGGCAGTCATGGCCTTTACAGCGACACCGAGGGCGTTGCGATGACGGCTAATTGCCGAATGCAGCGCGTCGCTCAGGTTTTGAAGAAGATGAAAACGGTCAGCGACTTGCATTGCGTCGGGAGCGCCACGACGGGCACCCTCGGAATAAACGCCGGCACGATCGCGGGCAATCACTTCGATGCCTGGCCGGTGTTTTAGCCAACGTGCGACCGTATTGGCGTTTCGGTCCGGCAAGAGATCGATGACGCGGTTGCGTTCAAGGTCGCAGATGATGGTTCCGTAGCGTTGGCGCTTGCGCCAGGCCCAGTCATCAATGCCGATCACGCGCAGCGGCTCTGGCGGCTTGAACTCGACCGCGCGGATCATCCGTAGCAGTGTGTCGCCGCTGGCAGGCATACCAAGTTTGCGAGAAAGGTTTGCACCCGGCTTCCCGCCGATCGCGAATCCGATCGCCAATTGCCTGTCGCAGAGACGCAAGGTTCGCCTCGCTTTCGGTCGCGCCATTTGCGGCAACCGCTCTGTAAAAATCTGTCGTGCGCATTGCCAGTTAGCGCATCGAAAACGCCGTGCGTGAAGACGGATCTCAACAAACCGATCCTGCCACGGCAGATCAGCTAAGCGGCGCACGTAATGGCTGTGCACGCGGCCGGTCTGACAGCCACAACAGGGACAGCTTGAGACAGCTGACTTCGGCCGAGCCAGGAGGATCACTTTATCGGCCTCGGAAAGGATCTGGACAATCGAAAGCTCGGGGGGGACAAGCGAGTGGTAAGGCATGGATAGAGGCGAATCACGTTGTCGAATGGAATTCGGCCTTGCCCATTGGGGCCTTTCCGTGAACGGAAAACATGCACTTTAGTAGTCGGAAGAGCCGCACAAAGGATCACTCTACCCGACGGTTCTGAGCAGGGCGGAGCTCGCGCTGAACAGGGCCGCCTGGCTTTGAAAAGCACATCGTTCCGCAACCCCGACCAGCTCCGACGGAGCAATCGCTACCGGCGTGTCCCTGGAGAGAAAGAACGGCAGCTTGACCACAAGCTGCAATCAAAAGCGCCGATTGACAACATTCATCTTCACCTGTCTTCAGACGCATGGCGATAGCCGCCTTGGTCCGGCCGCCCCCATGGCTGTGCGCACGTGCATTTTGATGACGGAGGAGTCGTTTAGCATTCTTCGTGTAAACCGTCAGATCGTCAAATTAGTTGCCACTCGCCGCCGGTACACCTTCCCGGGCTGGAAGCTCGTGAGGAGCTCTCCGCGCAGCCAGCTCTCCACCTTGATCGGAGGAGCCGGGGACTCCACAGCACCATGTTGCTCTCCAAAACTGTTGCCACTCGTTGCGCGACTTTGCGCGCTATCAATTGTAGCGATCTCTTATTGGGGGCGCTAGCTTACGAGAAGCTGACGCGCCTTGGCCCGATGCTTGGTTCGACGTTGAGAACGCCGTCGAGTCTTAACCGGCAAGGATGCTAGCGGCGGCGACAGCGGAGCGGTGAATGTCCTGTGTGCTCCCCGAGCTGCGGTGTTCAGAGCTTTAAAGAACTGACGGCTAATTACCCTCGGGGCCGGCTTGGTCTAGGCCGACGGAAGATTGAATGCCATCTACGTCACCCAGGATTCAGACCCCACCCGCACGCCCTCAGGCGCAACATCTCCGCCACGTCATCCGGCGTCTTCATCACCTGCCCCCGTGGATCAATCCACGACGAGCTTTCCGCGATTCGTTCCTCTTCGGCTGGCGTTCTCCATCAGATGCCAACGATCCGCGACCTGTACCGCGTGCGGCAAGGCTTTGGCTGCCGCTTCGCCATACCCTCCGCCACGATCGCGGGCGACGATCGCTATCGTGGGATGCGCAGCGAGCCAGGCTTGGGCGGTCGCACGCTCCCGATCCGGCAGCAGGCTGACGACCCGGCGCCGTTTCAGGTTACAGATGTTGCTGGCGTATCGGTGATTGCGCCGCCAAGCCGAATCATCAATGCCGACAATCCTGAGCGGGGCGGCCGGCGGACGACTACGGCGTCGGACCACGTGCAGCAGCGTTTTTTACTCACTGGCAGCATCAGCCGTTTTGCGAAGCCTGCCGCCGGTCGACCGCCAAGCGCCAGACCGAGGTGATGGACGATAGAGTCCAACCTTGCCGTGCGTCGCGCCGATGGCGCCAGTACCCCTTCGGCGAAGCGCTCGGTGAAGATTTGGCGCCCGCATAGGACGGCATCGCAGCGGAAGCGGCGTGCGATTACCAGGAGCTGGACGATCCGCCCCGAGCGCGGCAGATCGGTCACGCGGCGCCGATACCGGCTATGGATACGCCGCGAAACTGTCCCGCATGATGGACACAAGCCGACACTTCCGGACGCCCGGACCGTGATGACGGCCTTGTCACCCTCGTAGCACGCACTCTCTACAACAAACCCACGCGGCACCAGACTGGAGCGGTGGAGTGCTTGCTGCATGGCGCTGATTCTCCTCCAATCAATGCGCCAGAGATCCCTCGAACTGCATCAAAAGTGATGGTGTGGAACGGCCCTTCGAACCGGCATCAAAAGTGCCTAACGTGGTCGCGTAGAGAGTCGCCACAAAGGAAGGACCGTTCCATGGAGAAAATTATCACGGTGGGTTTGGATTTGGCCAAGTCAATCTTTCAAGTTCACGGCATCGCCGAAAGCGGGAAAGTCTTGGTTCGTCGCACATTGCGGCGATCGCAGGTTCTGCCCTTCTTTCGGAGCCTTCCAACTTGCTTGGTAGGTATGGAGGCCTGTGCGAGTGCCCATCACTGGGCACGCGAGATCGCGGCGCTGGGCCACGCTGTCCGCATGATGCCGCCAGCCTACGTGAAGCCTTACGTCAAACGAAACAAGACCGACGTGGCGGATGCTGAAGCCATTTGTGAGGCGGTCACCCGCCCGACAATGCGATTCGTACCGGTGAAGACTGCCGAACAACAAGCAGCCAGCATGATTTTGCGAACGCGAGAGATGCTGATGAGGCAGCGCAGCCAGACTGCAAATGCCCTGCGTGCTCATATGGCCGAATTGGGCATTATCGCCGGCACAGGCATGGCAAGCATCGCAAAACTCCTGGTGCTTCTCCGGGACGAAAAAGACAATAGGATCCCCGGCGCCGCCCGCTTTGCCCTGATCCAGTTCGCTGAACAGATTGAGCTTCTTACAACCCGCATAGAGAAGCTCGACAGAGAGATTTTGGTTGCCGTCAGAAAGGACCCCGATGCCAGGCGCCTGATGAGCATTCCGGGCGTCGGTCCTCTCATCGCCGCTACCGTTCGGACATCGGTCTCGGATGCTCGCGGTTTTGCGACTGCACGAGATTTTGCGGCTTGGACGGGGTTAACACCGAGGGCACGGTCGAGCGGCGGGAAAGAAAAGCTCGGGGCGATATCAAAGCGTGGAAATCGGCAACTACGGACGCTCTTGATCGTTGGTGCGACCTCGATCATCAAGCTGGCTAAACGAGGCTTGAAAGTCCCGCTCTGGATTCGGACCATGCTGCAAAGACGGCCGGTCAAGGTCGTCTCGGTGGCGCTCGCCAATAAGATCGCGCGCACCATCTGGGCCTTGCTGGTCAGAGGCGGCATCTATCAGGCGCCGGCTGCAATGCTGAAAACCTAATCTTAAGAGCTCTCCGGCGGAAGAAGAAAGCTGCCGAGGAGGCAAGGTGCAATCTGGATGAACCCCGAATGACCACATTCCCGGTAGCGATCAGACCGCCTGACTCACTGCGCTTCGAGCGCGAGAAATTGATTGGGCGATTGCTTCCGCGGATATCATCGTGGCCAGCGGCCAGGCGCCGCGTTTACAGGCCGAACATATGACCGCACCGTCATCCCTTGTTCAACCAGAGAAATCTCTTGCAGCCCGGGCCGTTCCACATATGAGTCAGAGCCTGGATTTGTCCGACGAAGCAGTGCGCCTACGACAATCGGCGGTGCGTTACCGACGGAAGCGAATGACATGCCCATGCCAAGATTGGGAAAATCGACCTTGTCGTCCACATCGAGCAGCCAGGCACGAAGCTTGGTGTAGTGCTTTGCCTCGTCGTCGGGCAGCAGCGCGAGCCCCATCTTAACGAGGGCTTTGTAAGCCAGGCGCGGTCGAAAGGGTACCCCCGCGACCGGCATAGTCATGCGGAACAGACCTTGCGCAGTTACGGAAACGTGCTGAGCAGGATCTGCATTGTTGGCGAACACATTTACTCCTTGTCCATCGGCCCCGCCACGCCGCGATATTACGGAATCGCCTGCCGAGCGCCCCGTTTGCCGGACCTTGTTGGACTTTCCTTTCACGCCACCCAGCGTCAGGAATGGGCTGACCGCGTTCGCGATAGCGTCGTCGTACTTCGAGAATATAGGCATGAACGAAATGCCAAGTTTGGCGTCAGCACCGCAGGTCTGACGCTCGGGGCGGAACTTGCAGGACAGGAAGAGGTGGTACGTTCGGCGCAAGCCGGTCAGTGAAATGCTCCGCTCGGTTTACCGGCAGAAAATGCCGCTCTCGTGTTTGGATCTCACTGTCCGCGAAGCCCATCTTGGCCGGTGCTCGCAAGACCCGAAAATAGGCCGGACATATGAGCGCAGGCGATCCGAGCATACTGCCAAAGCCAATCCTTGCAAGTCGGGGGCCAATGGTATGGACCCCGCCCTTGCCGCGGTGGAATCTCGAGCGTCAAGTGCAGTGAAGGAGGATATCAT